>JAQXDF010000040.1 GCA_029251475.1 Rickettsiaceae bacterium
ATTTAATAATTGCTGCCTAGAATTTCGCTATAAGAAATCTCAGCTCTTGGATACGCCATGCAACAACGCCAGACGCACTCGGACAAGCATCATTTGTTGTTATTGGCGTTGCTATTGCATATGGAGGTAATAATCGTACCACCATGATCAGAATACCAGACTCCATGCCAAGACGTATTGAACATAGATTGGCATCGGCCAATGCAAATCCACTGCATGTTATATATAGTATGTTGCTGGCTATTGAGAAGGGTTTAGATGATCCAGATCAAATAGATGTCTGTCAAAAAATATTTGGAAATGCCTCTGACCCACAATATGTTTTGCGAAAGATTACATAGCTATCTCAATTAGTGCTGCTATATATTTAAATGCAGCTTGTCTTAAGTAATTACGATACCTAATATTCTTTAAGTTCTAAATTCTGGGGCTTTAGTTGTGGGGTCCGATAGAAATTTAAATCTTGGTGTGTTTTTACCATCGATTAGAATATCTTCGGTAAACATTTTTAATGGCCTAGTCCATAGGCCATAATCTCCGTATAAAGATTGGTATACTACTATCTCCTCTAGGTTCTCAGAATGTCTAGCTAATCCAATTACCTGGTATATTTTACCTTTATAATGTTGGTAAATTCCAGTTTTAATCATAGTTCAAATTGATAATTTATATTTTTTTCAAAATTTTGGCTCGGATAATGCCATAGATTGAGATAAGTAACCATAGCATTTCTATAACAACAGATGCTAAATTCCAATGATAATATAGAGAGAATAATAGTAGCAATGATCCAAAAAAGTTTGAGTATAGATAAAAAGAAGAGGTGGGAGTTAGCTTCTCTGCTTGTAATAATAAATAATTAAAAATAACAAAAGAAACTCCAATAATTCCAACAATGTCAGCTATCAATTCCATATTTATCAACATAAGTTATTTTAAAGAGGGAGATGCACTTCACTATAGAAGGCAGCGCATTATTTTGTCAACTTAAAGTATGCATATAGTAAATTACAATGAAGACTTGCGATTAAAGTCTTCCTGAATTTCATTGGCGGATCTAGATTCCGGGTTAAACCCGGCATGACCCCAAAGCTTATTGTGTAAAATGAATCTAAGCTTTCTGAGCAGCTCTTCATTGTAATTTGCTATAAAAAAAGAGCTACTCTTTATTGAAGCCGGAGCTGAAATTAAGAGTAACTCTTGTGGTATTGTGCAGGTATTAGCCTTTTGCTACTGCTGCAACTTCATCAGCAAAGTTAGATTCTTCTTTTTCAATACCCTCACCTAGTTCAAATCTTGCATATGATTTTAGCACAACAGGAGTGCCCAATTCCTTGGCAAGGTTTGCAATAAGATCCGATATTTTTGTTTTACCATCAATGACAAATGTCTGATCTAAAAGAACTATTTCTTCTAAGAATTTACGAATTCTTCCAACGATCATTTTTTCAATGATCTCATCTGATTTACCAGAAGCTTTTGATTGCTCGGTGAAAATATCTTTTTCTCTTTGAACAATCTCAGGATTTACAGATTCTTTATCTAAACATTCTGGTCTTGCTGCTGCAATATGCATAGCAAGTTGCTTAGCTGTATCCATTAATTTTGTTTTATCGCCAGTAGACTCAAGTGCTACAAGAACTGAAATTTTACCCATATCTTCTGTAACAGAGTTGTGGATATATGATGCAATAACGCCATCAGAAACAGAAATAGATTGCATGCGGCGAAGGTTTAAATTTTCACCTATTGTTGCGATGTTTGAAATTACTTCGTCTTCTACAGACTTAGTAGATTTTGTTTTTGCAGCTTTCAAAGATTCAATACTATCGTGATCAACCGCAAGACTAGCAACTTCTTTCACTAGGCCTTGAAATACTTCATTCTTAGCAACAAAATCTGTCTCTGAGTTGATTTCAATAGCAGCACCTTTTGTACCGCTAACACAAACAGCTGTTAAACCCTCGGCAGCTACTCTGCCTGATTTTTTAGCAGCAGCAGCTAAGCCTTTTGTTCTAAGCCAATCTACTGCTTGTTCGAAATCACCGTTTGCTTCCACAAGCGCCTTTTTGCAATCCATCATGCCAGCGCCTGTTTTTGTTCTTAAATCCTTAACTAATGCTGCAGTTATAGTAGCCATGTTTTGATCTCCGTTTATATTTTATAGTTTCTTTTATTTTTTTGTATCTGTTGCTTTAACAGGAGCTGCTTTTGCCGCTTTAGCTGTTGCAGGACTTGCTTTAGATACTTTAGCCACTTTTTCCATCTTAGTTACGCCTTCAAGAGTCTTGTCTTCGACTTTTTTAGATTTACCAGCATCAGAGCCTGAATCTGTTAGTGCGTCTTGAATTCCAGCTAGAGCTGCATCTGCAAACAAACTACAATATAATCTAATAGATCTTATAGCATCATCGTTTCCAGGAATTGGATAATCAATATTATCTGGATTTGAATTACTATCAACAACCGCAACGATAGGTACATTAAGTTTTACTGCTTCGCTAACAGCTAAATGCTCCCTATTAGTATCAATGATTACTATTAAATCTGGACGTCCGCCAATATTTCTAATACCAGCAAGAGATTTTAATAGTTTATCTCTTTTTCTATTTAAATCTAAAATTTCTTTTTTTGTAAACGTAGCAGCTTGCTCGTCATCTTCAAGAATCTTTTCAATATTGTTTAATGTTTTGATAGATTTAGAAATAGTTCCCCAGTTAGTAAGAGTACCACCAAGCCATCTGTTATTTATATAAAATTGTCCGCATTTTTCAGCATATTCTGCTATTAAATCTGTCGCTTGGATTTTTCCACTAACGAATAAAACTTTCCCGTTATTTTTAACTGTTTCATATATTTTGTTTAGAGCAGAGTTCATCAAAGGAACTGTTTGCTGTAAATCTATGATATGGACATCATCACGCATACCATATATATATGGTGCCATTTTTGGGTTCCAGCGTGAAGTTTTGTGACCGAAGTGAATACCAGCGTCTAGCAACATGCTAACGCTAACTTTAGGTAAGTTAGACATAGTTATCTCCTATATTTTGTTAGTTATACCTCCGAATAAGCTTATAAACTATTGCCTTGCAATAGACTAACAATACTTATACGTGTGAATTTCTCTTCAAAAACACTCTTAAAGAGAATCGTGATTCTACAACAAATCTAGAGTTTCTTCAAGAAAAATTTTATCAAAATATATAGGGTATTACATTACGTAAATAAATGACGGCTTTGTAGGGCGGCCGAGAGAGTCCCTTCATCTAGATAATCAAGTTCTCCGCCAATTGGTATTCCACTAGCAAGGCGCGAGATCTTGATGGAACTATCCTTGAAATATTCGCTTATAAAATATGCAGTAGTTTGACCTTCGATAGTTGCATTAGTTGCAATAATTAGCTCTTCGGTATTGTTTTTGATACATCTTTCTAGTAAGGTCGGTAGGCGCAGCTCCGCTGAGTTTCTATTGTTGATTTTAGAAAGGGTGCTTCCAAGCACATGATACTTACCGCGGAACATATCGCTGCGTTCTATCGCCCATAATTCAGCTACCGTTTCCACCACAGCAATAATAGTATTGCTGCGAGAATCGTCTGTGCAAATGTCGCATATATTGCTATAATCAACATTGCCACAAAGCTGGCAAATATTGATTTTATTAGATGCTTCTTCGAGCCCTTCAATTAATCCTTTTAACCGCAAATCTTTGTCTTGCAATAAATGCAATACTATCCTTCTCGCTGAGCGCGCTCCAAGCCCTGGGAGCTTAGAAAAAAGATATATTAATTGATCTGGGCCAGTGTTTTTGTGCATATCGTAATATTAAAAATTTAAGCCAGGCATTCCTTTCATGTCGCCAAAAGCCCCGTCCATATTATTTTGCGACTCAGCCTCTGCTTTAGCTTTAGATTCATTGTGCGCTGCTATGATCAGGTCTTCAAGTGTTTCTTGGTTTTCTGGTGTCATTAAAGAAGGGTCAATTACTATTTTATGCATTTCCCCGCTTCCGCTCATAGTAATAGATACTAAGCCACCACCTGCTTGCCCTTCAAATTCTTTGGACGCCATCTCTTTTTGCATTTCTTTCATTTTTGCTTGCATTGATTGCGCTTGCTTCATTAGTTGGGTTATATTCATAGTTTGCCTTATCTCTGATTTTAGTTATGATTTTAAAATTATATCTGAAATATTTGCATCAGGAAAATAGTTTTTTATAGCCTGATAATCTCCTGTTTCCTTAACCTTATCCATCATCTTTTCTTTAAGGGAAATAAAATTATCTTTCTTTTCTATAGTTACTTTCCAATCTTGTTTGGACCAATTATTTAATAATTTTTCGATTGGAGCTATCATGTTTATATTAACATTGCCAGAAATAATCATTTTCTGAGTCCCAAATTCTTTAACTTCAACTTCGTTCAATAGTAAATAATATATCTCTATCTCGGAGTTATCATGACAATATTTTAGAAAATCACAAATATCTTTTAAAGCAGCAGAAGGGGGAATTTTTTCTGGGGCTATTGGGTTCTCTGTGGGCGCAGATTCTTCGACTATTGTCGTTGGGCTAGGAGGAAGAGAGGCATCGCTACTAGCATCCATAATGTCTTCAACGCTTGGCAAGTTACATGAATAAATTGCTTTTATAATAAGCATTTGAGCTGTGATGAGTTCATTATGTGATTTTTTAATTTCACTCACAGCATTGCTGAAAATCTGCCACAGAATAGTAATTCTAGATAGGCTAGTCCCAACTAAGATATTAGCTATTTCAGAAGAATAATTTTTATATAATGGGTTGTGGTAATTAGGGATCACCTTTTCCTTACTGAGCTCTGCCATGAAATCTGACATCGACTGTACAAAAGATTCTAAGCTATTAGATTTAGAATAAATATCATCAATCAGATTTATAGCCGCCGCTGAATTGTTTGCTATGATTAATTGCGTAAGTTTGATGATAGTATTAGTGCCGAGCAACCCTAGCATTTGGTTTACAACTTCTGCTGTAACTAGATCTGAATTATTTGTATTATGCACATAGCTAGCAGCCTGATCTAGCATAGTAACAGCATCTCGCGCTGAACCTTCGGACTTAATAGCTATAATTTTAAAAGCTTCTTCTTCAAAATTAATACCTTCTTTGTTTGCTATATTACTCAATAATGCTCGGATTTCATCAAAAGTAAGTCTGCGCAAATCATATCTTTGGCAACGCGAAATTACAGTTAGTGGGATTTTTTGAACTTCGGTAGTCGCTAGTATGAATACTACATGCTGAGGTGGTTCTTCTAGTACTTTTAACAAGGCATTAAAGGCGCTTTTAGAAAGCATATGAACTTCATCTATGATGAAAAATTTCATTCGTCCCAGCAATGGTCGATATTCACTACTTTCAATAATTTCTCTTATGTCATCGACACTAGTTTTACTAGCCGCATCAATTTCAATTATATCTGGGTGACGGTGAGAATCGAAGCTTTCGCAATTTTTACACTTATTACAAGGGAAAATTTGATTATCGTTGGATTGCAGGTCGGTGCAATTGACTGTTTTGGCAATTATGCGAGCAGAAGAGGTTTTTCCTACTCCGCGAATCCCAGTAAGTAAATGAGCCTGAGCTAAACGATCATTTTTAATGCAATAAGTAAGCGTCTTGACTAGTACTTCTTGCCCAATCAATTCAGAAAATTTAGACGAACGGTATTTTCGAGCAAATGGGATGTAGCTTGAATTATTAACCGACATAAAATTTACCTAAAATCCAAGATGAATATTATAGCTAGCGTTGACCCGCTTAAATAATGCTCTGGCTGCTTCTTTTCAGACCTGACCAACTAAACAAAACAAGCGCCCAACACTAGCCATGCATAAAGATAATAGTTTTAACTCAACAGAGCAAGTCTTAACTTTATCATTCGTGCATTTTTTCTTTTAAGAGGCGATTTTTATATAATGCGTAAGTTCAGCAATAAAATTTCTTCTATTTTAAATCTCACTCATCTAAATCATCGGAAAATTTCCCATGCGGTGTTTTATTCCATGTAAAAGGTGATATGAGGATTTCGTAAATTGCCCGATAGCTGGCAATCGTGTGCAAAATAAAATATAAAGGCCAGCATATTAATGTGACCCAATCCATTGGGCTTAATGTTATCAAGGTGGTGTTGTTTTTTGTTAAAGCAAGAGCGGCAGAGCTGTACATATAAGCAAACGATGAGATAGTAGCTACTATCCATAGGTAAGTTATTAAAATATCAGTGTTCATGGTTACAGAAAGTAGCACCCATGGCAGAATAAATAAGGAATATGTAGATAATCCAACAAAAATATATACAACACAAATTTTGGATAAGCTAAATTTCTGTAGATTCTTAGGAGTTTTAATAAAGACATATAATGTTTGAATAAATCCTTTGATCCAGCGTGAGCGCTGAGCTATCCAGACATTTATATTACTAGGAGATTCCTCTATGGTTGTTGAATTAATTAGGTGTACTTTGTAACCTTTGAGATATAAACGAATGCCTAAATCAGCATCCTCTGTTACATTATAGGCATCCCAACAACCAACTTCTTTTAATTTATCCACTTTGAAATGATTGCTAGTTCCACCAAGAGTCACTGGCCAATCTAATAAACTAAGGCCTTTGAGTAAGTACTCAAACCATATGCTATATTCAATACTAAAGAAGCGTGTTAATAAGTTGTCCTTAGCATTATAGAAATTCAATTTAGCTTGGATGCAAACAAAGTTTTCTGGTAAATTATCAAACGCATATATGGCTTTAAGTAGTTGGTCTGGGTCGGGCTCATCTTCTGCATCGTATATTGTAAGAAACTCTCCTTTGACGTAAGCCATGGCATAGTTTAGTGCTTTTGGCTTTGTACGAGGTAAGCTATATGGAACTCTAATGATATGTACATAGCTTGGTAAATCAATAGCTGCTAATGCCTGAGAAGTTAGCGTATCATCGGACTCTATTATTAATTTAACATCCATTTTATTTTTTGGATAATTTATATTCTCCATGGATTGTAAAATTGAGCTAACTTTTAATTCTTCTTTGTATAAAGGTATTAATATAGAATATATAGGCAATTTCTGGTCAATTAATTTTAGGGGTGATGATTCTTCTTCGTTAACCAGAACTCTTTGGAATAACATGAATTTTAAAAGATTTAGCATCATAAAACATAAGGCATTTAATACATTAAATGCCTGGAAAAACAAAAAGAATGTTGAGAAAAAGATTATGCCAAATCCACTTATAGCTTTAAAGTAATCAATGGATTTTGCAGAAACATTGGGAGGAATTTCCTCTAAATGACTAATTGCGTTATGAGTATTTTGTAATGCGAAGTCACGTTCCAAAATCTGGAGTAAATCGTTATTTCTAATTAGGTAGATTGGTTTATCATCTAGTGGATCTATTGCGCTGTCTTTGAGCAGTAGAATATTATTTATAGCATAGCATTTTTCCCCACCATTTTTTTCAAAATGAATATATCCCTTTGTGTAATATTCATTTAATTTTTGAAAATTTAAAGCTTTAGTGCTTGCAGTAGATAGATCGATGTTTGGTAAATCATATTCATCCACAAGTAAATCAATGATTTCTTCATTATCCATAGCGTGCTCAAAAAGCAATAATTCAACTACACATTATATTAGAGTGCTTCAGGTCATGTTCGTCTGCTATAAGAGCTAGGCAGTGCCGAATGTTATCTATAGATCGAACCATAATGAAAAAACTGGGCCAGAGATTGTGTAAGAATTATTTGCAACGCTGCCCTTCCAGAAATATCCAAGTTGCGCAACCACATTTTGAAGCCCTAGGTTACCAAAAGCAAATTGTTTTGCAACAGAAACTTGTTCATAAATTGTGGCCTTATAAAGATACTGCGATGTATTCTTACTTTCATATTCCGTATAATTAGCAATTGTAATGCCGTTTTTAAATTGCACTCCTTCGCTCATTGAAAAGACGTAACCAATAGATTTTTTTATGTCTTTGCTAAAGTATTTGCGGGCACTAATGCCAAATTCATGAAAAGCATTTCTTTTGTACTTATCTTCTTTGGCATATCCAATAATCAATCCCATATCTATGTTATAAGTAGGAGTATTACGGTATATAGCATAACCCATCTTGGATTGTGCTGTGATAATCCAGTGGCCGGGCTCAAGTAATTTATATTTATAAAATGGTTCAAATTTCTTACTAATATATGTGCGTTTTCTTGTGCCTAAGTTTTTAACTTCTACAAACTTTATTGTGGAATAATCAATTTTCATCCCAAAGCTTTGATTGTCATTAAGTCCATATTCAACTTCAAAAGAAGATGAATAATTATCGTTAAAGGCCTGCAGTTCCTCAGAAGATTTTTTATATTGTTTTATGTTTTGATCTAATACTTCAATTTCTCGTTGTTCAGAATCTAATAGCGTTCTGTTATCATTTTGTGCATTGAGGGTGATTGCATTTTGTTCTCGTGATGATGCGTCAATTAAGTCCTGGAGTTTTATAAATAAATCAATCTTTTGCCGGCGCTTTTTTATAGATGGTTTATCAGCGCAAGATGTAGAAAACGCATATTTGTATTTGCCCGTCTCTGGCAGCCAGGCTGAGGCATAAGCATTTGTTAAAGATAGAATGTTTTGGCTAATTACTAGAGTAATAATTAGATATTTTCTTTTAGCCATGTAAATGTTTTTTTAAACCACCCACCTTCTTCTTCGTGTTCGGATTTTAATGATTTCAGTTTTACTATACCAAGTGCGGTTGAGTATATATAAGGATTATAATTATCAACAAATCCAGGAATTGTGGCCGGCTTTGCTATGCGTACTTGCTTTTGAAAAACTTCAGCAGCTAAGCTCGTTATGCCAGATAATGCCGCACCTCCGCCCGTAAGGACAAGAGAGTTTGCGAGTAAATGATCCATTGCCACATGGTCGCATTGTTTTTTGATTTGTGAAAAAATCTCTCTCATTCTAGGGCATATGATTTCCGCTAAATGTTTGGTGCTAATAGTTAGGTCAGAATCATGAGAATTGTTGGGGTCAAGTGTATTAAGTCTTATTATACTATCCTTGGTCAGTAGGTCTGGATCAGCTGTGCCGTATAATATTTTTAATTTATCTGCGCTAACACGGCTGATTGAAAACGCTTTAGCGATATCTGTAGTAATATGCGAGCTACCAATAGGTACATGTCCCGTATATATTATTTTATTATCAAGAAACATTCCAAAGCTTGTTGTATGGCTGCCTATATCAACAATAATTGCGCCCAGTTCCTTTTCATCGTCTGATAAGCAAGAAACCCCAGATGCATATATGGATACTACTATGTCACTAATTTCAACATGGCATTTTGCAACGCAGCTAGTCAGGTTTTTCAGCATTAGATGATCGGCTGATATAATATGTAGTTGACAGGACATCTCGCGCGCATACATTCCAATCGGATTTTCCACTACTTGATTAGAGTCAATAACAAATTCCATGGGGAAGTAATGAATGATTTCTTGATCCTTTACTTGAAAATCAGCAATAGCCTTTGTGATCAATTTTTTAATATCCTGCTTGGAAATTGGCTGATTGCCAAGCTTGATAGAGTGATTTATATAATATGATTTAACGCCAGCTCCAGAAAGTGAAATTGTGATTTCATTTATGCTTTTATCGTAATCTTGTTCAAGGGCATAAATTGCATTTACGATACTATTCTCTGCCATCTCCATATGCGTTATAGATCCTGACTTAAAACCTTCAGAATATTGTAAAATTTGTGCATTAATTTTTGTATCACCCTGTTTGCCGTTGTGCGCTGCTAGGGCAGCAATTTTGCTGCTACCAATATCAAACACAACAAAGTTAGAGGATTTTTTTTTCATGACAATATTTCAATAATCTTAAGTAGCTGTTTGTTATGGTATAGATTAAATATAATAAATATTCAAGAATATTCACAAATTTCTCTTGAAATGATATTAAGAATCTGATATCTAAGTGGTGTCTCGATTTAGGACAGGTGTCCGAGTGGTTTAAGGATCTGGTCTTGAAAACCAGCGTGCGGGTAACCGTACCGTGGGTTCGAATCCCACCCTGTCCGCCAGTTTTTCTCCCTATAAAACTGTGCATAATTTTACTAAATCTAAGTGAATAACTCTTAGTATTCTTGTTTTTTCTAGTTTTTAGCCACTTTAACTACAAATTCAATCTTAGCAATAAATTCAAGCTAAATTGATTTCTGTTTTTAATGTATCATTGCATAAAATTGGCTATATTTTCCTAGATTAGATTCATTTTGAAAACTACTTTTCTTTAATATTTGTGCAATATGCGCAAAAATCTTGCAATTCGCCTCTTTTTGAGGATAAAATACGTAGTTGTATTTAATTTGATTTGAAAAGAGAATAATTTAAGTGTCTAAAAATTTTGAACAAACAAGTTTTTTATTTGGTAGTAATTCTGTTTTTATCGAAGAGCTTTATCAAAAATATATAGAAAACCCATCATCTGTTGATCCGAGCTGGGCTGAGTTTTTTAATGCACAAAATGATATTCTGCCACTAAAGAGTACTTCAAAAGTCATTCTCAAAGATATTCCGCAAGATGAATTAAATAAAAAAATAGCACCCGCGGAAACTTTGTCAGAGCTTTCCTTGCGTGCAAGATTTATGATTATGGGCTACCGTGAACATGGCCATTATTTAGCAAACTTAGATCCTTTGGCTCTTGAGATTAAAAAAAAACATGAAGAGCTGAGGCTTAGATTAGAAGATTTTGGCCTTTCTGAAAATGATCTTTCTAAAGATATTGATATAACCGGTGAATTTAGTGATTTAACAATATGCACAGTGGGCGAATTGAGAGATATTCTTGAGCGCACTTATTCAGGTAGTGTTGCAACAGAATTTGTTCATGTTGAAAATAGTGCTGAAAAAAAATGGTTGTATGATCAGCTTGAAAGTCTTTCTACTCATAATCTTTTTTCTGTGGACGATAAAAAAAGCATACTTAAGGATCTTGTGGAAGTTGAAGGCTTTGAGCAATATTTACATACTAAATTTCCTGGTGCTAAGCGTTTTTCCGTAGAAGGCGGAGACTCTTCCATAGTTTGTTTGGATAAAATAATTAATCTTGCTGCAGAGAAAGATGCTAAAGAGGTAGTGTTTGGTTTAGCTCATAGAGGTCGTTTATCGACTCTTACTAAAGTGATGCAAAAGCCATATCGCGCTGTCTTGTCTGAATTTATGGGTACAAGTTCAATGCCTGCAGATCTGAATGCTTCCGGTGATGTAAAATATCATATGGGTTATTCTTCTGATAGAACGACAAAAACTGGCAAGAAGATTCATCTATCTTTAACTCCAAATCCATCTCACCTTGAAGCGGTTAATCCAGTAGTCGCAGGAAAGGTCCGGGCAAAACAAGATGCTCTTGGCCGGGATCGTAGTAAAGTTATGGGTATATTGGTGCATGGAGATGCTGCATTTTGTGGACAAGGAGTTGTTGCTGAAAGTTTAGTAATGTCTGGATTGAAGCCATATGATGTTGGTGGTATTTTTCATTTAGTCATTAATAACCAGATTGGTTTTACTGCTAATACTAATGATTCTAGGGTAGGAAGATATTGTACAGAAGTTGCTAAGATGGTAGGCGCTCCAATAATTCATGTAAATGGAGATGATGTTGAGGCAGTAGTTCTTGCAACGAAAATAGCATTTGATTATCGCGCTCTTTTTGGCAAAGATATTGTTGTCGATATTGTGTGTTATCGTAAATATGGTCACAATGAAGGCGACGAGCCGATGTATACACAAGCAACAATGTATAATGTTATTCATAAGAAGCTAACCCCAGCTGCTATATATGCAGAAAAATTAGCATCTGAGTCTATTATAGATGTTGATTATTATTCTAAATTAAAAAAGGATTTCAAATCTCATCTGGATGAAGAATTTTCGCATATTGAAAAGTATAAACCAGATGCTCAATGGTTAGATGGTTGTTGGAAAGGATTTGATCGCTTCAATAAGAAGTCAATCAAAACTGGTGTTACAAAATCTGTTCTAAAAAAAATGAGTAAGGATTTATGTACTATCCCAGAATCTTTTTCACTAAACAGAAAGCTGAAAAAACTACTATCTACAAGAGCAGAATCTGTAAACTCAGAAAAATCTTTAGATTGGGCTACTGCAGAACAATTAGCCTATGGAACTTTGCTGCAAGAAGGTATGCCAATCAGGCTTATGGGGCAAGATGCAGGGAGAGGAACTTTTTCTCATAGACATGCAGTACTACATTCGCAAACGGATAGTTCAATTTACGAACCCTTGAATAATATTTCAAAGAACCAGGCCTTTTTTGAAATAGCTGATAGTAACCTTTCTGAGTATGGAGCTCTTGGATTTGAATATGGTTATTCTCTCGTAAATCCTAAGCAATTAGTGATCTGGGAAGCTCAATTTGGCGATTTTTGCAATGGAGCTCAGATTGTTTTTGATCAATTCATTTCATCTGCGGAGACTAAATGGTTGCGTATGAGTGGCTTAGTTTGTCTATTACCGCATGGAATGGAAGGACAGGGTCCTGAGCATAGTTCAGCAAGATTGGAGAGATTTCTTCAGCTTTGCGCAGAGGATAATATGCAGGTAGTATATCCAACAACACCAGCTTCCATATTCCATCTAATGCGTCGTCAAGTATTACGTAATTTTAGAAAGCCGTTGATTGTTATGTCACCAAAGTCTTTACTGCGCCATAAACTTGCCGTATCAGATATTTCTGAGTTTGACGAGGGTACGTCTTTCTTACCAGTCATTGATGAAATAGATAAGGAAATTAAGGCTAATAGCGTTAAAAGAGTTATTTTTTGTACTGGTAAAGTGTATTATGATTTATTAGAAGCTCGTAGGGATAAAAAAATAAATAATATAGCAATTATACGTCTTGAGCAGCTATATCCATTTGAAAATGAAATTATTGTTCAGATTTTGAGAAAATATTCCAAGGCTACTGAATATGTATGGTGTCAAGAAGAGTCAAAGAATATGGGCAGTTGGTATTATATTAGAGAACGCCTAGAAAATGCATTACAAGATGCTGGCATTAATAAGAAAATTGATTTTGTTGGTAGAGCGGAAGCGTCATCGCCAGCGGTTGGTTATTTACAAGTGCATAATAAGCAACAAGAATTATTGGTAAAAGAAGCTCTTGATAGTTAAGAGCATATAAAATAAATATTGGGAGATAAAATATGAGTGTTGAAATTGTGGTACCACCTTTAGGGGAATCTGTTTCGGAAGCAACTATAGCAAAATGGTTTAAGAAACCTGGTGACGCGGTTAAAGTTGATGATCTTTTACTAGAATTGGAAACAGAAAAAGTTACTCTGGAAGTAAATGCAACAGCTGAGGGTGTTTTAGAGTCAATTGATATACAAGAAGAAGCAACAGTCGCGATTGGACAGGTTCTAGGTAAGATAAAAGCTGGAGCGGTCGCTAAATCATCTCCTGCTAAAGAAGAGACTAAGGAAAAGCCGGATGCAAGTGCAGAAATTGCAAACAAAACAAGTTCAGCTCCTGCTGTGTCTGATAAAAAAGTTGATCCTACAACTACGATGCCACCTTCAGTGCAAAAATTAGTTACAGAAAATAATTTAAATCCCGCTAATATTCCAGGTACTGGTAAGGATGGGCGTATTAATAAAGGGGACGTACTAAATGTACTGAATAATTCGGGTGATAATAAAGAGAGCGCAGCTATTGCAAGTGATGATAGAGCTGTTGAGCGCGTGCGCATGTCTCGTTTGCGTAAAACTATTGCTCAGCGTTTAAAGGATTCCCAAAATACAGCTGCTATTTTGTCCACCTTTAATGAAATTGACATGACTAATGTTATCGAGCTTCGGAAGAAGCATCGTGACTCGTTTCAGGAAAAGCATGGTGTTAAACTAGGGTTTATGTCTTTCTTCGTAAAAGCCATTATTAGCGCTTTAAAAGAAGTTCCATCGGTAAATGCCGAGATGGAAGGCGACGATATAATCTATAAGAAATATTATGATATTGGTGTTGCTGTTGGAACAGAGCAGGGGCTTGTTGTACCGGTTGTAAGAAATGCTGATAGAATGAGTTTTTCTGAGATAGAAAAAGAAATTAGCTCGTTAGCGTTGCGTGCCAGAGATGGAAAGCTAGCAATGTCTGACCTAACAGGTGGCACATTCTCTGTGACCAATGGCGGGGTTTATGTTTCATTGCTTTCAACTCCAATTATAAACCCTCCACAAACAGGTATTATTGGCTTGCACAACACTCAAGAGCGTCCGGTTGCTATCGATGGAAAGGTTGTAATTCGCCCTATGATGTACACTGCGCTTTCATATGACCACCGAGTTATTGATGGCAAAGATGCGGTAACATTCTTGGTAAAAGTGAAAGAGGCTATTGAAAATCCAGAAAAATTGCTGCTAGATATTTAACTAAATATTACTTGTAGAATGAACGTCAATTGATTACACTTAAGTTAAGTGTATAATATTATTGTTTACACTAGAATAATCAATTTTAACAAATAGGTGCGTATATGACTAAATTTAAAGGTTCTGTTAATGGACAAGAAGTAACTATAAATATAAATTTTACTACTAATACTTTAACAAATGGTTCAGAAGTCCAAAATAAAGTACATATAAGTAATTTAGAGATTGATGATATACAGTTGATTCCTTTGTAAAGTCAGACATTTCCTATGCTAAAAAACATAGAAAATGTTCCAGGTAGTATGGAGGCTAAAAAATCACTTTGGGTACCAAGAGGTGATAATGAAGATTCTACTAGGTGTTTTATGGTAAGTAAGTCTGATGAACTGCCAAACGCATATTTTAATATAGGAACTTCAAAAGTTCAAGTAACGCAAAAAGATTATACGTTTACATCAAATGAATGTGGTGCTTATAAAGGTACTATGGAATCTGATGATTTTGTAAAAGTTATATATGCTAGTACGTGTTATTATGATCTAGTAAATAAGGAAATTCCTAATAGTTTTAGCCCTAACATAATTTATACTACGAAAGATGAAGAGATGAAAGATGCGTTGATGGCAGCGGGTTGGACAAAGCCAGAAGCAGGTAATAGTTTTTTTAATTCTTTGACATCTATAGCACCAGAAGTAGCAGATGGTAGGGGACCTAGGTTTTCTGTTGAAAATGGTGAGTTTATGGAGAGATGCAGAGTAAACGATGATTCTGAGTCTGGTTGGCATTATGAATATGAAGCAACAAATCTATTAGTTCATGAGACTGGATGCTCATTGGCAGGATTGGAGCCATATTCTGATGGTGATCTAGGAGCTGCAGAATAAGTTCGCAATATAGGATAAAATTTTGAAAATACAAATTATATCAGTTGGTAAAGTAGCAGGTGATCAGCTTGCAATCATTAAGCATTACCAAAAAATGATTAATTGGAGAATTCAAAATACTGAATTGGCTTATTCTAAAAAGCTTTCAGAGCAACAAATCAGGCAACATGAAGCTAAAATAATCCAAGATAAGCTCACGAAAGGAGCTTATCTTGTGGTTCTTGATTTGTCAGGAAAACAACTGAGCAGCGAGTCATTTGCCGGTTTGTTTTCTTCCCAGATGATGTCGGGCAAAGATATTGATTTTGTTATTGGAGGAGCATTTGGTTTAGATGATTCAATAATCTCAAGGTCTGATGCTAAATTATGTCTTTCAAAAATGACTTTCCCGCACCAAATTGCAAAAATTCTTTTGTTTGAACAGATATATAGAGCGCAAACTATTATGGATAATCATCCATATCATAAATAAAGTGATAAACCCTACAAGTGAGTTCAGGGAGGCAGGAAGAGTCGTTCGGTATAACAAGTGACTTGAGGGTGCCACAAAGCTAGTCTTTCCGGGCTTGATCCTGAATCTAAAGAGAAGGTAGATCCTGAATTTTCAGCAAATCATACCAGGTTGTTTTTGTCTGAGCAGGTAGAGGCATGAATCCTCTACCTGTGAGCAAAATTAATTTTTTGTAATTTCATTAGCTGGTGGAATGACTAGCTTAAGTAGTTTATCAATCTGTTGGTGATAGTTTGGTTTTAGCAAGTTTTCTTCTGCTGCGAACCCTCTATCATCATGCAAAACATCAGAATATACTACATTTCCGGTTTTTGCATCAATCAACACAATATAGCATGAGTATTTTTCAGATTTATCTACTCCCAAAAGACCACTAAATATCATTTCAGTAGCATTCACTGATTGTTTGATATAAAATAAAGATCCATATCTTATACCTAGTATCAAGTCCGCATTAAAATAATTACCCAATTTTACTACATTCTTTCCAAAATTTTCATTTAAGTTCATGGCATCATCTTTTGGACCAAAGTCACGGTCAATGTGATGTTCTTGAATGTAAACCTTTACATCTTTTTCAAGGCTATCTGTAAGAAGTGATATTGTTTCTGGGTATGTCTTATTGTTATCAGTGATGCTTACTGGCTGATATCCTAATTCACTTAAGGCGGTGATTGCAGAGTTATATACCACACTTGTAATCTTAGAATTATGCACAATATCTTGAACTTCTTTTAAGGCTTGTTCAGGTTTTGTGAAACGCTTACAACTACCCTTTAATACTACTTGTGGGGGAAGTACTATAATTTTTTTGTTACTACTATGGATCACATCTTGAAAGTCTGGTCTATATTTTTGGAAACGAAATTATTAGAGCAACCAGATAATATAATTATGGAGAAAAGTAACGCTAGCTTTTGCATAGTTTAATATTTAGTTTAAATTTATTTAAATTGTGTAATAGTTGCTTACTAATACTTCACAAACACTCATAAGTCAAGTCAAAAAATCCCCTAGGCGCCACTTAGGAAATCCTGAATTTTCAGCAAATCATACCAGGTTGTTTTTTTCTGAGTTGGTTGACGCAGCAAGAAAGCAGGGTGGAATATTGCTGTAGTTGGGATTGCTTCAGAGAGATATTTATTGGTATAAGGAAAGTTAGTTTGCCTTATATCCCCAATGCTAGTCTTTTTTCCTAATAGCGAAGTAACAGCAGTTCCACCGCACAGGATAATAAGCTTAGGTTTAATTAAAGCTATATGCTTTTCAACAAATGGTTTGCAGGTCTCAATTTCTGCGGTAGTAGGGCGGCGATTAGCGGGTGGTCGCCAAAAAATTGTATTCGTTATATAGGCATTTGTTGTGCGGCTAATATTTATCGATTCAAACATTCTATCAAGCATAACTCCGCTTTCGCCACAAAAAGGTACGCCTTGCTCATCTTCAGTTGCGCCAGGGGCTTCTCCTAGTATTAAAACATTTGCATCAGCAACTCCATCAGCAAATACAGTATTTGTAGCAAATTGCTTTAATTCGCAATGCTCAAAATTTTCTATGGATGCGCGTAATTCTTCAAGATTAGTGGCTTTGTCTGCGAGTAATCTTGCTGCTTCTATTGCTGGGTTGCTAGCAGAAGTATCGGTTATTGGTGATTCTTTGATCTTAACCTCTTTTTGTTTTATACTCTTACTGGTTGCAGGGGCAGATTTTACTTTATCGCGTTTTTTTTCTTTCAATTTTTCTATCAATGAGTTTTTGCTATCTTTTTCTTCAGAACAATAATATTCTATGCCAGCGGATTTCAACCATTTTAGATGGTTTAGTTTTTGTTGCAACTCATTCATAAATATTATTTGTTTTTTTATGTCCGAATATAAATATTACATTCCAGACCATTTAAATGGTTTTAGATTAGATAAAGCTTTAAGCATAATGCACCCTAAATCATCGCGTAGTCAGATTCAAAAAGCAATCAAAAACGAAAGGCTCACCGTTAACGGTAAGATTATTTCGAATTTATCCGCTAAAGTCAAAGAGAATGATGAAGTAACTATAATCATAATAGAGGAGGTGCAAGTTGGAGTAGTGCCTACTAAGATTCCATTAGATATTGTTTATGAAGATGATGATCTTATAGTAATCAATAAAAGCGCTAATATGACAGTACATCCTGGCGCAGGAAGTCACAATGATACACTAGTCAATGCCCTGTTATATCATACTAATAATTTATCGGATGTTGGTGGGGAGGTGCGCCCAGGTATAGTTCATCGCCTAGATAAAACTACATCAGGATTAATGGTAGTGGCAAAAAATAATAATGCGCATGTGAATTTAGCTGAGCAGATTGAAACGCGATCATTAGTACGAAGATACAAGGCTTTAATTTGGGGTATGCCTAAACCAACAGAAGGGGTAATTAATATTCCAATAGGCAGAAGCCACTTGGATCGTAAAAAAATGTCCACAGTAAAAAGCGGTGGAAAGACAGCTATTACTCACTATAAAACGTTGGAAATTTTCTGCGGTGGATTGTTTAGTCTAGTAGAATGCAAGCTAGAGACCGGAAGAACTCATCAAATAAGAGTGCATCTTAGCCATACGGGTCATTCTATTGTTGGTGACCAAACTTATGGAAATAATAAACGTAAAATACATGGTTGTCCGGAGTATTTAAAGGAGACATTAACGGCTCTGGGGCATCAAGCTCTGCATTCTTTTTATATTAGTTTTATTCACCCAGTAAGCGGCGAAAGGCTTGAGTTCGAAAGAGATGTGCCAACTGAATTGGGTGATTTGATGGAGTTTATTCGTAAAGATCAGTAATAATACAGGCTGAGTTTGTCTTGGGATTTACGCTGCAACTTATATTGACAATGGCGGAGATTTATTATATAGTCCCAGTCCTTGTATAATGTACTAAATATAAATATTATGTCACGAAAACACGCTTAAATTGATTATTTACCTTGGGTTCTTTGAATTTTTAATTCGTTTAAGTTTGTTTTTGTTATGTTTAGTTTTTTCCTTTCTTTTTTATACTTTGTTGAGCAATTTTTTGTGAATCAACAAGCTATGGTTACGTCAATTTCCATTTCCATCAATTTAAATAATCCTAGATCAAGCTTATGTCTATAGTAGATTCAATATTTAATATCATAACTATTTTAGAGAATTTCTTTTGGGAGTATATAGGGTGGGCTTTGATAATAGGAACTGGAATGTACCTTACATTTATATCTCGTGGTTTGCAATTTCGAGCTCTATTCAATTTCCGTAAAAATATCAAGGAAATTTATTCAGAAGCTGCCATGTCGGATAACGGGGGAGTAAATCCTTTTAAATTATATTTTGCATCAGTGGGAGGCATGGTTGGTCAAGGCAATATAGTTATGATCAGCTTGGCATTGATGATTGGTGGACCAGGTAGTATTTTTTGGACTATTTTAGCTTCGCTGAGTGGTATGCTTTTAAAATATTCTGAAATTTATTTAGGAGTTAAATATCGTATAAAAAATCCTAATGGAAGTTTCAGTGGCGGCCCAATGTATTTTTTACAAAAAGCCTTTAAGCCAAAAATATTTGCATATATTTTTACATTTTTCCTGTGTTTCTACGGAGTAGAAATCGTACAATTTCTAATAATTGTTGATAGATTAGAGTATAGTTTAGAGATAAACAGATATATAATAATTGCCAGCCTTTTATTAACGGTAATATATTCTTCAATAGGAGGCATAGGACGTCTAGCCAATGTATGTAGCGTGATTATGCCTGTATTTATGATAGGCTATATAATATTTGCACTATATATCATTTCATGTAATGCAAGTCTTTTACCAGAGTTTTTAAAAACAGTTGTCGTTTCTGCCTTTACGGGCCATGGGGCGGTTGGTGGTTTTGTTGGAAGCTCAATGATATTATCTGCGCATTTGGGGATTTCAAAAACAGTTTATTCTGGGGATATTGGAATTGGATATGACTCTATTGTACAAAGTGAAACGACAATTTCAAACCCACGAAATCAAGCTATTTTGGCTATTTATGCGTTATGTACTGATACATTTATATGTATTTTAACAAACGTAATGCTTGGAGTAACTGGCGCTTGGTATACATTAAATCATATGCAGCCTTCAGATATCGTGGCGCAAACATTATCGGAGTATATACCCTATAGTGACTCTTTCATGACTTTGCTTTTGTTTTTTGCAGGCTTCACAACTATCATTGCTTATCTAGTTGCGGGAACCAAATGTGCGCAATTTATTAACCCAAAATATGGGAAAATAATATACTTGATATACTCTGTTTTTGCATTTATATTCTTTTGTAGTTTCTCGCAAGAAAATGTCATATTGATTATGGGTTTTACTAGCGCATTTCTTGTTGTGTTGAATATTTGCGGGATATTAAAACTCAGAAAAGATATCGAATTTTAAAAATTTTAGGTGGATTCAAATGAAAAACAAACTTTTAGCTATTTTAGTACTAATTTCAGCAATCATTCTTGGCGCATGGTACTATTTGGCGGGTAAATTCGAGACGCAAGTAAAGGAAGTTTTTCTACCGAAAATAATCGCAGCAAATCCTTGCATCACAGCGGATTTAGATTCTGTTATTATAGATAAATTTAAGTTTAGATTCACTTTAAAAGATGTATCTTTTTATTCTAAGGATAAATATTTTGTAGTTGATTCTGACAAAATGACGGTGTCATATATGCCATTTACAGGCAATATATCTCTATCTTTCAATGGAAATAGATTAGCGACTACTATAGATGGAATTACTACTTACACTCCGGACCCTAGTGATATTATTACTTTTAACAAGGAGATATTAGAAGGTGATTTTAGTAATATTGATATTTCTTACTCTATATTAAAAGAAGAATCTTCATATCTTGCTTCTGATGATCAATTCATTGGAAGTGTAGCTTCTTCAAAATCTCGGGTTTCAAGTAATTTGAAAGATGGCAATTATATTATTAATTTTAAGAGTGACGCATATGGGGCTATACTCAATCCTGAGTTTGATTATATGAGTTTAATGCCAAAATCTTTGAATAATGTAGAAACCATGCAAGATAATAATTTCTTGTCCAACTATGCATTAATAAATAATTACTTGCAAAAACTATCATCTGTTCCTGGACCTCAAAACTATTCGATAGACATGACTAATGTTATCGGTTCAGATAAAATCGAATCTATTATCTCTGTCATAAAAGAAGAGGCAAAAATCGAAGATATGTTTAATAAATCTTTTTTCATTGAAGGTAACTATTCCTTATCTATGCAAGTTAATGTTGGAAATGCAACATTAAGTAAAGTTTCATCTTTTTATGCGAAAAATGACGGGAAAAAAATAATAGTAGGTGGTGATTATGACGGTGCAACCAATTATTCACAAGAACAAAAGCAGGAAGTTTATTTAATTAATAATGAGTTTTGGGTTGAACGTTTTAAGAAATCAAACCCTAGTTATGCTTCTTTAGATTTCACCCCAATATCTGCAGCTATTATGGATATGGGCAAAAAAGTAAGCTTTAAGTCGCACACTGAATTGGGTGTAGAAAATAACGATATGGCATCTAATCTAAAAATCGGAGTTAATGATTTTAATTTAGAAATAAACCACTCTTTTACTAATAATGTTTATGATACAACATCTACTATAAAAACACCTAAGATGTTGATTGATAGTGCTGTAAATTTTTATGATAATGATCTGAAGCCTTTGTTATCTCAAAATACAGATGTAAATGAAATTGTTCGTATTCAAAGTTTAGACTTGATGATGAATAATATCAGAGAAAATGGTTTTGATGCTATTGCTGTATTCCATAATCAAGATAAGCTAGAAGAAAATAATGCATTAGTGTCTAATTTAGTAGTTTCGCTATCACCTTTTAGTATCAAGCTAAATGATAAAAGTTTGATGCGCATTATTACTGATGTCCGCATGCAGAAATTTTTGAGCAGTATGCCTCAACCACAACCAAAAAAAGAACAAGAAAAAGAATCTGTATTATATGTCAAGTAAACTGTCTCCTCTAAGAGGAATGAAGGACCTTTTGCCGAAAGATTTTCGTGTGCATAAACACATAGAAGAAACGGCCTTTAATACAGCTAAATTATATGGCTATGAAGGATTTAGCACCCCTATATTGGAAGCTGCTAGCGTTTTTGACCGTACTCTTGGAGATACTTCTGATGTAGTGTCAAAAGAAATGTATAGTTTCACAAGCAAGGGCGGAGATCTGATTGCATTACGTCCTGAATTTACTGCTGGTGTAATAAGAGCATTTATTTCTAATGGTTTAAAGCAACAATTACCTTTGAAGCTATTTTCTAGTGGCCCTGTTTTTCGTTATGATCGTCCACAAAAAGGACGTCAAAGACAGTTTAACCAATTGAATTTTGAATATATCGGTGCAAAAGGCCCAATCTCAGATGCGGAGACTATCTGCCTGGCTACTCATATCTTAGAGAAGCTAGATATTTTACAAGATGTAACTTTAGAACTTAATTCTCTTGGTTGTACGGAATCTAGACAATCTTATCAAGCTGCTCTTATTGAGTATTTCAAAGGTCATTTTGATGAATTATCAGAAGATAGCAAACAACGTCTGTACAAAAATCCTTTGAGAATACTAGATTCAAAAGATGAGTCTGACAAGAAAATCGCTAAGGGTGCTCCAGTAATCACGGAGTACTATACAAGCTCAGCTGCTGAATATTTTGAGCAAGTGAAAAGCTATCTCGACAAAATGCAGGTTAAATACGTTGTTAATCCCAAATTAGCGCGTGGCCTTGATTATTATTCTCACACAGCATTTGAATTTATTACCGACAAGCTGGGCTCTCAAAGTACTGTCCTTGCTGGAGGAAGATATGATGGCCTAACTGCTTTAATGGGAGAAGGTGAAATACCATCAATTGGGTTTGCCGCTGGTATTGAAAGAATAGCTTTAATGAATGATACTCAGTCACCCGTTAATCGCCCTGTGTTTATTATTCCAATTGGTGATGAATGTAAGGATTATGCTATTACTACGGCATGTAATTTGCGTAAAAACAATATTACTACGCAAGTAGAGCTCGAAGGAAAAGTGAATAAGCGTATGCAAAATGCTATAGCTAAAAACGCTAATTTTGTTATATTTATTGGTTCAGAAGAGTTGGAAAATAAAAGTTATAAATTAAAAAATCTAGATGTCAGTAACGAAATAGAAGTCACTTATAACGAGTTGCTTGCAAAGTTACTATAATAAAGGAAAAAGCCTATGCGTATTTTTAACGTCATGATGTCTAGAGACCTAGGCGGCATACAGCAGGCATATGCTGATTATAGTGACGCATTAAAAATGCAAGGCCATGAAGTAATTAATATTACTAGCATATTTGCTTTAATCAATCGCAAATCACCAGCACGTCATTCTCTACTGAATTTAGCTCCTTGGTGCTTTTTATCAAGATTATATTTATGGTTACTGGTTGTTATCTACAAACCAGATCTAATTATTTGTCATGGAAATCGAGCCATTTCTTTCTCGATATATCATAAGTTAAAGGATATACCAATTATTGGAGTAGCTCATAATTACAGCTATAAATATTTGCGTAAGTGTGATTATGTTTTTACTGTCACGTCTAAACTCAAAGAGTATTTAATCGAGCAGGGCTTTGATGCAAAGCGCTTAATGATTGTGCCTAATATGGTCAAAATACAGAAAAAATATAAGACTCCTATTTATCGCAAACCTGTTATTATTGGCAGCTTTGGGAGGTTTGTAACGAAAAAAGGTTTTACGTACCTTATTGAAGCAATTAAATTATTGAACCAAAATGGATGCCAAGTAAAACTAATATTAGGGGGAGATGGGAAGAATAAGCATTCTCTCGTTAAACAAGTACAAGATTTACGCCTTGCAAATGACGTTATATTTCATGGATGGGTTACTGATAAAAAGCAATTTTTTTCAAAAATTGACTTGTTCTGCCTGCCTTCTATAGAAGAACCATTTGGCATTATTTTGCTTGAGGCAATGGAATATTCAAAGCCTATAGTTGCTACTAAATCAGGAGGCCCAGAAGAAATTATTCGTAATTCTATTGATGGGCTTTTGGCAGAAGCAGGATCTTCTGTGGATTTAGCTGATAAGCTGCAAGCAGTTATTTCCAATCAAAGTAACACTGAAAACTTGACCAAATCCGCCTATAACAGACTGCATGATAGCTACGATATAAAAGTAGTATCTATCAAATTATCATCAATATTAAATAAAATAAAAAAACATGAGCTTTAATTCTAGCAAGTTATCTAATGGACTAAATGTAGTAACATACTCCATGCCACATGTAAATTCAGTGTCTGTTAATGTAATTGTGACGGTAGGAAGTCGTCATGAAACTTTAGAAGAATCGGGTATTTCTCACTTTTTAGAACATATGGCATTCAAGGGCACTAAAGAGCGTAGCGCTATTGATATAGCAAAAGAATTCGACTCAATAGGCGGTCATTTCAATGCTTATACTAGCCGCGAACAGACAGTATATTATACTAAAGTTTTGAATACTCACACTAAACAAGCGCTTGATATTCTCGCTGATATTTTACTTAATTCGACATTTAATGAAGAAGATATTAAAAAAGAGTTTGGTGTTATTTCGCAAGAGATTGCATCGGGTAATGATAGTCCAGATGATTTAGCGCATGAAAAATTCTATGAACTTGCTTATGGCGAGCATCCACTGGGTAGATCAATATTAGGAACTAAGGAAAATATTGCTCAATTTAACAAGGCGTCATTTCAGCAATATATGGCTAAGCATTATAATGCCAGCAATGTTTTTATCTCTATGGCTGGTAAAATAGAGCATGATGAGGCAATAGATCTTGCAGAACAATTCTTTGCAAAACTACCGGAATCTAAACCAGAAAGTTACGTGCCAGCCAAATATATTGGGGGCTATGCATTTAAAGAAAAAGAATTAGAGCAAACAACCATTATATTAGGGTTCGAGAGTGTTTCGTATAAGAACACAGAAGAATTTTACCACGTGCAAATTCTATCTATAATTCTTGGCGGAGGATTATCATCTAGATTATTCCAGAAAATACGCGAAGATTTAGGCCTGGCATATAGCGTAGGAAGTTGGGCTAGTGCGTTTAGCGATAGTGGTATTTTTAGTATTGGAGCATCTGCTGATCATGCAGATGTTGCGGTGTTGCTTGAAAATATAATTATGGAAATCAATAAAATTAAGAACCATATTAATGATGAGGAATTGGTGCGCGCCAAAGCCCAAATTGAATCAAATATTTATATGGCAGAAGAAAAATCAGAATATAAATCAGAAGAAATAGGAAAGAACTTTGCATTGTTTGGACAATATTATTCTCCGCAAGAAGTTATGAAAATTGTAAATGCTACTACCATATCGGATTTATTATCTAGCGCTAAAAAAGTTTTTTCAAGCTCTCCAACCTTGTCTGTGGTGGGTACAGCACCTAAAGATTTTGATTTTGAGAAATTAAAAAAAGAACTTTTGACAGATTAACTATATTTCTCTACAAAATAGAATTATAATCTTTTCATAATAAAAGGCTAAAACTTATGTTACATAAAAAAGAACCTAAATTACTAGATAATAATTTGTTATCAGACACTTTAATAAAATTATCTAAAAAGCCTGAAGGCGGAAAAACTAAAGTTTCAGATATAATGGCAGAATTTCATGAAAATGGAATTTTACTTGCTCTGGTGTTTTTTGCACTTCCTGTAGCAATACCATTGCCATATCCCCCTGGTTTCACAACTATCATGGGTATACCTTTAATGATTTTATCCATTCAGATGTTGATAGGTAGCAAGCAAGTTAAGCTACCAGCAAGGGTGAATAGCTATGAAATCCAGAACTCAACACTTAAGATGATAAGTAATAAAATTGTGCCACTACTTAAAACCCTTGAAAAATACATGAAGCCTAGATTTGGCTTTGCGAAGTCTGTTTACTGCGAGCAATTCGTTGGATTGTTCTGTTTGATAGCAGCTTTGGCTGTAGCGGTTCCTCTGCCATTGACAAATGCTGTGCCGGCGATGGGAATTGTTATAATGACTCTTGGCTTGCTTAATCGCGATGGAATTGTGATTATAGCTGGGTTTTTTATAATGATGGTTGGACTGATCATTGCACTAAGCGCTATTATAGGAAGCTGGCTTGCTATTAAATATATTTTTAATACTGTTTTTTAAATTATAATGAACGAAAAAATTTACAAAGGATCTAGCAAAACTCTTTATCAATCTGATGAAGATTATGCATTAATTATGTCTTTTGAAGATAGTCTTTCTATTCAAGGCAAAGAGTCGATAGTTGTTTCTGGGAAGGGGGCTATTAATAATAATATATCCTCATATATCATGCAAAAATTGGACATGATAGGCATAGAAAACAACCTTATTGACAAAATCAACATGCGCCAACAGTTAGTACAGTTTGCAGATATATATCCTGTACAAATACAAGTTTCTACGGTAGCGTGTGGGCGTTATGTGACTGATTTTGGCATGGAAGATGGTTTTGTTTTTGAGTCTCCTATTATTGACTTTAGAGTAAAGAATAAAGACCTTGGTTATCCTATTATAAATGAATCTCAAATTATTAGTTTTGGTTGGCTTGATAAAAAAGAGCTAAAGGATTTAAAAAACCAAGCGATGAGAGTGCATGATTTTCTTTCCGGTCTTTTTGCTAGCGTCCAAATACGTTTGGTTGATGTGAAGCTAGAGTTCGGCCGAGTCTTTAATGGCGAAGAGTTTATTACTATACTTGTAGATGAAATATCACCAGATACATGCAGATTATGGGATATGCAAACTAATGAAAAATTATGCTATGAAGTAGCAAAAGATAATCCAGATAAAATTATGTCTACTTATCAAGAGGTTCTCAAACGCTTATTGCCACAGACATCGCAAAAATAAGTAAAATAGAAAGATTACTAAGTATAATATTATAAATATTATGAAAACAGCTATGAAACTCTATATTAATTTTTTATTCTTATGTGTGCTGCTAGCCTCTAAAATAGCAATTGCTCATGATTATTCATCGATAGGCTATAAAATTTCTCCACTGCAGAACGCTGCAGTTCCAGTTGTCAGAATAGATACCGAGATTAAAGGAGCATTTGATGCTGGTAACTTAATTATTGATTTACCAAGTCATTGGGCAGGAGCAAATTATTCTGAGCAAATCAAGAACATCAAAGTTAATAGCTCAGATCGCGGATTTAGCGTAATAAAAAAAGAAAGGAATGAAGATACAGAATATGGTCATGAATTAAAGATTATCATTCCACAAAAGACAGATAATATTAAAATAAGCTATGAAATTCATCAGCATCCCCAAAATCCATCACATGTTCATAAAGCTATGATTCGCCAAGATTTGATTCACTCTCCCGGTTACGGTATGTTTGCAGTTCCATCAGACCTTGAGGATAAAGAAATTAAAATTAATATTGATTGGAATGTTCCAGATAAATGGAAAATAATAACATCCCATGGCAATTCTAGATCACTAAATTTTTCAACAACTATTTCAGAATTACTACATAGTATTTACGGCGCTGGAAATTTACGCATCTACCAAATTGCCGATAAAAACTCCCCCGTGTTTTTATCGTTGTATGGATCATATGATATAAAAGATCGAATAATGGTCTCAAAACTTCAAGAAATCATTCAAACCCAAAGGACATTCTTTAATGATCACGATTTTCCATATTATGCCATAAGCATAATCGAAGGTGACGATCCAAATTCCATGGGTGGCACTAGGTTACATAACAGTTTTACTGCATATTTCCCAAAAGACATAGGGCAGAAATATTGGTATATTATGTTTGCCCATGAGCATATGCATAATTGGATCGGAGGAAAAATAGGTAAAGATAAGACTGAAATCCTAAATTACTGGTGGACCGAAGGCTTTACTGATTATTATTCACGTGTTCTAGCATTACGCTCAGGAGGAATTTCTACGGATGAATTTATTGATGAATGCAATTCGTTTCTAAAAAAATATTATCTATCACCTGTTTTAAATGCCTCAAATTCTCGAATAAAAAAAGATTTTTGGAAGGATCGTCATGTTGAAAAGCTGCCGTATTATCGAGGTTTTGTTTTTGCAATTTATCTAAATGAGCTGATTAAATATTACGACAGTAATAATTCGTTCGATAATGTGATACTGGATTTATTTGCAGCGACAGAGAATCAAAGTTTTTCTGTCGAGATATTTAAAAACATTGTGCAGAAATATGTACCATCAGGTATAAATATACAAATTTCTGAGTATATTGACCAGGGAAAAACAATTGATCTAAAAGGTCTTGTTGCAGCCCTGCCTGTCAAAAAAACCAAAATAGGAGAATTTAGTTTTGGATTTGATCGGGAAGCTTTTTTAAACGAATATGTAATAAAAAATATTGACATTAAAAGCAATGCCTATCAAGCTGGACTTCGAAATGGGGACAAAATAACAGGATATTGTTTTCCAAAATGGCGTGATCCTGATCAGATTGTAAAGATAAAAACTGAAAATAAGAACTTTCAGTTTCGTCCCGAAGGATCTGATAAAAAAGATATTTATCAATTCAAAGCAAATTTATCTTACAAAGAGAAAATGAAAATCAGAGCTTTTTTTGGAGGATAATATCATTTTATTATTCAACTATATAACTAGCATAATTTGGCCTTGATGTATTTTAATAGAGACCTCGGCGGCGCTCGCTTGATTTCTGGCGCTTGATTTTCCTGCCATGGATAGGTGCGTATTGTCCAAATTCCACTTCAATCCTTCAGTAGATAAAGTAGCTTCTGGGTAGGGCAGTAGAGAAACCTTATCGCCGATTTTTGTTTTGAAATTAAATTGATCATATATTGGAATGCAATATTGAGCTTTTTTGGAGCTTCTATTATTATAGAAAACCATGGGGTGTTTATTTCCGTATTTCATTAAGCAACGCATATTATTGATGGCATGATCTACTTCTTTGCCGAGTCCACCGCAAACAAGGGCGGGGAATAGAGATCTTTTCTCCATTTCTAAAATTGATTTTTCATAATCCGTACTATTTTGATCGGCATGCTTTATATACTCAATATTGGGGTGATTTAAATCTCCAGCAAACGAATCAAAATCTCCAATTATCATCTTGGGATAAATGCCCATCTTGATCAAAGAAGCACCAGCTCCATCGGCTGCAATGATTATAAGATTTGGGTGTTTGTTAAAAAAACTCTTCGGTGGTATATCTCCATTTAAACAAAGTATACTCTTGAAAGAATCAAATTTGATTTTAGTCATAGATATATTTTAGAAAAAGTAGAATGATAGAAAAAATAAGCATAATCACATTAGTTCCCCAAACAACCATGCTTGTGATCATTACTCCATAGATTATCCATAAAACTGACGTAACAAAAAAATTAAGTAGCATCAGATAGGATAAATCATAAGATGATTTTAATTTATATGTTCTATAAATTTGAGGTATTAAAGAAATAGTGGAAGTAAAAGCGGCCATAAAGCCTATAATACTAATAATCATATAACATTCCTACGCTAGCATTATCCAGTTCAGGTTTGCGGGTTGGCACAATGCCTCTCAGCTTATTAAAGCACCCCGAGTTCTGTAATAGAATTTATATAAATCAGCTAATGGAGTCAATCTATTTTGTGATTTCAAGTATCAATTCTCATAGCGGTCCAAGTATCACCATCATTCGCGCATAGATTTTACTATATCCTCGACCATTTTCTTTGCATCTGCAAAAAGCATCAATGTATTTTCTTGGAAAAATAGCTCGTTTTGTATGCCAGCATATCCAGGGGACATGGATCTTTTAATAAAAAGCACAGTTTTTGCATCACCAACATCAAGTATAGGCATTCCATAAATGGGACTGGTTTTATCAGTTTTGGCGGCTGGGTTGGTAACATCGTTTGCACCAATAACAAGTACCACATCAGTAGAGCTAAAATCAGCATTAATCGATTCTAGTTCTAGCACGTCTTCATATTCTATATTTGCTTCAGCAAGCAGAACATTCATATGACCAGGCATTCTTCCAGCGACTGGATGAATTGCAAATCGTACTCTGACGCCAGAGTTCTTTAACAGGTCAGTCATTTCTTTAATGGCATGCTGCGATTGAGCTACGGCCATCCCATATCCAGGCACAATAATTACAGATTCAGCCTGTTGCATTAAAAAAGCTGCATCTTCAGCATTACTAATTTTAGCAATTCTGTCATCGTGATCATTGGTATTATTAGCAGTGGTTTTTTTCATGAAAGCACCAAAAATCACATTAAATAATGAGCGGTTCATAGCACGGCACATTATGTGGCTTAGGATTGCTCCGCTAGCACCAACTAGAGCGCCAGTGATAATCAGTAAGCTGTTACCAAGCGTAAAACCTATGCCAGCTGCTGCCCATCCGGAATAAGAATTAAGCATTGAAATTATCACTGGCATATCAGCTCCTCCTATTGGAATGATGAGTAATATTCCAATAATTAAGGATAATAAAACTAATACATTAAATAGGAGCGTACTCTCTTGAATAGCAAAATAATAAATTAAAGCAAAGATAGCAAAAGTAATTACAAGGCATACATATTGTTGTCCCCAAAACTTGATTTCTCTTGATGAGATTAGACCTTGCAGTTTTCCAAAGGCAATTATAGATCCACTAAAGGTAATAGCTCCAATAGACGCACCAATTGACATTTCAATAAGTGCAGCCGTAGCTATTGATCCAGATATACCTATATTAAAGTTATGAGGCGCTATAAAGGCGGAATAAGCCACTAGCAGAGCTGATAACCCAACAAAGGAATGGAATCCAGCTACTAGTTGCTGCAGTGCTGTCATAGGGATCTTGCGAGCAATAATTGCTCCAATCATCGATCCAGATATTATTGTTACAATCAAAGGTGTTTGCTTGGATAATGTAGGTAAATTAAAACTGGCAACTACAGCAATAAGCATTCCAATAATTCCAATTATGCTACCAATTCTAGCTGATCTAGGTGAGGATAGCCCTTTCAGCGCAAAAATAAAACAAATAGCGGAGCTTAAATAAGCAAATTCAATTAGTTGTAATGTCATATTTCTACTTTGATTTTTTCTTGAACATTTCTAGCATTCTTTCGGTAACTATAAAACCTCCAGATATGTTAATAGAGGCGAAAAAGACAGCAATGAATCCTAATATTGAAGATAGACTTATTTCTGAGGATCCAGCAGAAATCAGAGCGCCAATGATAATGATGGCAGATATTGCATTTGTCAGCGACATTAATGGTGTGTGTAGTGAAGGAGTCACCTTCCATACAACGTAATATCCAATAAAACAGGATAGAGTAAAAATAGTAACTGCAAATACAAGAGGATCTACTCCAACTAGCACTATTTCTGTCTGCAATACAGGCATAGCCTTTAATTTTTCAGTCAAAGAGGCGGCTTTTTGTGTAATAGCCTCTGTTTCTTTTATTATTTCCGGCAAGTGATTATTCATACTTATACCTTAAATTTTTTGTTAATTATTTGACCATCAACTGCAACCAACATTTCTTCTACCAATTCATCTTGAAGAGCGAATTTATTGTTTGTTATTGCATAATCTATAAAGTTATAGAGATTTTTAGCATATAATTTAGAGCTATCACTGGCTATTTTAGAAGCCATGTTACTCCAGCCAATAATTTTTACTCCTCACTTGGAAATTATTTTATCAGTAACAGAATCACAAACATTACCTCCTGTGCTTGTCGACATATCAACTATAACAGATCCTGGACGCATTGCAGATACCATCTCTTTAGTTATTATTACAGGAGCTTTCTTTCCAGGTATTTGCGCTGTTGTGATGACAATATCAAAATCACCGATAATATTTGATAAGAATTTTTCTTGCTCTAAAGAAAAATCAGGGCTTAATTCTTGTGCATATACAGGAGCTACTTTTTCGTTAGTCTTAATGTTGTGTGGGTGGATGAATTTTGCCCCCAGGCTTTCTACTTGCTCCTTCGTAGCGGCGCGCACATCATAGGCATATACAGCACTTCCTAGTCTTTTTGCCGTAGCAATAGCTTGCAAGCCAGCAACTCCAACGCCAATTACTAGGGTTTTTGCTGGAGATATCGTTCCAGCAGCTGTCATCATCATAGGGAAAGCTCTGTCATAATAATAGCTAGCTTCTATAACAGCTCTATATCCTGCAAGATTACTTTGTGAGGATAATACGTCCATATTTTGAGCTTTAGTGATTCGAGGAACTAATTCCATAGCAATCATCGATAGTTTTTTTGATAAGGCTTTTTCAATATAATCAAAATTATTATAAGGAGATAAAAGTCCTATAATGATAGCCTTTTCTTTGGCCATAGCAATTTCATTGAATTCATCAATTATGGGAGTTGGCTGCACTTTTAATATAATGTCCGCATCGGATAATATTTCAAGAGGAATTGAAGACACCGTGGCCCCTGCATTAATATAGTCAGCATCTGTGAAATTTGCAGCTAGACCAATATTTTTTTCAACAAATACAGAATGACCCTTGGCCACGAATAGTTTAGCTACATCAGGAGTTATGGCGGCTCGATATTCACCTTTTGCCTGTTCTTTGATTGCTACAATTTTCATATTATTAAATTTATTGTTTATAGAATTTTATGCAGTATTATCTATAGTAATGATTACTATAAAATAATATAACTCTTATGCGCTTCAAAACAACCAATCCTTTGTTTATTTTTAATAAATATATCATCACTCTTGTTTTAATGCTTAATTCGCACTTTGCAACAGGAGCTGAATTTTGCGATGAAGTTAAATCCTATATTGCAAATATTCAATCTATTGCAGTTGAGTTTACTCAATCAGATTATAGTAATAATCTTGCTCATGGTATGCTTGTTATTGATAAGACATATAAGTTTCGTTGTAATTATTATGAGCCCTTTCCAATAGTGATTATTGGGAATAAGAATTATGTTTCCGTATATGATTACGAAATGGAAAATTTAAGCCGCATCAAGGCAAGCGAAAATATATTTAACTTTTTGCTGGTAGATAATATTGATTTTGATAAGCATTTTGAGCTTCTTTCTTCACAAAAACTCGCTGACAAGTATATTGTGAAATTAAAGCATCTAGATTCAGGTAAGCTTAGTGAAATAAGTTTTGATAGACAATCAAAGCAAATTCAAATGATGAAAATTTTTGAAGAAAACAATACTATTACACTGGCTTTTGGTCCTACGCAGAAAATTCAGAATCCAGCTAGGAGTTTATTTATGATGCAAGATCCTGATATTTTTGGCAAACCAGAGCGCTTAAATAAAAGTCAGTTGCTAAAAAAGTTCAGCGCTAAACCTTTATAGTTGATGCTCGCTACCCTTCTTATTTTTAATGACGTTAGGGGTAGAGTTCGCTGAAATTTTTGACTCTGACGATGGCGATTTGCTTAAATAATTCCTCATCTTCGTCACTATATTAGTTTTTTTTACTATATCGAAGAGTTTATTACTCGGTTTGTTTGTTTTGTTGAGTTTCTTTTGTATTTTTTCTAATTGTTTTGTGGATATAGTATATTCTTGAGAAAGTCCTTTGCTTGTGACTTTGTATTTTAATTTCCCCTTGTCTTGTAGTAATTTACCTAGTTCATCTATTAAAACGTTGCTTACTATTTTTTGTGATTTGTCCATTGAATTACCTTGCGCAGATTTATTGACTAAATCTATTACTGCTGGGAACAAGTTTTTAAAAATTTTAAACTTCCTATTACTAATATTTTTTGCATTGTTTGAATTATCAGGGTTGTTTTGAGATATTGCTGCTTCCAAAATTTTGATGCTAGTTTCTAATGTTTTAGGGTCAACTTCGTTCTTTTGACCTAGTGCAGCACTTATAGTATTCCATTGTTTATTATCTATAGCCTGGTCCAATGCTGTCTTACCATTATTATCAACGGAATTAATTTTAGCTCATTTGTCCAATAGCGTGTTAAATATTTCGATTTTTCCATTTTCTATAGCGTAGTGCAACGGAGTCTTTTCATTGGTATCTGCTGCATGGATATCAGCGCCTTTATCCAATAGAGTGTTAAAGACTTCTATTCTTCCATTTTCTATAGCGTAGTGCAACGGAGTCTTTTAATTGGCATCTGCTGCATGGATATCAGCGCCTTTGTCCAATAGCGTGTTAAATATTTCGATTTTTCCATTTTCTAGCGCGTAGTGCAACGGAGTTTTTCCATTGACATCTGCTGCATGGATATCAGCACCTTTTTGTATGATAGATTGTATTGCTGGAGTGTTTTTTGTTTTTATTGCATCTAATAATTCTCTGTTAGATTTAGTGGGGGAAATATTATTCGCTTTTGTAAAAGCATCAATTTTGGAGGATAAATCCTCGTTGGCAGTTTTATACTGATTTTCAGAGGCCCAAAGCAGTGGGTTCTTGCCAGATATTGTGATGTTATTGTTGATGGCAAACAATACTGGACCAAGGCCACCCGACTCTGCAAAAGCGGCTACCCACCCTCCATTTTTGAATGTTTTATCAACGTCAAATTGCGCAATGATACTGGTTTTTTCTGCCACATCATTCATTCCAGCAATATTAGTTTTCAAACGCTCGTTTATGAAGGTCTTTAAATTATCAAAATCAGTAATTGTAGCACTGCCTACCATGTCTATGCCCGCTGGATTAAATCCATGTTTCTTTAAATCATTAATTTGTTGGTCAACTATGTTATTCATTTGATCTGGAGTTAATTGCGCTAGCATTTGTTGCAAGGCATCAGAATAATTTTTGACGTTAAAGGATAAATTCCCATCTTCAATGGCTTGGCTGTAATTACCTAATGAAAAAAAAATCAGTATATATAGTTGTAACTACAGAGCTAAAATCTTTTGCATCTCGCAATAAAGACTTTCCATGATCAATTTTTTTGAGGTTATTCTGACTGTCCACCATTAGATTGTCAGAATGGTAATCTGTTTCTCCCATTATATGGCAAGCCGCAAAAATCTTTTCCACGCCTTTTAATTTTTGCAATTTAGTGGTGGAATTCACTAGTCCTGGGTCATCAGAGCCGCTAAACTTGGTTAGCAATTCTACGTCATCAAAAAACTTTCCACTTAAGTATAGTTTATCATCTTGTTCTTGAGTGACCAATTGTACTGTATGGGCGTCATCATGCAGTAATAATTTATAAAAACGCGAAGATACTTGCTCTCTAACAAAATCATCGCGATCAGTTGATTTTTGTTGTAGCTCTAGCTCTTGATTTTTGTAGTTTTTTAAGTCTGTTAAATCTTTTTGTGTAGCTTTTTTTGATTGCTCGAGTGCTTTTAGGGTCTTGATATTTTCTTGAACAGCTTCTAGTTCTTTTGCAATTTCGTCATTGCTTTTATAAACTACTTTTAATACAGATTTGTTGCCACTTTTAGTTTTGGTGGCTATTGACCCCGCAGAAACACCTTCTGTTTTTTCTGATTCTTGTTCTTCAAAATCTGATTTTTTTGCAGTGTTAATATCAGAAAAAAAACTTTCTAAATTTTTTTTAGCTTCAGCTAACTTGTTTTTGTCTAGTTCTTCTTCTGTATTAGACATAGACTATATTATTTTATCATTCTTTTGAGAATATTATTCTTTAATACAAAATGATGATAAAGAGCTGCTCCAATATGCAGAATAATTACTGTAATAAAGGCCCAAATGCCGAGGACGTGCACTTGATGAAAAAGACCAGCAATTTGTGGGTCTTTTACAGCAGCCGCTGGAATTGTGAATAATCCAAAAACTGGTATATCGCGACTAGAAAAATGCGTCATTAATATACCGCTAATTGGCATGAGGAGCATAAATAAATATAGCACATAATGACCAATTTTTGCTGCCAAATTCATCATGTTGGACAGGCTTTTAGGCGGCATCACTTCTTTGTTAGAAATTCTCCATAATATACGCAAAATTACCAACATCAAAACCATGACTCCGGATGCCTTGTGCATGCCGTATAACTCATATTTTTCTGGCGATGAGGGCATGTCGGTCATACTTAGCCCAACAGTGATTAGACCTAATATTGCAAAGGCAATAAGCCAGTGAAATATTTTTGTAATGAGGCCGTAAGAATCTTGGGTATTTTTAAGCATAATAAACCATATATTTAATATTTAACTAATATTAGAGTCTATTTTTCTAGCAAATGCAATTGATTTTAGTTTATTGCATATTTTTTCAAAGATGGGGCGTGGTAAAATTCTTTTACTTTCTATTCCTAAATAATTTCCTTTTATAGTGATAGTAAAGGAAGGGTCTAAGAATATTGGCCCATCTATTGCTTCTGCAATAGAGAGAAAATGCCCAATAATTTGACAATGATTATGCTCTTCTTTGCTAATTAATTTTTTTGATATCTTGATCAATTCAAAATTAGGCTTAAAGTTTGTTGAATAAGATTGGATTAACGCTAGCATTACACGCATTTTATGAGTAAAAGGCATTTCAGATGAGAGTATGAATTCTGTTATCCCTAATGGAGGCAGAGTATGATCAAATGTTCTTTTAAATGAGCTTAGTAGGATAGAAAGTTTTATCTCCTCATGATAATCAACATTTTCAGGCAATAGAGGATTAACAATATTAAAATACTCAAGCCAGTTGGTCTTATCATCATTGAGCTTGCAAGTATATTTAACCTTTTCAAGTAATACGTCTTTGCTTTTTTCTTCCTCGCTCATTTTAGAAATTCGTACGCCTTCTTTGAGTCCAAAAGTAGAAATAATGACTTTTTCCGGCTGAAAAGTTTTGATCATGGCTTTTGCTATAAAAATAGCATTACGGTTAATATGCCTTCGTCCTATTTTACTTTTGACGTCTTGTGATGATATTTCTAGCTTGTTTAGGTAATTCAGTAAATCAGGAGTTTGAATTTCTAGGTTATGTAAGTTTTTCAAATGATATTGTATGAAATCAACATAAATTCTTCCTATAAAACGCAATGCCCCTCCAATTAAATATAAGGTCTCATAAGTGTTGTCCCCATATTGCTCCTTGATTATTTGCATAACATCATTTTCGTCAGTTATGGACTGCGCGCTGAGCACCTTTGTGCCGAGTTCAAATGATTTAAGTTGTCCAATCTTCTCGTTATTTATTTCAATTAATTCAAGACTTCCACCGCCTAGGTCAGCTATCATTCCATGAGTATTTTTAATTCCAGAAATCAAGCCTAGGGCAGTAAGCTTAGCTTCCTCTTCACCGGAAATGATATTGATATCAAAATTATATTTTGTTTTTATATGATTTATAAAGAGATCGGCACGGGGATGATTTCGCAAAACAGCAGTAGCAACACATTGTATGTTAGTTACATTTAGGTTTTCAAAAACATGCAATAAATATTCTATAGTTAGATAGGTTTGATGCTTGATATCTATGGAATCACTAGTTAAAAGATTTAAGATATCGCTCTTAAACTTGCTATTAAATATTTCCGGCGCTCCAAGAGTATCATTCTCATAAACCACCGCCCTTATGGCATTATAGCCAATATCCATTATTGCAGAGCGCATTATTCTTCTTTTATAGATTACCCAACAAGGATCTATTGTCCCTCATCTTTTTTAGTGTTTTAAAACACTACGCCTCTTCTGTCATTTCTTCTTCAGCCGGTTTTGGCCTTTTTATAGCAAATGGCGTTTGCGTTGGTACAAATGTAGGGGGTAAAAGTCTCTTTGTAAAGAACTTATCAGCGTAATACTTGATTTTCAGTGATTTAATTGGTGGAAAAGATTCAATTAAAACAATTTGCTCATCAGGTGGAAGCTGAATGACTTCTTGTGGTAACAGCAATGCTCTTTGAACTTTGGAAACACTTTGAGTACGAGTGGATATATTAAGATCAAAGAATAATGGCTTATTATAAGAGGTTTGTTCAACAGTTTTATTACCACATAATTGCGAAATCAGGTTAGCTGTTTCGTAGTTATTCGCAGCAAAAGTAATCCTGAATGTTGAGTTTGATAGGAATGAGTTCATACCAGCATCTTCGTAAGTTCCTTTTAGCTGCTGAGTATCCTGAATAATAAGGAATAAACGAACTCTATATCCACGGAAATAAGCAATACCACTTTTGAATTGCTCCATCTTACCAAGGGTTGGGAACTCATCCATCAAAAACATCACACCATAAGGCTCTTCTTTTACATCAGGAATCTTTCTGCTTAAAAATTCAGTGGCTTGTTGGTAGAAAATTTGCATCAATCTTTGCAAGCGCTGAATATTATCAGGAGTTAAGCCAACATATACCGTGGTTTTCTTTTTCTTGAATTCCATGACATTAAAATCAGAGCTAGCTGTTGCTGCATCAATAAGTGGGTTTGCCCATAATTCTAGAGAAGAGTTCATGGTTGAAACCACACCAGAACGCTCTTTGTCAGCCTTTTGTAAAAACGCTGCAATGTTCATATATGAAACAGGGTGTATAGCATCACCTAGTGTGTCCAGTACTACAGCTAGATTATATACTACGTCATCACTCCTCATGGTGCGAACGACTTCTCCAAAGGATTTAGTCTTGGTGTCATCTGCTAATAAATATAGAACAACCCCTAAGAATAAGCTTCTTGCTTCGTTTTCCCAGAAATCCTGCTTAGGCATAATCAGATTGGAAATTTTCTGTACATCATCCACCATTTGACCAGGTTTTTTACTAACGAAATCAATAGGGTTATAGCAATGAGTTATTCCATCTGGGTTCGAAGGTTCCCATACAAATACTTCCTGGCCTTGTTTTGCTCTCCAACCACTAGTAAGAGAATGGTTTTCTAGCTTGATATCATGCACAATAACAGAATGTTCCCAAAATAATAAGTTTGGAATCACAAAGCCAACACCCTTACCAGAACCAGTAGGAGCAAATAATAAAGAGTGCTGGAAGCCATCTGCCACGTAGTATCCTAAATCATCCATCCCAAGCATTACGCCGTGTTTAGAGCGCAAATTAGCTCTGTCAATATCATCAGGAGTTGCCCAATTGGCAGAGCCATAGACTGATTCTTTCGGAGTGAAAAATTTCAGAGACTTAATCTTTTTGAAGTTTTTGATGTAGTATATAATCAGCAATATTGGAGGAGATAGCAACGTAAAAATTAGTTTAATTTTTATGTAATCATAAGCGGTAAAACTTAATTGCCCCCAAGAAGACACTAACCAACTTCCCCATTTATACGCAATGCCAATAGTAACAAAATTTAGTTCGATATGTTTATATTCATTTGTGACAAATGCAGTTAGTGCACCGCTCATCCATAGAGTCGCAAGCATGGCAAAAGGGTGGATAACCATGTGTCCAAAAATATTTCTTGCTGTCTTTAATATTTTATTAAATCCCATCGCTACCCTTCATTCCCTTGAAATATATTTCAGAGACAAATCTTTTTCCGCCATCACCTCTTTTTAGCTGCACTACTATATCTACAACAGCAAGGATATATTTTCTGACTTCTTCCGGTGGGAGGCCTAATCCAGCTTGCATAACCATTAGCTTTAATTGTTCAAGCGCCATAGCAGGAGTGTCTGCATGCAGAGTTGAGATTGAACCAGGGTGTCCTGTATTAATTGCACGCAAGAAACTAAATGCTTCTGATCCACGCAACTCTCCAACAATAATTCTATCCGGACGCAAACGTAAACAAGCTTCGATTAGATCTTGTGTAGTTACTTTTGCACGACCTTGCCCACCTTTAGAAACAAGTAAATGCACGCGATTAGGAGATTGATTGATAACTATTTCACGCGCATCTTCAACAGTAATTAGGCGTTCATTTTTTGGTATTTCTCCAAGAGCCGCATTTGTAAATGTAGTTTTACCAGTCGATGTACCGCCACTTATAATAATATTTTTCTTACAAAGTACAGCGTGCCGTATAAATTCTTTGATGTTTTTTTGCTCAAGATAATCGCATAAAATTTTGTCATTACCATCTACTAAACTTTCTGTAGAAGTATTCTCAAAGGCTCCCATTTCTTCATACTTATCCAAAGACAAGCTCATGGTGCTACCCTTTCTTATAGAAAAAGCAATAAGTGATGGCTCAACAGCTGGAGGGAACACAACCTGGATTCTGTATCCATTAGGTAATGTGGCTGAAAGCAAGGGGGTTTCATCAGAAATGACCTGGTCTGTTGACTGTGCAACTAGCCGTCCTAAACCTAATAAATGGTCTATATCAAGTTCAGGCAACTCCACTAATCGTAAATCGCCAGCCTTTTCAACCCAAACTTCTCCAGGCTTGTTAATCATAACTTCATTTACGCCATCTTCTGCAAAGATATTTTTTAACGGTAGAAGATAGGTTTCTAAAGCTGCATAATTCATCTCATGGACCTGCTTTTAGTTAGAGCAGCCTTTGGAAATAAATAATCCTTATTGACATAGATTTTAATTGCAGTCCCCTGGTCTATAGTGATAGTAGGCGTAAATGTTTGCTCTTCCACTAATGTTTTTACTACATCAGAAACATCTGTGAAAGCCTGCTTAGAAGCGGCCTGAGCTTGGGTTTCAGTAACGTTTGCTGTTGTGCCTTGTACTAATGTATCTGACCCAGAATTAACGGCCGTTGCGACAGCAGTTAATTTAGCAGTGTCATCGGCATATGTAGTAGCATCACAGGCTGTTTTGATAGTTGAGTACAAAGGTAATGTTTGGTCTGTTATAGCAGCTTGAGTCTGTGTACAGATAGCTAGCGACTTTGCTGCAGCAGTAGCATAAGTCGTATCATCTATAAGTATTGTACTAGCAATTGTTTTTACATTAGATGCAGTTTGGTTAAGAGATGCAGCAGCTGCGGTGCTAGTGGCTGGCTTAACTAGCGAGTCAAGGCCACTAGCAAGAGTAACATTAAAGACTGATCTCAGAATAGCATTTGAAAAACGTTCTTTAAATTTATTATCTACCCTGCCTTGATTGCCTTTTCTTCCAAGTTGATCCGTTCCTGTTCCGCTAAGATTCAGAGTATAGCCATTAGCTAAATCAACTCTAGTCCACTCTATGGCAATTCGGCCATATGCACCATCTATGCCAGTAGAATAACTCCCGAAAATGCGGGAACCTTTTGGTAACAGAATGTTTTTGCCCCATTCAGAGTAGATGTCTCTACTTATGATACCACGAATTTCCCCTCCTATGTCAGTGTTAATAGGAGTTTCAATGATTGCATCTAGCATCTTGCCACGACCAAGAACTAAATTCATATCTCCACGATATTTAAAATCAGCTTCTTGTTGAAGCTGTTCAGCTGTTTTTACATTCTGTGTTCCCGAGACTAAGATCATCGATGATTTTCTTTTTGCCTCTAATCTTTTGTTAGTAGTATCATCCTGCTTATTGTTAAATAAAGCGGGTTGCTCTGGCAAACCAATGGTCTCAGGTGGCGTTACCACTGGAGTACTAGGCAGTTCTGGTGGTAACGTTGGGGGAGAGGGCAGTGGTTCGGCTTCCGGAGCAGCAGGCGGCAATGGATCTTCTAGCTTTGGAGGCGTTGGTAGTGTTGGGATTGATGGGGTGTCATCAATTGAGTCGTCCTCTATGGGCTTTATAACGTTCGAGGGCATTGGGACCACTTCAATCTTTTGATCAGCATCATCATTGCCAATAAAAAGATTGAAAAATAGATAGGCAAATACACTTAATATTAGAGCTAATATTAGCATGTTTTGTTTAGGATTAGTCGCTACTTGAGAAAGCTCTTGTAATACTTCTGGAGAGTCTTTTTCCTGCGCCTGATTTGAGTTATCATTTTGTGACATAAATTACCTAGATTTTTTTGGATATTGGAATCGCATTACATACACTAAATCTTTTTCTGCCCCGTCCTCTAGCTCTGTAGCTGTTATATCAAAATGATATGTTCTGAGGTTGGTTATTATGGTCATATTTGTTCTAATATTAAATTCCAGCGGTTTTATAAATAATCTATTACCAAGCGGAGTCACTTTCCATGCGTAAGAATCTCCCATTGTAAGAGTTTCGATAGACTCATTTGGAGCAAATTCTATGCTAGACTGAAATCCAAAATGAAGAGGTAGTAAATACACTTCATTAGGGCTATAAATATAGGATTTAATTCGCCTATCTTTTGTTAGCTCTATATCATAGTTAGAAGAGGCCAAACTCAATGGGGAATTTAATACTATTAGTAATGTTATAATAATTCTAACTACTATCATCGTCTACCCTATATCCTATTACTTGAAAACCTATTGGATTGATATCTCTTTCTTGGTCGCTCAATTCCATAGGTAAATATTTAAATTCTACTACAGCAATTTTATTAAAAGATGCTCTAGCCCCCGCTGTTTCGTTGATTGAAAATCTAAGAATATATTTTTGATTTGATAATTTGGACCAAGACCTAACGAGTAAGTATGTGGTATTTTTTTGTCCGTATTTTATACTTGGATTGACTGCTTTGTTTTTTAGAAAACCTCTATAGTCCCAATATACTGAGTTAGAAGAGAGTAATTTGATAGTTTTGTTAGCTATGGTATCAAAATCTACAGGATTATAGGTCTCTCGTGAGATCACGTACTTTTTTATAAAATACTGTGCTAAAGCTTCGTTTCCACTAAGAACGCTAGAAGAAATAGGGTTAACAACTTTGGCTATGCCAGTAGTGTCGTCAATTTGAACAACAAACGGATCGAAGCGCTTTGTATTTGTTATATAGGTTATGACTACAATAGAAACAATTTACAAGCATAGTAAGATTAGCGTTAGAACAAACATAAGATTGCGTTGCACAATGATTGCATCATAGTGTTCTTCTGACCAAGTTCTCCCTTTAGTCGGAGTCTTTGTGGGACTAGCATTTTCTGCTTGAGGAGGTGAGCTAGGAGTCTCTTCTTGCTTAAATTTGCCGAGCAAGTTGCTAATTTTGAACATAATGAACTAATAATTCCAATTATTTTTATAAGTTTTCGTCTCTATTCTATTATGTAGCAGTTATTGCAATAAAATAAATCAAAATTGTTATCAGCAAATGAAGTTAAGGTCGCTTTTTTTATTATTAGTTGCTTTTAGATTATATTTAAGCGTTTTAACAACATTATCGCGCTTAATCTATTGTATATAAGTTTAATATTTAACTAGAACAAAAAGGGTTTGTAGAAATTAAGATCTGCTATATAATTAGTTAATTAATTCATTATCAGCCAGATAGTCTGGATATGTATAGGGGGATCCAGAAGCTAAAAGATGACATGCCTGGAGTGTTTTCCGCGCAATGTGTAATTAGAACCGATGAGGCTAGTGATGTGATATTAAGCTGGATGATTTTATCAGATGTATGGAGTCTAGGAATGCAGAAGGGGATATAATTCATGAATCAATGCGCGAAAAGCGTCTTCAACTGTATAAGAAAGAAAAAAATAATGCAGTCTAAGGTGTGGAAGGATATAGAATCTTTAGAGAATTCTATATCATCTATGTCTGGTTATGGAGAGCCAATAGATCTGTCTGTAAATGCAGCAGAAGATTCTTGTAATAGTAGTAAAAATAAATCACTAGATATTATAACACAAGATACAGATTCAATAGATTTTGATCAAGTGCTTCAATCTTTGGATAGAGGAGTTTTTCTGGATTTAGATAATAAAGATATTTTAAATTCAAAGAGGTTATCTAGAGCAAATTCTAGTATTAGTGGAGTGTTAGAGTCTATTAATAAAAGGAAGAAAATTGATAATTCTTGCAATAGTTTTGTCAGGAACTATCAGGCTACCTTAGCTAAAGATGGATCAAAGGGGCATATAAGATAGGTTTTGCCTGGCGTTGGCGCATAGTACTCTATGTTTTTAATAAATAAAACATAATACTTGCTGCATTGGATGCATTTAGGCTCTCTACTTGCTCAGCGATGTGTATTCTAACTAAGAAGTCACAGCTTTCTGAAGTGAGTCTGCGCATACCTTTGCCTTCGGATCCTATGATAATTGCTAATTTCTCAGTTGTGGCGATGTCATTGATATTTGCAGACCCGTTGCCATCTAGTCCAGCAATCCAAAATCCTAGTGACTTTAGTTTATCTATCGCGTTTTTTATGTTGGTGACTTTTACAATTTGCATTAATTCAAGGCAACCACATGCCGCTTTAGCTATACCAGCGTTTTCATCTGGAGAATTATCGCTTGGTAATATAAGTTTATTGATGCCAAATGCAGCTGCGCTACGTATAATTGCTCCAATATTTTGTGGATCAGATACTTGATCAAGTATTACAATTCTGTCTTTGCTGTCAGAAAAGTCCAAATCCTCTATTTTATTTTTAAAAATGGTGTTTACTAGAGCTATTACCCCCTGATGGGCCTGGTCTTTACCGATTTTTTTTGTAATAAAGTCATTTTGCACTACTTCTATGCACGCATTAGGTAATTTTTTTTGCAATTCTGGTAATTGCTTTTGCAGGCAGTAAACTTGCTTAATAATTCTGTCTTTATTATTTGCAGCGGCAATTACTGCATGCTGACCATACATATAGTATTGAGCTTTGTTTAGTGTGCTATGTTTTTGCTGGTGTGCCATTATGCAATAATCTTTTTGTTTAAAATGTTCTTGACATAAACTACTATTTATTATAAAAACTTACAACCAAACATTTAGATATACCGCCATTTAATGGAATCTTTTTACGTTTATCGTGAATTAATTCTTGCGTTTATTGCTTAGGTGGTTTATTTTGCTGTAAGTTCCTATGGAGGGGTGGCCGAGCGGTCAAAGGCAGCAGACTGTAAATCTGCCCGCGTATGCGTACGAAGGTTCGAATCCTTCTCCCTCCACCACTCTAACTTTAGTTGGTTTGGGTAGATAAAGAAAATGCGGGTGTAGCTCAATGGTAGAGCCCCAGCCTTCCAAGCTGGTTGTGTGGGTTCGATCCCCATCACCCGCTCCATTACTAACTATTATAAGTAGTGGAACATGAGTTGTTGTTGAATTGTTAAACTAGTAAATATTTCAGGAGATTGAAATTATGGCAAAAGAAAAATTTGAACGGAATAAGCCGCACTGTAACATTGGTACTATTGGTCACGTGGATCATGGTAAAACCTCTCTTACAGCTGCTATTACACTATCCTTGTCTAAGCAAGGTATGGCTAAGGCTTCTAAATATGATGATATTGATGGTGCTCCAGAGGAAAAAGAAAGGGGTATTACTATATCTACTGCTCACGTTGAGTACGAAACAGCGAATAGACACTATGCTCACGTAGATTGTCCAGGTCACGCCGATTATGTTAAGAACATGATCACTGGTGCTGCTCAAATGGATGGTGCTATCTTGGTAGTATCAGCTGCTGATGGTCCTATGCCACAAACAAGAGAGCACATCTTGTTGGCTCGTCAGGTTGGCGTTCCAGCTCTTGTTGTTTTCTTAAATAAAGTAGATCAAGTTGATGATCCTGAGCTTCTAGAATTAGTTGAAATGGAAGTTAGAGAGCTTCTTTCTGCTTATGATTTCCCAGGTGATGATATCCCTGTTATTAAAGGTTCAGCTCTACAAGTGCTGGAAGGAAAAGATGAAAAATGTATTGAAGAGCTAATGGCAGCTGTTGATTCATATATTCCTCAGCCTGAGCGTGAAACTGATAAAACTTTCCTAATGCCAATTGAAGATGTATTCTCTATTTCTGGTCGTGGAACAGTTGTAACTGGTAGAATCGAGAAAGGTATAGTTAATGTTGGAGACGATCTAGAGATAGTTGGTATTAACCCAACAACAAAAACTACTTGTACTGGTGTTGAAATGTTTAGAAAGCTTCTTGATTCAGGTGAAGCTGGTGATAACGTTGGTGTATTGTTGCGTGGTACAAAAAGAGAGGATGTTGTTAGAGGTCAAGTTCTAGCTAAACCTGGTAGTATTACTCCTCACACTGAGTTCGAAGCAGAGATTTATGTTTTGACAAAAGATGAAGGTGGTCGCCATACTCCATTCTTTAAAAATTATCGTCCACAGTTCTATTTCAGAACTACTGACGTTACTGGTGAGGTTGAATTGCCAGAAGGTAAGGAAATGGTAATGCCTGGTGATAACACAAAAATCGTTGTTAAAATGATTTCTCCAGTTGCTATGGATGAAGGTCTACGTTTTGCTATCCGTGAAGGTGGTAGAACTGTTGGTGCTGGTGTTGTATCAAAAATTATTAAGTAATGAAAGTGACCCGGTTCGATTTTTGGGCCGGGTCAAACAAAATAAGTATCCTTATGTATTTAAGGATCTTGCTGGCTGTTTTAAATAAAGGTTGATAATGAATAATCAAAAGATAAAAATCAAGCTCAAGTCGTTTGATCATCGCTCTTTAGAGCATGCTACTGGCGAAATTGTGAGTGCTGTTAAGCGCACTGGTGCAGATGTCAGTGGTCCAATTCCTCTTCCGAGGCGCATTGAGAGATTTACTGTAATTAGAGGTCCTCACGTAGATAAAAAGGCTAGAGAGCAGTTTGAAATCAGAACTCAAAAAAGACTCGTGATTATTAATTATCCTACTCCGCAAACTGTTGAAGCTTTAAGAAAAGTTGACCTGCCAGCCGGTGTTGATGTTGAAATTAAATTGGTAGGAGCTTAAAGATGAGAACTGGTATAATCGCAAAAAAATTGGGCATGAGCTCAATGTTCACAGAAAAAGGCGAAAGAATTACACTTACATTTTTACAAATGGATAACTGTCAGGTAGTTGGTCATAAAACTATGGCTAAAGATGGTTATGTTGCTTTGGTATTAGGAGCTGTTCTTAAGAAGGCTTCTAAGGTTTCTAAGTCAATGAAAACCGTTTTTGCAAATGCTAAAGTTGAGCCAAGAGCTATTCTAAAAGAGTTTAGAGTTAATGAAGAAAACCTACTTTCTGTTGGTTCTGAAGTTAAGCCAACTCATTATAAAATAGGTCAATATATTGACGTATCTGGTCGTTCTATCGGTAAGGGTTTTGCTGGTGTTATGAAAAGACACAATTTTGCTGGTTTAGAGGCTACTCACGGTGTATCTATTTCTCACCGTTCTCATGGTTCTACGGGGCAATGTCAAGACCCAGGTAAAGTTTTCAAAGGTAAGAAAATGGCTGGTCACATGGGTGATAGAAGTGTTACTATTCAAAACTTACAAGTTGTAGAAATAGATGAAGAGAAGGGGCTGCTTATCGTTAGTGGTAATGTTCCTGGATCTAAAGGAAGTTATGTGTTCGTTAAGGACGCTGTAAAAAAAGCAATTACTGCTTAATGATATTATTGAGTGAATTTTAGGTAAAAATATGAAAGCTGAGTTATTAAGTCTAGAGAAAAAGGTCGTTGGCGAAGTTGCGCTAAGCGAATCTATTTTCGGACTAGAGGCAAGAGTTGATCTCATCAAAAGAGTTGTGGATTGGCAGTTGGCTAAAGCTAGAAGTGGAACACATAGTGTAAAGACTGTAGGAGAAGTTTCTGGAACAACCAAAAAGCCTTTTAAACAAAAGGGAACTGGTAATGCTAGGCAGGGTAATGCTCGTGGTGTTCAGCGTCGTGGTGGTGGTATAGCCCATGGTCCACAAGTTAGATCGCATGACATTAAGCTGCAGAAGAAAGTTAGGAGTCTTGGTTTGAAGCACGCTCTTTCGATCAAATTATCCGAAGGCGGCTTGCATTTTGTTGATTCTATTGAGATGAAATCTCCTAAAACTGCTGCATTGGTAAAGTCCTTGTCGAATTTTGGTTCTGGAAAATTTTTCATTATAGATGGTGAAAATGTTGATAATAACTTTAAGTTATCTGCTGCATCAGCTATCAATACGTGTGTTGTTCCGGCTATTGGTGCAAACGTTTATGATATTGTAAGTAGTGATCATGTTTTAATATCTAAAAATGCATTGTCACTTTTAGAAGAGAGGTTAAAGTAATGAGAGCTAATAAAAGTAAATACGATTTAATTAGAAGTCCTATTATTACTGAGAAATCAACGATTCTTGGTGAGCAGGTTAAGTATGTGTTTGAAATTGCACCTGCAGCTAATAAGTCCTCTGTAAAAAAGGCTATAGAAGAGATATTTGATGTTAAAGTTAAGAGTGTAAATACTTTAAATCAGGTTGGTAAAGAAAAAAGATTTAAAGGTAGAGTTGGTCGTAGGTCTGATAAAAAGAAGGCCATCGTGACTTTAGAAAAAGATTGTACTATTGATTTAGCTGGGGGTATTAAGTAAAATGGCTTTAAAAAAATATAATCCTACTACTCCATCACAAAGAAGTCTGGTTCGTGTTGATAAATCAGATTTGTGGAAAGGCCGTCCCCATAAGCCTTTAACAAAAGGTCTTACTAAGACTGGTGGTAGAAATAATACTGGTAGAATAACTTCTCGTCATATTGGCGGAGGTCATAAAAGGCTTTATAGAATTATTGACTTTAAAAGGAATAAATTGGATTGTTCTGCTACTATCGAGCGTATTGAGTATGATCCAAATAGATCAGCCTATATTGCTCTTCTTAAGTATGACGATGGTGTATTTGCATATATTCTTGCTCCGGCAAAGATGAAAGCTGGTGACAAGGTAATTTCTGGTATTAATGCAGATATTAGGTTGGGCAATTGTCTACCTTTGAAAAACATCCCAGTTGGTACTATTGTTCATAACGTTGAGATGAAACCTGGTAAAGGTGGTCAAATAGCTAGATCAGCTGGTACTTCTGTTAGTATAGTAGGTAAAGATTCTGGTTATGCCCAGATCAAATTATCTTCTGGTGAAGTAAGGTTAATACCTCTTGATTGTATGGCCACTATTGGAACTTTGTCTAATCCAGATAGAAAAAATACTATTATTGGTAAGGCAGGTAGAAGTCGTTGGTTAGGTAGACGTCCTCACGTTAGAGGTGTTGCTATGAATCCTGTGGATCACCCGCATGGTGGTGGTGAAGGTAAAACTTCTGGTGGTCGTCATCCGGTTACTCCTTGGGGTAAGCCAACTAAGGGTAAGAAAACTCGTAAGAACAAACTTACTTCGAAGTTTATATTAAAAAGAAGAACTAAATAATAGGTAGAGACGTATGACACGTTCAGTATGGAAAGGACCTTTTGTAGATGGATATTTACTTAAAAAAGTACAAAAGGCAATGGAATCTGGGAAAAAAGAGGTGATTAAGACTTGGTCTAGAAGGTCAACGATTTTACCACTTTTTGTTGGCTATACATTTGCTGTGCATAATGGTAACAAGTTTATACCTGTTGCTGTTACAGAGGAAATGGTAGGGCATAAATTAGGCGTTTATTCTCCAACTCGTACCTATTATGGTCACGGTGCAGATAAAAAAGTAAAAAGAAAATAATTGTAGGCAGAAATGGGTAATTTATTAGCAAAAGCTTCTATTAGGCGCTTAAGAACAAGTCCGCAGAAGTTGAATTTAGTTGCAGCGATGATTAGAAGGATGAAAGTCTCTGATGCGCTAGTTCAGTTAACTTTCTCTCACAAGAGAATCGCGGTGGACGTGAAAAAATGTTTGCAGTCCGCTGTTGCGAACGCTGAAAATAACATGGGTTTAGATATAGATAACTTAGTTGTATCGTCTGCAACGGTTGGTAGATCTTTAGTTATGAAAAGAGTAAGGGCAAGAGCTAGAGGTCGAAGTGCAAAAATTCTTAAGCCTTTTAGTAATTTGTATATAACAGTATCCGAAAGAGAGGAGAGTTAATATGGGACAAAAAGTAAATCCTCATGGTTTTAGAGTTGGACCAAAATTGTTTAAAGGTTGGGATTCTGTGTTTTATGCAGAAAAAGACTATGCTGAAAAATTATTACAAGATTTGACTATAAGATCTTTGATAAATAAAAAATATAAATTGGCTCAAATAAGCAAAGTTATTATTCAAAGACCAAGTGGCAATGTTGTAGTGAATATTCATGCCAAAAAGCCAGGTATCATTATTGGTAAAAGTGGGTCTGATATTGAGAAGCTTAAAAAAGATATACAAAAACTAGTATCTGCTGAAGTATTTATCAATATACATGAAGTAAAAAAATGTGGTATTGATGGTAACATTACAGCTCAGACTATTGCTCAACAATTAGAAAGCCGCGTGTCTTTTAGAAAGGCTATGAAAACTGCTATTCAAAATTGCTTTAAACAAGGTGGAAAAGGTGTTAAGATAGCTTGTTCTGGTCGTTTAGGCGGTGCTGAGATAGCTAGAACTGAATGGTATAGAGAAGGAAGAGTTCCACTACATACGTTGCGTGCTGATATTGATTATGGTACAGCGGAAGCAATAACTACTTATGGAGTTATTGGTATTAAGGTCTGGATATATAAAGGCGAAAATAGCCAAAATAAAAGATAATTGTTTAATTAATTGAAAGATATAAGATGTTAGCTCCAAAAAAGCAGAAATTTAGAAAGGCGCATAAAGGCAGAGTCTCAGCAAAAGCTAAAGCTGGTACAATGCTTAGTTTTGGTACATTCGGTTTGAAGTCTATTGAGGGTTTGCGTGTAACAGCTAGGCAGATAGAAGCTGCTCGTCGTGCTGCGGTGCGCCACATGAAAAGGCAAGGAAGATTTTTCATCAGAATTTTCCCAGATTTACCTGTTACTAAAAAGCCAAACGAAGTTCGTATGGGTAAAGGAAAGGGGTCTGTAGAATATTATGCAGTTAGGGTTTCTCCTGGCAGAATTATGTTCGAAATTGATGGTGTTGATGAAGTGACTGCAAGAGATGCATTAGAACGTGCTTCAGCAAAGTTACCAGTAAAAACTAAAGTAGTACAAAGATATGAGTAATACAGAATTTACATCCAAGGCGCTAAACGAAGTAAGCGTTGAAAAATTAACTGAAAAGTTTGCTTTGTTAAAAAAAGAACTTTTTAATTTAAGGTTTCAGAAAACTTTAGGTGAACTTACTAACGTTAGCAGATTTGCAAAAGTTAGAAAAGACATTGCTAGAGTAAAAACTGAACTAACAAAAAGAAGGAAAGCAAATGCCTAAGAGAATTTTACAGGGCACAGTAGAAAGTGCGTCAAATGAAAAAACAATTTCTGTAAGGGTTGAAAGAAAATTTAAGCACCCTTTATATAAGAAGATTGTTAAAAAATCTACTAAATATGCTGCACACGATGAAAGCGGGCAGTGTAAAGTGGGTGACAAGGTAAAAATTCAAGAATGTCGTCCTATGTCTAAGACTAAGTCTTGGATCTTGATTACAGAATAATTCATTGACTTTTTGGACAATGTTGCTATTTTGTCAATTGTTTAATATTAGTATAATTAGAAGTTTAGATTATGATTCAGATGCAGAGCGCCCTTGGCGTGGCCGATAATTCAGGAGCTAAAAAAGTAATGTGTATCAAGGTACTTGGTGGCTCTGGTCGCATGATCGCTGATTGCGGTGACGTGATTGTAGTTTCAATCAAGTCAGCTATTCCAGGTGGGAAGGTTAAAAAAGGTGAAGTGCATAGAGCTCTTATAGTACGAACAAAAAAAGGCGTTAGAAGGCCTGATGGCAGCACTATACAGTTTGACTCAAACGCAGTAGTGTTGGTTAATAAACAAAATGAGCCTTTAGGAACTAGGGTTTTTGGTACAGTACCAAGAGAACTTAGAGGAAAAGGATACATGAAAATAATTTCTCTTGCAGAAGAGGTGATATAAATGATTAAGTTGAAAATAAAAAAAGGCGATAAGGTTAAAGTAACGACTGGTAAAAGCAAAGGAAAGATTGGTGATGTTATAAAAGTTTTCCCTTTGAAAAATAAAGTTTTGGTTGCTGGTGTTAATCTTGTTAAAAAGCACACAAAGCCAAGTCAAACGAGTGAAGGTGGGATCATCCAAAAGGAACTTCCTATCCATATATCAAATGTAAGTCATATTGATCCTAAAACAAGTGAAGTTACTAAGATAGGATATAAAACTCTAGATGATGGCAAAAAAGTTAGATTTGCAAGGAAATCTGGTGAAATAATTACGAAAGAAGGTAAGTAAATGTTAGTTAGGTTTAAAGAACTATATAAAGATCAGGTTACAAAAAGCTTGCAGGATGAGTTTAAGTACTCTAATCTTCATGAAATGCCAAAACTTACTAAAGTTGTAATTAATATGGGTGTTGGTGACGCTGTAACTGATTCAAAAGTTATTAATCATGCAATTAATGATTTAACAGCTATTAGTGCTCAGAAGCCTTACACTACTTATGCAAAAAAATCTATAGCGACTTTTAAGCTTCGTGAAGGTATGAAGTTAGGTTGTAAGGTTACTCTAAGAAGAGAAAAAATGTATGAGTTCTTAGAGAGATTAGTCGTTGTAGCTCTTCCAAGGGTGAAAGAATTCAGAGGATTATCAGTAAAGAGTTTTGATGGTAGAGGTAATATAACTTTCGGTATCAAAGAACAGATAGTGTTTCCTGAAATAAACTATGATAAAATCGATAAAATAAGAGGAATGGATATTACCATAGTGACTACTGCGAAAACCGATAAGGAGGCTAAGTCTTTGTTGTCAGGGTTTAATATTCCATTTTATAATTAACAAGTAGCATAAAATATGGCAAAAACTGGATCTATACAGAGAAACGATAAAAGAAAAAAACTAGTTAAATCTTTTGAATCAAAAAGGGCTGCTCTTAATAGTCAAATTCATCAAAAAGATTTGCCGCTAGAAGAAAGGTTTGCATTGGTAATGAAGCTTGCGAAGTTGCCGAGAAATTCTGCTCAAATAAGAGTAAGAAATAGATGTGCTTTAACAGGCAGACCAAGAGGTTATAACCGTAAAATGGGACTTTCTCGTAATATGTTTAGAGATTTAGCTTCCTGGGGGCAGTTGCCTGGTGTCATTAAGGCAAGTTGGTAAAAAGATAAAAGATAAAAGATAAGAGATATCATTATGTCAATGTCAGATAATATAGCAGATATGCTAACAAGAATTAGAAATGGGCAAAAAAGCAAATTGCTCAATGTTGGTTTACCTGCATCTAAGCTTAAATGCGCAGTTCTTGAAGTGCTAAAAAAAGAAGGTTATATAAAAGGTTTTACTACAAATACAGAAGAAAAAACAATTGATATTTCTTTGAAGTATTCACGCGTTGGTTCTCCTGCTATATGTGAAATTCATAGAGTTTCAAAGCCAGGTAAGAGGATGTATTCTTCTATAAGTGATTTACCTAGTTATTTTAATAACATGGGTATTTATATTCTATCTACTTCGCATGGTGTAATGTCAGATCGAGAAGCTAAAAAGCTGAAGGTTGGTGGCGAAGTAATTTGTAAAATATTTTAGAGCGTTATAATGTCAAGAATAGGTAAGTTACCAGTAGCACTTCCGGAAGGAGTAAAAGTAGAAATTTCTGGTTTGAATGTAAAAATACAAGGTCCAAAAGGAGATTTAAAAAAAACTTTTGCGGGAGAAATTTCTATTGAGCAAAAGGATATGACTATTGTTGTAAAGCCTTTGGATAATTCCACTCCAGAGAGAGCTATGTGGGGTACAGCAAGAAGTATTATCAATGGTATGGTAACAGGAGTCACTATTTGCTTTCAAGAAGAGTTGGAAGTTAATGGTGTTGGTTACAGAGCTGCAGTTAAAGATAAATATTTGAATTTAACATTAGGAAAGAGTCACAATACCAAAATAGAAATTCCTGAAGGAATAAATGTAACGACTCCTAAGCAAAATATAGTGTTACTTGAATCACATGATAAGCAAAAACTAGGTCAGTTTGTTGCTATAATCCGTAGTCAAAGGCCTCCTGAGCCATATAAAGGTAAAGGAATTAGGCGTAAAGGCGAGTATGTACAAAGAAAAGAAGGCAAAAAAGGTTAATTTAAGAATATGAGTGCAAATAACCCAAATTTTAGAAGAAGAAGAGATCGCGTCAGAATTAAACTGAGAAAGGTTTCGGACAGAAATAGATTGTCTGTATTTAAGTCAGGACGTCATATTTATGCTCAAATTATTGATGATGCCACTTCTCAAACACTTGTTTCTGCATCTACTTTAGATAAAGAATTAAGAGGAAAAAATAAATCACACTGTAATGTTGATCTTGCTGTTAAAGTAGGTAAGTTATTAGCTGACCGTGCTGTTAAAAAGTCTATAAAACTAGTTGCTTTTGATAAAGGTGGTCATAAGTATCATGGTGTTATAAAGGCCCTTGCTGATGAAGCAAGAAAAGAACTACAATTTTAATAGAGATAATATAAATGTCTAAGAATTCAAAAAATAACGATGCTATCATGGAAGATTTAGTCCATGTTAATAGAGTAACAAAAGTTGTAAAGGGCGGACGTAATTTTTCTTTTGCAACAGTTGTAGTAGTTGGTGACGAAAATGGTAAAGTCGGTTACGGAAATGGCAAGGCCAAAGAAGTAACAGAATCAAGAGCTAAAGCAACTAAGGGTGCCCACGGTAATATGATTTCTGTGCCTTTATATCAAGGAAGAACTATTCATCATGACATTATTGGTAAATCTGGGGCAGCAAAAGTTTTATTAAGAAGAGCTCCTGCTGGTACTGGTGTTATTGCTGGTGGACCTTTAAGATCTATATTTGGTCGTTTGGGTGTGCAGGATATTGTGGCTAAGTCTTTAGGTTCATCAAACCCACAAGCTATGATTGCAGCTACTATGGACGCTCTACGTTCTTTAAGTTCTCCTAAGAATATTGCAGAGAGAAGAGGAAAAAACGTATCTGAGTTGTCAGTGAAATAGTTGGTGTTTTGAGTATTTAAGGAAAGTAAATATAAAATTATAAGTAATAACAATGACTAAAAAGCAAGAATCAAAAGCCCAAATTAAAGTAACTCAAACAGTTAGTTGTATTGGTCGTCCCGATGTCCAACGTCAAACTTTACTTGGTTTAGGATTGAGAAAGATTGGCAATTCAAGAGTTCTCGAAGATACGCCATCTATTAGAGGTATGGTAAAAAAAGTTGGGCACTTAATAAGAATAGAAACTGTATAAGTTTAGTAGGGAATTATGGAAGTAAAATTAAATACATTATTTAATATAGACGGTTCAAAAAAGCCAAGAAAAAGAGTTGGTAGAGGGATTGGAAGTGGTACAGGTAAAACTTGTGGCGCTGGTCATAAAGGTCAGAAATCTAGATCAGGTGTAGCAATTAAGACAGAGGGTGGTCAAAATCCTTTGATTAAGCGCTTACCAAAAAGAGGATTTAGTTGTTCTAAATCTGTTCAGTACACTGCTATAAGCATATCTGACATTGAAATGTTAATTGATCTGAAGCGTATAGACGTAACTAACAACGTTAATAAAGAGTTATTAGTTTCTATTGGTTATATTAAAAGTAATAAAGTTCCAGTTAAGTTGTTAGGTGGTGCAGAGAAAACTAAGCACAAACTAACTATTGAGCTAGATGCTTGTTCTGCAAGTGCAAAAGCTGTCATTGAAAGTGCCGGCGGCAAAGTATTATAAAAGAAAATTATATGAAAAAATCTCAGGGAGAGCTCAGTAGTCGTATTCTATTCACTTTAGGTATCTTAGTGGTATGTAGAGTAGGATCTTTTGTGCCAATCCCTGGAGTTGATTCAATTGCGTTGGCTAGTTTAGCTCAGCGTGCTCAAGATGGCGTTTTGGGTATGTTTAATATGCTATCGGGTGGATCTCTTGAAAGAATGTCAATATTTGCTTTGGCAATCATGCCTTATATCACTGCATCAATTATTATTCAGTTGATGACTATAGCATACAAACCTTTAGAAAACTTAAAAAAAGAAGGAGAAGCTGGTCGTCGTAAAATTAATCAGTTATCTAGGTATCTAACCGTAATTTTTGCAGCTTTCCAGGCTTATGGTATCACTATTGGTTTGGAGGCCACGGTTACTCCATATGGTCCCGTAGTTATTATAGATTCCTTAATATTCAAAATATCTACAATTATTACATTAGTTGTAGGTACTATGTTTTTAATGTGGCTAGGAGAGCAAATTTCTTCTAGAGGGATAGGGAATGGTACATCCTTGATTATTTTTGTTGGAATAGTATCTGGCCTGCCTAGTGCAGTTATTAGTATGTTTGAGCTTGCTAGAAAAGGGGCAATGTCACCATTAGCAGTAATAGCAATATGCGCTGGTGTGTTGGCTATGATTACACTAATTATTTTCTTTGAAAGAGCTCAACGTAGAGTTTTAGTACAATACCCAAAGAGACAAGTGGGCAATAAGGTTTATGGTGGTGATGCAACTCATATGCCATTAAAACTGAATACTTCAGGTGTTATACCTCCTATTTTTGCTAGCTCTGTATTGTTGTTTCCGGCAACGATCTCTAGTTTTTCTCAGAGCTCTGATTCCGAAATTATAGCAACTATTTCTCACTATTTGGGGCATGGAAAGCCTTTATTTATGTTACTATATGTATCTTTGATTGTGTTTTTTAGCTTTTTTTATACGGCTGTAGTATTTAACTCAGAAGATACTGCTAATAATTTAAGGAAGAATGGGGCTTATGTTCCAGGAAGGCGTCCAGGAAAAAATACGGCAGAGTATTTTGATTATTTATTAACAAGATTGACAGTAATAGGAAGTGCATATTTGTCTGTTGTATGTATTGTTCCTGAATTATTGATGAATAAATATTCTGTAGCTTTTGCTCTTGGTGGAACCAGTTTTTTAATTGTAGTGAATGTTGTTCTTGATACGTTCGCTCAAATCCAAACTCATTTATTTAGCTCTAGATACGAAGGGTTGGTTAAAAAAATGAGATTAAAAGATAGATGACTAGAAAAATACTTTGTTTATTGGGGCTTCCTGGATCAGGAAAAGGTACTCAAGGAGAGGTTTTATCTAAGTTATCTGGCCTACCTCATATATCTACGGGAGATATATTTAGAAAAATGTTGGCTGAAAAGTCAGAGGATTCTAAAATGCTTCAGCGGTACATGCAGGAGGGTAAGTTAGTACCAGCTGATTTAGTAAATAAAATTGTGAAAAATTTTATTTTATCAGACAATTGTAGCGCAGGTTGTATTCTTGATGGATATCCTAGAAATCTAGATCAAGCTAAGTATTTTGCTGAAAATATTGATGGAAACATAAATGTAATATTTTTAAGTGTAGCTGATGATGTGGTAGTAAAGCGTATTTTAGGCAGATTTAGTTGTGAGTCATGCGGTAAATTGTATAATAAATATTTTGATAAGCCTGTTAAAGAAGGGGCTTGTGATAAGTGTGGAAATACCAGATTTATAGAAAGACAAGATGATAAAGAGAGTACTATTTTATCACGAATAGAAGAATACAAAAAAGAAACACTACCTTTAGTTGAGTTTTACAAAGACAAAGGGAGGTTTTTTACAGTGGATGCAGGAGAATTAAAGGAGCAAGTAACAAATGAACTCGCTTCGATTGTAAAAAAGATTTGACTTTGTCGAATATTTTTATATTATTCTGTTCTAATTATTTTTAAAAATTGGAGAGTTTTTTGTGGCAAGGATTGCAGGTGTAAATATTCCACCAAATAAGAGATTGGTTATTAGCTTAACTTATATATATGGAGTTGGTTTAACTTCTTCTCAAAAAATTTGTAAAAGTGCGAAACTTTCGGAAAGTAAAAGAGTTAAAGATCTTACTGACCAAGAGCTGGTAACATTACGTACAGAAATAGAAAAAAGTTTTCGTGTAGAGGGTGATCTTCGTAGAGAAGTGAGTCTTAACATTAAAAAGAAAAAAGATATGCGTACTTACCAAGGTTTAAGACATATCAAGAAATTGCCTGTTCGTGGCCAGAATACACATTCTAATGCTAGAACAAGAAAAGGTAAGGCCGTGGCTATTGCTGGTAAGAAAAAATAATTTAGAGATAAACAATGAGTTCAATAAATAAAGCTAAAAAGAAAAAGAAAAATATCACGCTAGGTATTGTGCACATTAAAGCAACTTTTAACAATACTATTGTTACGGTTACTGATGTTCAGGGTAACGTGATTGCTATTTCTACTGCTGGTGCACATGGTTTTAAGGGGGCTAAAAAAGCTACTCCTTATGCTGCTCAAATTACGGTTGATAAAGTATCTAACGATGCAAAGGATCATGGTTTAAAGACTGTTTCTATTCGCGTAAAGGGAGCGGGTTCACAGAGAGAATCAGCAATGAGAGCAGTGTTTAGCCAGAATTTTGTTGTTACTTCAATAACAGATGTATCTGGCGTTGCGCATAATGGCGTAAGAGCACCAAAAAGAAGACGTACATAAGATAGACATCGATAGAATTAGGAATATACATATGTTATCACTAAACAAGAATTGGAGTTCATTAATTAAACCATCTAAAATTTCATATGATGGTCATAATGAGAATAGTAATATAGCTAATATTATTATTGAGCCGTTAGAGCGTGGATTTGGCTTAACCTTAGGTAATGCCTTACGCAGAGTTCTTCTGTCATCTCTACAAGGAGCTGCAATTACCGCAGTAAAAATAGAAGGCGTTGAGCATGAATTTTCTGCAAAATCTGGAATTAAGGAAGATGTAGTTGATATTGTTCTTAATCTAAAGAAAGTTTCAGTGAGAATGCATACTGCTGAGCAGAAACTAGTTAGAATTAATGTTAAAGGTCCATGTGTGGTTACAGCAGGTATGATTGAAGTTGGATCTGATGTAGAAATTTTAAATCCAGATCAAGTAATTTGTACTTTATCAAAGGGATCTACTCTTGAAATGGATCTTTATTGCGAAATAGGAAAAGGTTATGTTCCTGCTGCAAGTGCTCGTTCAAAGGATTTACCAATAGGCGTAATTAGCATTGATGCATTGTTTAGCCCGGTTAAAAAAGTGTCTTATAAAGTGGAAGATACTCGTGTTGGACAAGTTACTGATTATGATAAATTAATCATGAATATAGAAACAGATGCAACTATAACTCCAGAAATGGCTATTGCACTGTCAGCAAGAATATTACAAGATCAGCTGCAGTTATTCGTAACTTTTGAAGAAGAAGAAGAAGAAAAACAAGAAGTTCGTGAAGAGCTAGAATATAATCCGATTCTTTTGAAAAATGTTGACGAATTAGAATTGTCTGTTAGATCAAGAAATTGTTTGCAGAATGACAATATAGTATATATTGGTGACTTAGTAAATAAAACTGAATCAGAAATGCTGAGAACTCAGAATTTTGGTAGAAAATCTTTGAACGAAATCAAAGAAGTGTTGTCAAAATTCAATTTGAAATTTGGTATGGAAATAAGTGGTTGGCCTCCTGAGAACATTGAGGATCTAGCAAAAAAATACGAAGATCCGTATTGATAAATATTATCGTTATAAATTAGTATAGCGAAATAGTTTTAAGCTCTTAATGTTGAAATTACATAGAGCTAAGTAATTAAAAAAGCAAAGCTAGACATATATAAGTAAATTAGTGTAGTTAGTTTTAAAGTTGAATATTAGGTATAAAAATGCGTCATAAGAAAAATGGAATAAAGTTAAATAGAACCTCTTCTCACAGAAAGGCGATGTTTGCTAATATGGCAACTGCTTTAGTAATGAACGAGCAGATTAAAACTACTGTACCAAAGGCCAAAGCGTTGCGTCCTTATATAGAACAGTTGATTACTAAAGCTAGGCAGGGTACTTTATCAGCAAGAAGAGATGTTCTTTCTCGTATTAAAGATAAAGATGCAACGGAAAAGTTAATGTCAGTTTTGTCCACAAGGTACAAAGAGCGTCCAGGTGGTTACACAAGGATCGTTAAAGCTGGTTTTAGATACGGTGATATGGCTCCAGTAGCTTATATCGAATTTGTCAATAGAGATGTGGCAGCTAAAGGTTGTATGACTCCGAAGATTGACGTAACAGAACAAGAAATTCAAGAATAGGTTTAAAATGGCTAATCATTCAGCTACTAAAAAAGCAATTAGAAAAACAGTTCAAAAGACTGCAGTTAATAAAAGTAGAAAAACTCGTATCAAAACTTATATAAAAAGAGTTTTGACAGCGATATCATCTGGCATTGCTCAAGATGCTAATAAAGCATTCCTTGAAGCACAGTCTGAAATTATGAGAGGTGTTTCATCTAACATAATTAAGAAAAACACTGGTTCAAGAAAAATCAGTCGTTTATCCAAAAAAGTCAAAGAAATGGCTTTAGCATCAGGTACTCCTATGCCTACAGCTTCTGCTAAACCAGCAGTAAAAAAAGTTGAAGTTGCTAAGGTAGAGTAAACAAAGTCAGCTGTAAAAAAAGTAGCTACTAAGGAAACTACGGATAAAAAAGAAGTAGCAAAAAAAACTACTACTAAAACAGTAGCAAAGAAGCCTGCTACAAAAAAATCTACAGATTCTAAATAGATAACATACCATTACTATCTATATTAAAAGGGCGCTTTAAGTAGGCGCTCTTTTAATATAGAAAATCTTGTCCTTAAATTACAAATAATAGGCGTGACAAATGCAGGAGCTAGCGCCCCTGCATTTATCGAGGTCAGTTTCTAGTTGAAGCAATCTTCTGCTGCTACTTCACCAGTCATTTTGCTTTCTTCGCCATTACCTGGTTCTTCGGCAGCTCCTGCGTTGTCAAATGCCATATCCTGTAGGCTGTTTGAAATTGCTGCGTCAACATCTGCATCTTTTTGGTTGAATCTAGCTTGTTCTGAGATTTTATTTTTCTCAGCTACATTCGCCTCTTCTCTTGTTGCTCCACCACCACCTGAGCCATCAGAAGGGTTTTCTGACGCTTTTTTTGGAGCACGCGAAGTTACTTTTAAAGCCCCGGCATCTTTTGGAGTTAAATAGCTACCGATGTTTCCTAAAAGATCATTTTTATGTAAGGGGCTTGCCTCTACTGTAGCTACATCGTCTGTTAAAGCCTTGACTTTGCGCGTAATCATTTCTTCGGGCGCAGGAATATCAATAGGTTTAAAAGTCTCTTCAGTCTTTAGCAACTGCGAAGCTTTATGTATATCCGCCTTTGCGTCTAATATTTCGATATTTAAACCTAAGCTAGATTCTTGCAACTTCTCCTTGAATAATTCCTCATTGTCTAAATATCTATCAAGAGGATTGATTATAGGATTTTTGATAGAGTCAATATGTTGAATATTTGGAATTTTTGTAATATCAATATCTACAACATCATCATTTGCAGCAATTTTCTTAAGGCTATATAAAACAGCGTCTTTAATTAACTTGTTGCGATCAATAAGTTCTTTTAAGTGTACCTCAAGTTCTTCATCGTCTATCTTGTTATTATAAAGAAGAAGCTCAGTTAGAGTGTTGTTTATTTTCAGAGCCTCTGCAAGTGCCTCAGCGCCTTCAGTGCCTATATTCTTACACCTAAGATTAAGCGAGGTTAGAGTCTTGTTTGTTTTTATAGCCTCTGCAAGTAGCGCAGCGCCTTCATCGCCTATCTTATTACTATAAAGACTAAGCGAGGTTAGAGTGTTGTTTATTTTCAGAGCCTCTGCAAGTGCCTTAGCGCCTTCAGTGCCTATATTGTTATTACCTAGGTTAAACTTGGTTAGAGTGCTGTTTTTTTTCAGAGCCTCTGCAAGTAGCGCAGTACCTTTATCGCCTATATTGTTACTAACAAGAACAAGATTAGTTAGAGTGTTGTTTGTTTTCAGAGCCTTCGCAAGTAGCACAGCACCTTCAGGCCCTAGATTGTTATGCAAAAGATCAAGCGAGATTAGAGTGCTGTTTTCTCTAAGAGCTGCTGCCAGTGCCGCAGCACTTTCGGTGCTTATATTGTTACCATCAAGATTAAGCGAGGCTAGAGTGCTGTTTGTTTGCAGAGCCTCTGCAAGTGCCTCTGCACCTTCAGCGCCTATATTGTTATAACCAAGATTAAGCTCAGTTAGAGTACTGTTTTTTTTCAGAGCCTCTGCGAATGCCTCTGCACCTTCGGTGCCTATATTGTTATGTACAAGAACAAGCGAGGTTAGAGTGCTGTTTTCTTTAAGGGCCTCTGCCAATGCCTCGGCGCCTTCACCGCCTATATAATGGCCGTGAAGATCAAGTACGGTTATTTCAGCTCTTTCCTCTTCAGAAAAGTTTAGAAATTCTTGTAAATTTTCGCATGTTTTCATTTTATTATCTCTATTTATTATTTGTTACTCTTGTTTCTGTAAAAGTAGGTGGTAAAAAATCTATGCTAACCCCCTCTAAAGAAAATAAATTAATATAAGGTGAATTACACTCTTTGTTAAAGAATGTCAACTAACTATATTGATTCACTATAGTTGCACAAGGTGCTTCTTGATCGCCACGGAAACTATCTAGTTCAGGGCAACCAGTCGTATCCCAGGATAATACGCTGTAATTACGAAGATTGTGTAAGCTTGGAGACGTCATTTTCATCTAGATTAAAGCAGTCCGGCAATGAAATTTTGGCAACGAAGTTCTTTTTGTGAGGAAGGAATATATTAATAACACTATTAGTGTTAGTTTCAACTTTTTTGGTTTCAAGTAGTTTTAAGATATTGGTTACATCTTCTTCGGTTCTTGGATAGAGTTTTAGGTCATGCTGTATTCCTTGCAATGCATCTGCGACGCTAACGAATCCTCCTGCTGTAATCCTTAGTCCGCCTTTGTCTTTTTGCACTTCGCATGAAATTACTACAGCATCTTTGACGTTTAATAGATGCGAATAATTTTTAAAAATATCCTCATTGAAAATAGTCACTTCAAAAATACCATATTGGTCCGACACAATTAAAGTGATAAAGCGTCCACGTTTAGACATGCGAGAATCTTTTTTAACAATAATTCCTGCTATCTTAAGCGAGTGCGAACCTTCTGGTAAATCATTCTTGATATGTTGGGAATTTTTGATATTACATTTGTCTAAAGATATAGCCAGTTCAGTTAGTGGGTGATTGGCTAAAAACAATCCCATAACGTCAAATTCAGCATAGGCAGACTCAGACACGCTTAACTCCTCTGCTTCAATAATTACATCTGCGCTATTGGAATCAACAGAAATCAAGCTAAATTGACTAGAGCTCTTTTCTTGATGATATGAGTTAGAATATGCGATAATTTTTGCAACACTAGCAAGTAAGCTATTGCGATTTGGATGCAGACTATCAAAGCAACCGGCTTTTATAATATTTTCAAGCAGCCTTTTATTTAATAATTTAGGGCTAATGCGCTGAGCAAGGTCTATAATAGATTTAAATGGACCATTTTTTTCGCGCTCTTCAGTAACTGCAATGCCAAAATTAGAAGTAACATTTTTTATGGCTCCAATAGCAAAAATAATAGATTTATTATCGCCATCAGCCTGAATGCTGAATAATCCTTTTGACCTGTTGATGTCTGGTGCAATCACTGGAATATTGAAAACCCTTGCCTCTTGCAAGAAGATATTGATCTTATCACTACTATCAATATCAAGGTTCAACGAAGCAACCAAAAATTCAGTAGTAAAATTAGCTTTCAAATATGCAGTTTGATAAGAGATGACTCCATAGGACGCTGCATGCGCTTTGTTGAATCCATATCCAGCAAATTTTGCAACAGTTGCAAAAATGGAATTTGCTTGTTGCGCAGGGACTTTGTTTTTTACTGCGCCACTGACAAACATCTCCTGTTGAGCATCCATTTCCGCTTTAACTTTCTTACCCATAGCGCGGCGCAATAAATCAGCGCTTCCCAAACTGTATCCGGAAAGTTTCTGAGCAATTTCCATTACTTGTTCTTGGTAAATAATTACACCATATGTGGATTTAAGAGTTTCTTCGAGTAGCGGGTGTAGGTAATCAACTTCTTGCTCGCCATGCTTGCATGCAATATAGGTTGGAATATTATCCATAGGTCCTGGGCGGTACAAAGCACCAAGAGCGATAATATCATCGACATTATCTGGGCTTAGTTTGCGCAGAGCGTTCTTCATACCCACACTTTCAAACTGGAATACACCAGTACTTAAGCCTTCAGACAACATATCAAAAGTCTTTTTGTCTTCCAGAGGAATGTCATCAATTTTAAAGTTGATGTCTAGCTGCTTGAGTAATTCAAGTGTTTTTACTATCACCGTTAGGGTTTGCAAGCCAAGGAAGTCAAACTTAACCAATCCAGCCATTTCACAATATTTCATTGAATATTGCACAATAAGCATTTCAGAATTCATGTCCTGATAGACGGGCACAAGATTATTTAATGACTGATTAGCTATAACAACGCCAGCAGCATGAGTCGATGCGTGCCTATGAAGCCCCTCTAGGCTTAATGCGGTAGATAATACTTGCTTTATTAGCCCGTTATCACCATCTATATTGTATAGGCCTTTTCCGCTTGCAGCGCCTTTTAGTTCTGCAACTTCAGTCAGGGCCTGGCTTAAAGTCACAGGATGTACTGCATTAAAAGGAACTAGCTCAGTTAAATAATCAGCAACAGCATAGGGTAAACTCAGAACCCTAGATACATCTTTGATTACAGCCTTGGCTTGTAGCTTTCCAAAAGTAATGATCTGTCCTACTCGGTCATTGCCATATCTGGAGCGCACATAAGCTATCACCTCTTGGCGACGCTGCTGGCAAATATCGATATCAAAATCTGGCATAGAAACACGCTCAGGATTTAGAAAGCGCTCGAATAACAAGCCAAATTTAATTGGATCTAGGTCTGTGATTTGTAGAACCCATGCCGTAATAGAGCCAGCACCAGAACCTCTTCCTGGACCAACGGCTATATCATTTTCCTTGCTCCATTTAATAAAATCAGAAACTATTAGGAAGTAACCAGCAAAATCCATGCGGCAAATAATATCAAGCTCATATTCAAGGCGGTCAAAATACTCCTTGCACATTTCTTGTTGCTTTTTTTCCGGGATTTGATCCTTAGAGAATTTATGTCGAAGCTTTGCGTTAAGTCCTTCTGCGGCTTGCTTGCGGATTAGTTCGGTTTCAGAAATAGTGCCATCTGTAAAATTAGGAAGAGACGGAGGTCTAGGTTCAGACATAACGTAACAACGCTGTGCCAAATAAACTGTGTTTTCAATAGCTTCAGGCAGGTCTGAAAATAATTCAATCATTTCCGAAGGGCTCTTGAAGTAGCACTGATTGCTTGCACGTTTTCTATCCTGCACATCGCGCACTACGCCGTCAGAGATGCATAATAAAACATCATGCGATTCGTGCATAGAGCTATCGCTAAACAAAACTTGGTTCGTTGCAATAAGCGGAATAGATAGTTGCTCAGCAATTTGTAAATATTGATATTCTATCTGTTTTTCAGAGTCTATTTGACGACGCATTATTTCAAAATAGAATCTATCTCCAAATAATTTTTGTAATTTTTGAGCCGCTCGAGTTGCCTCATTTATTGCATTATTTAGCAATAATTTACCGATAACACCATTTGCGAAGGCTGATAGTACAATAATACCTTCATTGTATTTTTCCAGATCATCAAAGGTAATATGATTGCTCATACTACGATCATTATCTGTAAAAGTCAGGCTGACTAATTTAAGTAAATTTTGATACCCAGCAGAGTCTTTTGCTATAAGTAATATTTCTGCAAAATCTTGTTTACCCTTGTTGGTAAATAAAATATTTAGTATTGATCCATGAATAGGCTGAATTTTAGATGAAATAGCAGCTTGCGCAAACTCTAATGAGGCGAATAAATTACCCCGATCGCTTAAACAAACAGCTTCCATAGAGTGATTTTTTGCCAGACTAATAAGTTGTTCAATTTTTATAGTGCTCTCGAGCATCGAATAGGAGCTTTGTGTGCGAAAATGAACGAATTTATTAGACACTATCTATCTGCCTATTGAATTATATTTAAACCCAAGCGATATTACTTCTTCGGGCTGTAAAAGATTACGTAGATCTATGATATTAGGTTGCTTTACAATTTTTTTAACTTCCATCAAATCTAATTCAGCAAATTCCGGCCATTCTGTAGCAATAATAATCGCATCGGAATCCTTAGCTGCCTCGAATATAGATTTTGCACAAGTTAAATTAGGAAAATACTGTTCTATATGAACCATACCTTTTGGATCGAAGGCAATAATATCAGCCCCTTCTTTCTCTAAAAGATTTATAAGATCAATTGCTGGACTACTTCGTAAATCATCGGTCCCGGCTTTATAAGTAAGTCCCAATACGGCAATTTTTTTATTTTTAATCGTACCATCAAGAGCTTTGGATATTTTTTTAATCATGTTGCCAGAGCGAGATTTGTTTGCTTCTATGACAGCATTTAGAATTAAACATTCCGAATTAGTTGTATTGGCAAAATGCTGCAATGCTAAGATATCTTTTGGAAAACAAGACCCTCCAAAGCCAGGTCCAGCACGTAAAAAATCAGACCCAATTCTCTTATCAAGTCCAACTCCTTTGGAAAGAGAGGTGATGTTTGCACCAGCTACTTCGCATAAATCGGCCATTTCATTGATAAAAGCAATTTTATTAGCAAGGAACGTGTTTGATGCGTATTTAATTAGCTCTGAAGTATTTAAGTCAGTTTCTACAAATGGTATATTTTGATTTATCAATGATTTATAAACTTCCCTCATTACTTTGAATGAATATTCAGAATCTGCGCCAATAACTATTCTGTCAGGTTCTAGGAAATCTTGAACAGCATTTCCTTCGCGTAAGAATTCAGGATTGGAAACCACTTTAATTGATACGCCTTTTTTAAGCATGTGCTCTTGCACTTGTCTGCAAGTTCCAGGAGGTACAGTGGATTTCAGGACAATAACGCAATTATCTACATTTATATGATCACTAGCGCTTTCTACTGCTTGGAAGATTAGACTTAAATCAGCGTCTCCGTTCTCTTTAGGAGGGGTTCCTACGGTAACAAATAAACAATCAGAATCTGCAATTGAGTCATCATATCCATATATAAATTGTAATCGGCTGCTGTTACCATATTTTTCTATATATTCAGTTAAGCCAGGTTCATAGATTGGGGATTCGAATCTCTTCAATTGATCTATTTTATTTTGATCTACATCTAAACAAATTACTTCGTGACCTAGATGGCTCATCATGACACCAGAAACTAGGCCTACATATCCTGTTCCTATAAATGATATTTTCATATAAATATTTATCTTGAATTGTATTTGTGTATCAATAATTTAGCAGGAAACACAAAAATGTAAAATCAAAATTTAAAATTCCAGAAAACTTATTTTTAGTGGCCAAAATTAGCAAAGTATATATACTAATATGCGGAGTATAAATTAATGAATATCGAATGAGAGTCTTCTTTAAAATATTATTATCCACAATGCTATTATTTGTTATGATGGCAGGGTTTTTATATGCCGTTAATAATGGTAAGTTAAATGGAGCTCTTCAGCATGGAATCCAATTTGTTTTAAGCCTTAATGGTATTGAGACAAGATTAGAAAAATTTAAATTCAAAAATGGAACTCTGAGTTCTGATCGAGTTAGTTTGGAGTTGGGGGCTGGTTTAGCCATCATTGACAACCTAAAAATCGATATTGATATTCAGGAGGCTTTCAGCCAGCCAAGTTTATTAGTTGAAATTGCGCCTGCAACTATGACCATTTGGAACAGCGCAGATCAACAGATTGCACAGTTTGACCTGTCTGGTCAATTTATTCAAAATAAGCTAGATAGATCCGATTATAATTTATATTTCAATAATATCGAAGTATTTGATTTGGCAAATACGGGCCGTGAGGAACTAAGCGTTGGCAAAGCTAGATTCGGGTATAAATTTATAGATAACCAAGAATTTTTTTATGGCTTTGTGAATTTTGGAGATTCTACTCATTTCAAGATAGAGAATCAAAAAGACGATTTAAGTAAAGTCAAGATCGATCTAAAAGATATTCCGATCATGCTATATAAAAAAGTAATGCAAATTTTTCCAGACAATGAAATATTGGTTTTCTTGGAAGAGTTTGTCCGGAATGGCTATCTCCAAGAAGGTAATATAATTTGGAAAACTGAAGCTGATTCTATTGAAGAACAATTATCAGGATTTGTTAAAATTCGTAATTTGGATTTTGAATATAATATCGACTTTCCAACGGTAAAAGATTTAAGTTTTGATATAGATATAAAAGGAAGAAAAATTATATATAACATTAATAGCGGTTATTCATCTGATATTCTATTATCAGGTGGTGCAATTATTATGGACTGGAAAGGCGTAGATAAAACTGTTCTAACCTTAAAGACAAAAGGGCATGGACCAGCTACTGGGTTGGTAGATTTTATTGCAGAAGAGCAGCACCAATCAATGAACAAAGCTAATATCGATTTGAAGAAATTAGTGGGAGATGTAGATGTTGATGTTGATATTGAAATACCACTCAAGCCAGGAACTGCCAATAAATATAATGTTACCGCAACCTTGCCAGATTTATCTTTAGATATATTTAAGGACAATATATTGCTGCGGTCAGCAAATATTTCAGGAGGGTATGATGGTAGCAAAGTCATATTGCAAGGAGTTGGTGAAATTAATGGTTATGATAGTGATTTGAATTTTACGTATAACATAGAAGATGAATCAGAGTTTGGTCATAAACTTGACATAAAAACTCGTTTCAAAACTCATTTATCAAGTGATAAAGATACAAAAATTGGATTTGTGACTTTGCTTGGAGGTGAGTCCATAGTGGATCTGCAATATACCAACAAGAACTCAAAAGGCTTGATTGTTGTTAATTCTGATGTCTCTAATTTAGATTTATATTTTGATAAACTGGGTATTAAAAAGGACAAAAACGCACCAGCTAATATAGAGATTAAGGGGGCATTTGATACTCCGACTAGTGGAGTATTTAAATTTGCTGCTACTGGTGAAGACCTTAATATTAATGGCGACATCACGATTAATAATAATTTAATTGAAGCCGATATAAAACAAATTTTTGCAAAAGAAACTAACCTATCTGCTTTGCTATTCATCAAAGATGACAGAGTTATTGCTGAGATAAAAGGTAAGGAGCTGGATTTGTCACAGGCAGATATGCTTCAGTTTCTTGAAAAAGAAAGAGATAGTGGCTCAACAAAATTAATCTTAGATGTTGATAAAGTTCGGTTAAAAGATGACATTTGGTTGGATGACTTAAAAATCAAACTAGAGTGTGATAAAGATAGGTGTTTTTCTGGGCATATTAACTCTAGATTGGGTAGTAGGTTTGTTGAAATGTCATTATTCGCACAAGGAGATCAAGAAAAATGGATTATTAAATGCGGCAATGCAGGAGCTATTTTACAAGGTATTGGCGCTTATAAGAGTATGAAGGCAGGCGATCTTACTATCCAGGTTAATACCAGTAGGAAGGAAGTGCAGTCAGGTCAGATAATACCTATCCTAGATGGAACATTTATGTTTGAGCGCTTTGTTTTGAGAGACACTCCAGTAATGGGGCAAATTATTTCATATGCTTCTGTTCCTGGCCTTGTAAATATCTTACGAGGAGAAAAAGATATTATATTTTCTAGTATGAATGGTCAGTTTAGTTTTGCAGATGATGTACTAACTATCAAAGAAGGCATAGCGATCGGCCCATATTTTGATTTCAATCTTAAGGGTTATATTGACACCGAGAAGAAATTTATGAATTTAGAAGGATTCGTGACGCCAAATTTATATGGTATAAGCTCGGTTGTGGGCATGATACCAATTATTGGTAATATATTTTCTGGAACCAAAAGCCATCGAGGCTTGATTTCCGGTTCTTATAAGATAAAGGAAAAATATTAGTTTCGCCTAGCAAGGTGAGAGTAATTATCGTATTTCATAAGATTCGATTCAATAATGAAATGTTTGTTTTGAACGTAGTGCTCTAGTAAATTGATTAGCCCTTGTTTATGTAGATCTATATCTTCTTGAGTAATGGCGATGTCAGTTGTGCTAATATATGGCTGAGAGCTGTTGATTTTCACATAAGATAGTGTACATACCTTTGAGCTATTAATAGCAAAGCCATTTTCTGCCAATATTATAGCTTCTACTAGCAGCTGTGGAGATAGTCCAGATAATACATCTTTTTTGCTGGGAGCAGCTCCTGTCTTGTAATCAAGAATAGTAGCAACATGATCTTGGTTGATATCTATACGATCTGCAATAGCTATAAGGGTAATTTCCTGGTTGCATATATTTAATTTTAGTTTTCCTTTTAGTTCACTATAAACATGTATTGCATTTTCGCGCCTTGCTTCATCAAATAATATAAACTCAGGTGCAATGGCCGTTATTTTTGTTAACCAGGCCTTTTTACTGCTGCTAGGTATTTCAAGTGTTACTAAAATATTTGAAGCTAGTTCAATAAATTTTAACTCCTTGTGTAGATTATGTTTTTTATAAGTTTGCGTATATTGCTCAGCTACTAAGTGAAAGAAATTACCGAATTCCGCAAGATTTGGCCGCTCATCTATTTCTTCTATTTTCTTTAAATGCAATATTTTTTTAGCATAAAAATTATAAGGTGCGCGAATAAGCATCTCAATGTCTGTAGCAGATAATTGCTTTGGGAATTCGTTGCTTTTAGCGTAAATATTAGAATTAGTTTGTTGAACGTCTTGATCAGAATGAGGTCTCGCTGATAATACATTTAATTTGCTGCCTAATATATGCATAAGATGTAAAATAAAAGGTGATGGGGATAGCTGCTTGCTACTTCCTTGTCTTTTAGATCTGGTAAGTACAATGTTTTTATTATGCAGATTAAGATAAAAATCGTAAAGTGTGTTGCCCAAATTCATTAGGTTTTTGTCCATACCTAATTCTTTTTGCATTTGAGTGTTTAACCAAGGGCTACTAATTGTAGATGATGGATAAATTCCTTCATTTAGGTCGCTTATAATCATTAAATCATAATTTATAAAAGTCGCCTCGTGTGCACGACATATAGTAATATTAGACGCAGATTTGGTTTCTATGATTCTCCCTCCCTCACAAAGCTGTTTAAATATTTCAGGAAATTCTGTTATATCATTTAAAGTTAACTGCCAATTAGATTGATTAATTTCAGTAAGCGAGGCAGCTACAGCGGGGCAAGATTGCCAAATGCTAGGTAATAGTAGTTCAATATTTTTTATAATTTGTTTAAATATGCCAGAAAATTTCTTAGACTTTATGCGGTCTGTGAATATAGGAGATATTTGTTGATAATAGTCTTTTAATTCATTGCTAGCATGTTGTTCTATAAGTTCGGATATAGAAGTTATACTAGAGGCTAGTCGGTTCTTTGCTCGTACTAAATTTTTGAGTTCTTGGCTATGCGGAGAATTAATTAGAGGATGAGATAAGATCGCAAACAGACTCTTGGTGCTAAATTCACAGCATAGATGTTCAGCAACTAATAGAGCTAAAGAAATAGCTGGTTGTTGCAGAAGGTTTTTACCCCACAGATCGTGGTGTTCTAAATTATATTTGTCCAAAAAATTGCAATATTGTTCTTTTGATTGACCATTATGAACTATAATTGCTATTTTTTTATCTGGTGTCTTCAGGCATTGAAGAGCAATATATTCTGCTTCATGAAATATATTATCAAATTCTATGTAGTCTATTTTATTCTCTAAAGAATTAGAGCTACTAGAAGAGACAAGCTTATCTAGAATGCTGTAGTTGGGAATGCCCAGTTTTATAGGATTAGGTTGCGCTTGTAGTAAGTTAAGTAGTTGATAGATTTGATATAATGCATCTTCAGGAGATAGCTTTAGGTTCAAATCAATATCAGCTGGTGGTAATATTAATTCAACATTTTTTAAGTCTAAAGATTCCTGGATGAAGTTATTACTAATCAAATTGTCACCAGTAACCCCAGCAAATAATAGATATTCATCTTGGTTGTTTCTGAGTCTGTTTATTTCTGCATCAAAGATTAGTTTTTGATATGAAGCGCGCGTCATTTTATGCAAAGATTCGATTTTTTCTTGCCAGTTACAAGAGGCGTAGCAGAGAAAATCATAGATAGTGTGCCAATGTTCTGCTTGATCTAGCGTCGGCAAGTTCTCTAATTTTGCAAAATCAATATTATTGGTTTCAAACTCAAAAAACAAATTCGCAAGTGATGGAGCTAGTCGTAAACTTTGAGCTAAATTATAGCCAAGCTTTGTGTAAGAGTGAATTGTTGCCGCTAACGTTATTTTTTCTTCTAGTTTGCTGATGCAACCAATTTGCTGAGATGGAATTTGGAATACTTCTTCACTTTCGGCCATTAGACCATTAAAGGGAATAATAGTGGGAAGAAGGCTTGTTTGAAAGTTAGTAATAAATGTTTTTTCTAGCTCGCTACAAAGCAGAGCACTGGGCAATATAATTTTTAATTTTGAAAGGTCTCTAGAGTAATGCTCTCCTACAAAATCTACAATTTCCTGCAAAAAACTTTCTTTAGTACTGGTTTGGTAAATTTGCATTATATCCACATTAATAGAGAGTAATATACGAGTCTAGATATAGAGCCTATAGTAATAGCTTTTATAGGCGGTATCTGACAAAAGCCAGAAAATAGCATTACGAATTTACCAAAAAATGGAATCGCACTAAGCATTAACATTAGGGGCAAATATGAGCTAGATCGTAATTTTTTTATTCTCTCATCTTTGTTTGCTCCTTCTTTTGCGTTTAAAGGAGATAGGATTTTATAACAGGCCATGCCAAATATATAATTAACACATGATGATATCATGAAAGCTAGGCTAGAAATTATGATTATTAGATAGCCATTATAATGTCCAAATATCTTCATTGCATGAATAGATAGTTCTGTAGAGCTATTAAATGCAAAATTGCTCACTAAAGTATCAACAAAAAGCATAGTGTATGTTTCAAATATAGTCATATTTTATAGTTTGTCTTTAATTTGGTTTTTATTAGCTAGCATCGGTAAATATACTTGCAAACTTGCCAATCTAGGTTTAATTTTAATATGTTAGTGTAACATAATACTATTTGAGGAGAAAATGTTAAATATTTCGTTTGAAGAAAAAAATCTATATGACAATGAAGCAATAGCTATATTGGTAAATGACCAGTTGAAAATAGAAGGTGAGGTTTTAGATATTGATCATAAATATCAGGGCATTATCTCTAAGGCTATCAAAAATTCTAATAAATTTAAAGGTCAGATGGTGCAGGTTCTATCTTTGACGGCATCAGACAAAGAAGGGGGGATTTCTGATATTATAGTTGTTGGTATAGGTGATGAATTAAAACTAAAATCCTATCAGCTAGAAGAAATAGGCGGAAGAATATATTCTTATGCAAAGGCTTCTAAGGCTATTAATATTGGAATCAAAATACATTCTAATATAGGAAGTTTTGATGTTAACGAAGCATCTTCTTTGATTGCTAGCGGAGGTTTATTAGCTTCGTACAAGTTTGATAAATATCTGACTAAGCAAAAAGAAGAAGAAAAATTTGTTACAAAGGATTTTAATATCATAGTGGAAGATATAGAAAGTGCATATAAAGCGCTTGAAGAGAAAAAAGCTATAGCTATGGGAGTTTATTTCGCAAGAGATCTAGTAAGCGAAGTGCCAAATATATTGTATCCAGAAAGCTATGCAGAAAGAATTGTTGAAAAGCTTGAGCCACTTGGAATTGATGTTGAGGTGCTTGGAGAGCGTGAGATGCTAAATCTTGGCATGGGAGCATTGCTTGGCGTGGGACAAGGATCTGCTCGTGAATCAAAGCTAGTTATCATGAAATATGAAGGTGGCGAGTCTGACCAAGATCCAGTATGCTTTGTTGGTAAAGGAGTTACTTTTGATACAGGAGGTGTTTCTCTTAAGCCGTCAGCTAATATGGGTGATATGAAGCATGATATGGGCGGATCTGCTGCAGTAGTTGGAGCTATGAAAGCATTAGCTTTGCGCAGCGCAAAGGTCAATGTTGTTGGTATAGTTGGTTTGGTTGAGAATATGCCGGGCAGCAATGCACAAAGGCCGGGAGATGTGGTAACTAGTATGTCTGGGCAAACTATTGAAGTATTAAATACCGATGCTGAAGGGCGTCTTGTGCTATGCGACTGCGTCACATACTTGCAGAAGAATTTTAAGCCAGATTGCGTTATAGATCTTGCAACACTTACTGGAGCTATTTTGGTAGCGCTAGCTAGTACTTACGCTGGTTGTTTTGCAAATGATGATGATCTAGCCAGTAAATTAATTGCGTCTGGCGCTGATGTGAATGAAAAATTATGGAGAATGCCTTTGCATAGTGATTTTGATGCGATGTTAAAATCACCAGTTGCAGATATGGCTAACATTGGAAATAAAGGCGGCATGGCAGGAAGCTCTACTGCGGCGCATTTTATTGAAAGATTTATTGATGAAGGAGTCAAATGGGCTCATCTTGATATTGCTGGAACAGCTTGGGATAAAGACGGAAAAAATCCAATTTGTCCAGCGGGAGGAGTGGGTTTTGGCGTAAGATTGCTGAACCAATTCATACAGGATAATTATGAGTCAAAATAAGAAACCTCGTATTTTTGTTGTTGGTAATGAAAAAGGTGGAGCGGGTAAAACTACTTGCTCCATGCATTTAATTGTAGGTCTATTAGATCGTGGATTTAGAGTTTCAACTATCGATACAGATTCAAGGCAACATTCTCTAACGAGTTATATTAATAATCGAGATTCATATAACAAACAAAACCCTGACCGCCAAGTGGTAATGCCTTTGCATTTTCACTTAAGGGGAGTGGATAATGATAATTTGTCTGAAAAAGAGATGCTGGAAAAAAATCAGTTTGAACAAGCTTTTAATAAAGCAAAGGACAATGCTGATTTTATTGTGATTGATACTCCTGGGAGCCATACTAATCTTTCGCGTATCGCGCATTCATATGCCGATACTGTGATAACTCCGATAAATGATAGTTTTGTTGATTTGGATGTGATCGCGAAAGCTAATGCAAAGGACATAAATAGTTTTACTCCATCTATATATAGCCAAATGCTATGGGAGCAAAAAATGGAAAGAGCCGCTAGAGATCAAGGGTCAATTGACTGGGTAGTAGTGCGTAATCGCCTTAGTTCTTTAGATGCTCAAAATAAACGTAATGTCCATGAGGCTCTAGATAAAATATCAAAACGTATTGCATTTCGAGTAGCTCCTGGATTTAGCGAGCGCGTGATTTTTAGAGAGTTGTTTTTACATGGTTTGACTTTACTTGATCTGGATAAAGCTAATTTTATTAAATCATTCAGCTTGTCGCATGTAGCAGCTAGGCAAGAAATTAGAGATTTTTTGGAGAGTTTGAAGGTTTAGATGATATATTTCATGCGTATAGTATCATTGATATTAGTGGTATCTTTTATATACGTGATGTATAAAAATATCTCGTTAAAAGCAAAATTAAATTTTTTAGAGGAGTCAGACTTTTCCAATAAACTTCTTATAGAAAATCTCGAAAAAATAAAAATTGAATACATAAAAAAAATAGAACAACTATCTAGTCAATTAACTCATCAAGGACAATTTATTTCAGAGTTTGATAAACTTAGAGATGAATCGAAGCAATCAACTAAAGCGGCATTATTTGATTTGGGTAATGAGCTATCTAAGCAATTAATTGAGATTCACAAAAAAGAAAATAAAGAAAGTCGAGATGCTGTTGAGCAAAATATAAGCAAGACATCCGTAAAATTTAACGCTGAATTTGAACGAATTGTCAATATGGTTGGAGCTTTGAGTAAAGAAATATCCCAATCAAAAGATACAGTCGACGTCATTAAAAATGCATTATTATCGCCATCTGGCGCAGGAAGTTTGGCGGAAATAACTCTTGAAAACATTCTGATATCCTCTGGTTTACGAATTAATTTGGATTTCATTATGCAGTATAATGTGATGCAGGATGATTCAGTTTTGCGCCCAGATTCTATAATCTTTCTACCTAATGATAAATTAATGGTGGTAGATGCAAAAGCCTCTAAGTTTTTAGTAGAAGACAGAGGTGATTTTAAGAATTTAGCTAAAACTATGAATACGCATCTACGTTCTTTAAGTAGTAAAAATTATGCAGAAAGCGTAAAGAAAAACTTATTTGATAAAAAAAGAAACATTGGAAATATAATTACTTTAATGTTCGTGCCATCAGAGCATGCTATTGAAAAAATTATTGAGGCAGATGGAGAGTTTATGAATAAGGCCTGGAAGGCAAATATTTTTCCAGTAGGTCCGGCGGGTTTGATGAATATGCTATCATTTGCTAGATTCCAAATTTCTGAACAAATGATGATGCACAATCATCAACTCATTATAGAAGAGGTAAAGAAATTATTATCCTCAGTTGGCACTATGGCAGATCATTCGGCTCGCTTGGGAAGCAGTCTGTCTGGCGCAGTGAATCATTATGATAAGTTTGCTGCTTCGTTTAATCGCAACTTTTTATCTAAAGCTCGTAATATTAGTAAAATGGGTATTGAAGGTGGTATGAAAAAGTCACAAGAATCTCTGCAGCGCTTCCATCTAGTTACTTCTCAGTCGGACCCAATGGAAATAGAATCTGATAAGGATTCCGAAGGCGATAAGAATCTAGAAAAAGCTTAGTATTGAGTGTAGGTAAAAATACACATTATACCCCTCCTGGGTTGTCAATTACATGCTGCCAGTCTTCATAACAGGATGAATCCCCACTTAAATCTTGCCAACCATCGTCATCGTCTTCTCTCTCGATGATTGGAGATAGACAGTTATGATCTAGGCTCGTTCCAGAAGAAGTGTGATATGCATTGTTTTTGTTTTCTCTAGTTCTTATTGGTGATTGGTAATTATGTGTCTGGTTGGGTTGGTTTGAAGAAGAACATAAGCTGCTTAGATTAGCTATGGTCTCTCCTAGATTTTGGATATTTTGAAAAATAGATCGCAAAGAGCAACAAGGTAACGATGAATCACTATTTTCTTTAAACATAATTGAACCTATAGTTATATTTTAATAAATTTCTTGTGAGCCGTCATGGTCCTGAATTTTATCAAAGGGATCGCTAACTTGTGTTTGTGGTCCTTGAATTATGTCTGATTCTATAATTTCAAGTTTTTTATTATCTGATTTTTGGGGTGTATCTGCTTTAAGAGCCTCCATAATGGAACCCTTTTTAGTGGACAACTCTCCTGTTTTGTAATCTACCATTGCTAAGTTTATAGAATCAGGAACAATAAAATCAACGGAAGGCTCATCCTTATAGCCATTTTCCATAAAATTTGAAAATATAGGTAAGGCAATAGATGCTCCAGAAGCATACTTACCTAGGCTTCTTGGACCATCATAACCTACATAAGTTCCGACTACAATTTTAGGCGTAAAACCCATGAACCAAGCATCTTTAGATTGGTTAGTAGTTCCAGTTTTGCCTGCAATTATGTGTTTAAGATGTTTAGCATTTCTGCCTGTTCCACGCTGTATACCACCCATCATTAAAGAGATAATTTGATAATCACTTGCTTCGTCAGTAATAATGTTACCTTTTTCTAGCTCAATTTTTGGAGTGATTATTTTCCCATTTTCGTCTAGTAAATATGATTTGCATTCTGGGCATTCAGTATAGTCTCGTTTATATATTACATTACCCTTGCTGTCCTTAATAAGCTCAATATAGTGAGGTTCAACCATACGACCGTTATTAGCAATAATGCTATATGCCATAGTCATTCTAGACAAAGTGGTTTCAAGAGCACCAAGAACCATAGATGGAACCACCATAGGGTTATCGTTAATACCAAAGCGTCTTATAATTTCTCCTATAGCTTTCCATCCAGCAAATTCACCAACTCTGACCGTGACAGTATTGCGAGATTTTTCAAGCCCCATGCGCATAGTTATAGGACCTAGGAAGTTTTTTTCATAATTCTGAGGTGTCCATAATGGCAGGCCAGGGCCTTGCTCTATTTCTATTGGAGCATCATCAAAAATATCGGTAGGTTTTGCTCCAGCTTCAAGAGCGGCCAAATATACAAATGGTTTAATCAAAGATCCAGGTTGACGTTTTGCTTGAGTGACGCGATCAAATCTACTTACATCAAAATCATATCCACCTTCAGAAGCAAGAACACGTCCTGTTTTATGCTCTACTACCATAATACCACCATTGACCTGTGGTATTTGTTGTAACACATAATTGTCTTTAGTTTTTGCTACGACTATAACATCACCGGCTTTTAATATTTTATGTACTGATAAAATCTTTGTGGCAGTCCATTTCATGTCTTTTAAGAAAATATGCGCAGTATTTTTATTAGACAAACCTATCTTTGCATCATTGTGTTTGACATCTAATACGACAGCTAATTGATAATTACGTATTCCTAAAGGCTTGGGCAGGGAGCTCAAAGTTTCTTCCCAATTTTTAATATCAATATTTTTTAAAGGTCCTCTATATCCACGCTGATAATCATATTTTTTTATGCCTGAACGCAAAGCGCTTGCTGCCGCATTCTGCATTTTGGAGTCAGCACATGTAAAAATATTTAGGCCAGCAGTATAAAAATATTCTTCTCCGAACATTCCAACGACTTCTTCCCTTACTTTTTCTGCATAGAAGTCTGCATCTAGAGTTTGGATTTTATCAAACTTTATAAGCTTTATAGGTTCAGCCATGGCTTCTTTGGCTTGCTCTTCTGTTATGTATCCATCTTCATACATTCGTCCTAATACGTAGTTTTTACGTTCTACGGCGCGCCCGTAATCACGTTCTGGGTTATATTTTGATGGCGCTTTTGGAAGAGATGCTAATACGGCTGATTCATTTAGAGTAAGTTCTTCAACAGATTTATTGAAATAATTCAAAGCAGCAGAGGCTACTCCATAAGCTCCTTTGCCAAGATATATTTGATTTAAATATAATTCCAATATTTCTTCTTTTGTCAGGCTTTGACTGATCATATAAGCCAAAATAGCTTCTTTGATTTTTCGCTCCAATGAACGCTCAGATGTTAATAAGAAGTTTTTCACTACTTGTTGAGTAATAGTAGAGCCACCCTCAACGCGTTTATGGTTAATAATTCGGGAGACATTGTTAACCGCTGCGCGTATTATACTAACGATATCGACGCCTTCATGGCTATAGAAATTTTTATCTTCTGCTGCAACAAAGGCTTCAATTAATGACTTTGGCACGGCACTAATAGGTACAAATATCCTATGCTCTCTGGCATATTCTTCCATCAATTTTGCATCGGATGAATATATCCTGGTAATTAATGGAGGATGATATTTCTTAAGTTGAGAATAATCTGGTAAGTCTAGGCTGTAATAATAAAAAATATAACCAACTACAAGGATGCCTACTAAAGAGCATAATAAGGCCATTTTGGTACAGAAAATTAAAAACCTTAATATCATATCTAAATTACTTCACCAGACACACTAATGGCAGACCCCTTAGTGATTTTTACATTAACTATTTTACCAATCAAGCTTTTATCAACATTATCTATATATGCAGATTGCATATATTCTGTTTTACCAACGATATGGCCATCAAACTTTCCTGTTTTTTCAAATAATACCGGCATTATCTTTCCTACGCAACTTTCATTAAATAGTAATTGCTGCTTAAAAAGCTCTTCTTGTAAAATTGCCAATCTCTTTACTTTTTCTTCTTCGGGCACTTGTTTCATTGAAGCGGCTGGAGTTCCTGGTCTTGGACTGTATTTAAAAGAAAAGCATTGGCCGTAACCAACTTTTTTTACAAGGTCTAAGGTGTCGGCAAAATCTTCATCGGTTTCTCCAGGGAATCCTATAATGAAATCTGAAGATAGTATTAGATCTGGTCGAGCTACTCTTAGCTTATCAATGATTGTTATATATTCTTCCCGGCTATGTTTTCTATTCATAGCTTTTAAAATTTTGTTTGATCCTGACTGGACTGGTAAATGCAAAAAGGGCATTAATTTTGGTTCTAAGCCATGCAATGCAATTAAATCATCATCCATATCTCTTGGGTGAGAGGTCGTGTAACGAATTCTTTCAAGGCCTTTTATTTTAGCAACATGACGAATTAAATCAGCTATTGAGTAGATGGCGTCATCTCCTGCTTTACCGTGATAAGCATTAACATTTTGCCCAAGTAGATGTACTTCTAATGCACCATTTTCTACCACGGCCATTGATTCCCGATATATTTCTTCTACTTTTCTTGAAAATTCAGCTCCCCTAGTATATGGAACAACACAAAATGTACAGAATTTATCACATCCTTCTTGAATCGATACAAATGCACTAGCCCCTTGACCTTGGTAGTTTGTGGGTAAATTATCAAATTTTTCTTCTTCAACAAAATCAAGATCTATCAGGCGCTTCTCCGATCTAGCTAGTTTGGCTACCAAGTCGGGTAATGTATGATAAGATTGTGGCCCAACTACGATATCAACATAATGTGCACGCCTAAAAATCTCTTCTCCTTCCGCTTGTCCAACGCACCCAGCTACTGCAATAATCATATCACCAAGTCCTTGTTCTAGCCTGTAATCTTTCGCTTTTTTTACTCGTCCTAGCTCGGAATAAACTTTTTCAGATGCTTTTTCTCTGATGTGACAGGTATTTAAAATCACCATATCTGCATCGTTCATATCATCAGTAGATTCAAAACCAAATGGAGTTAATAGTTCTTGCATTTTTATTGAATCATAGACGTTCATTTGACATCCATATGTTTTGATAAAAAGCTTTTTAGACATATTTTTTTAGTGTTAGTTGGTTAATAGTACGTGACAAAAATTCCTGAGAAATATATCATGTTATAAACAATATTTATATAAAATAATTAAAAATAGCTCTCGTGGAACAAATTAACTGGTACGGCGCATATACTCTATCTAAAAGAGAAGTGTACCGATTTATGCGTGTATATAACCAAACTATCTTAACCCCAGTAGCATCTGCTCTGATTTTTTTGGCAGTGTTTGTGCTAGCCATTGGACCAAATAGACCTAGCATAGATGGAATTGAATTTATCAACTTTATGGGATATGGATTGATTATCATGAGCATTATACAGAATGCTTTTGCTAACAGCTCTTCCTCTTTTATCATGAGTAAAATGCTTGGTTATATTTCAGATATATTAATTCCACCTTTGAGTAGCTTTGAAATAATCTTAGCATTTACTATAGGATCTGTTTTACGCGGATTATTGGTTGGAATTTCGGTTTCTATAGCTTTATCATTTTTTATTGAATATAGCTTATATCATCCGTTTTTATTGATATTTTATGTACTTGCTTCGTGTACTTTGCTGGGGCAATTAGGCATTCTTTCAGGGTTAATATCCAATTCGTTTGATCAACATTCAGCTATAACTAGCTATCTTATTACTCCATTATCATTCCTATCTGGAACTTTCTACTCAGTAAAGTCATTGCCAATGATGTTTCAATATGTAAATAAGATGAATCCATTTTTCTACATGGTAGATGGGTTCAGATATTGCATAACAGGTCAGGCTGATGGTAACATAAGTTATGGTGTATGCTTCTTAATCGTGGCTAATATACTTATATGCACATTATTAACCCGCCTGATTAATAAAGGATGGAGAATCAAGAGTTAGAAAGTAGGCGCTATATTTTGATTAGGGACGTTGTTGCTCCTAGATCTCCTAGCTTGCTATGCTTCTCTCGCCGCTCCTATTCGCCCTTCATCTAATTCACTATAGTGTCTGGCAATATGTTTTAGCCGTGGCTTGCTGTGTGTCTGGCTACCTGATCTATTTATTTTATTTGCTGGTTTTAAGAGTTGTGTGTTTATAATTTATTTCTACGGATTTTAGTCTCTCATTTAAAATACTAACAACTTCAGACGTTATATTTAAATTATTATCTACATACAGGGCTTGAGTGCTTGGAAATACTATATTAAAATTATGTTTTTTGGACAGCTCCCTAATGATAGCAGAAACATTTTTTTGCACTTCAGCTAAAGACGACGCATGAGCTTGCTCTAGTGCAATCTTTTTTTTCTGCATTTCCTGTTGGGTCGAGCTAACCATTTGATTGAAGTTGAATAGTTGTTTTTTAAATTCTTCAGGATCGAGTTTTTCACGTTGGTTAACAAGGTCTGATTCTGTTTTTTTTAATTCAGCCTCCTTGGCCGAGAGCTCGTCTTGAATATATGTGCTTATATTGTCAATTGATCTCTTGATACTATCAATTGCTAGCGAATGCTCAAAAATTGATTCAATATCAACTACTGCAATTCGTGCTTGGAAATCAGTAGGTTTCTCTTGTTCTGCAGTAGTATCATGCGAAATTGGATCTTGAGCTATTGCAGCCAAAGGAGTAATAATAAGCAACAAAAAAACATTGCGAATAAAATTCATAAATATACCTATATATCAGTATTATTGAGTATTTTAATAGTTAAAGATCAGTTATGTTGATTCATATAATCACCATTTTATACCCAAAAGAACTATATTTTCAGCAAGATATGAGTTTAATTAGATACTGCATATCTTGCCTAAATTTTGCACTATAAATACTATTACAGACTAGTTGAAAATTTAATATGGAACATTTCAGTTTCATCATATTTTTCTTTCTTAATTGGGAAGCCCCAATCCAGTCTAATAGGTGCAATTTTTGTAATCCATGTCACTCCAAAACCAACAGAAGTTCTGAGCGACTTGCTATTATGAAAACCTGAAGTGGAGGTAGCTTTTGAATCTGCATCCCATAAAGAACCAGCATCCATAAATACTGAGCCAGCTACATTAAACTCTTCTGGAACGCCTAGCGGGAAGGTAAGTTCCGCTCCAAATGTATAGAATTTTTGCCCTCCTAGACCTTCTTTTGTTAGTTTGTCCCTTGTTCCTATACCAGAGTTAGCAAATCCTCTTAAGCTATGCTCACCAACATTAAATCTATCAGAAATTTTTACTTTTTTGCCACCAACTCCTTGTATATGGCCAGTTGCTGCAGAAAATTGCAGAGTATATTTATTTTCAAAGAAAGATTTGAGATATTTACCATCAATTTCGTGCTTGATGTATTTAACATCCCCGCCTAGGCCAGCAAATTCTTGTGTTCCAGAGATCAAATATCCGTTTTTTGGTAAACCTCTATTATCTAATCTATCATAAGTCAGACTATGGTTGATGACCGAACTAATGTAAGTACCTATCTGTTCTTGAATGAAGATAGATGATTTATCGCCAGCATTACTCAAATGATCTTTCTTGATTAAGTAATCAACTTCATGAGATAAGTCCTCTGTGATATCATAGCCAACAGAGGTTCTTGCGCCAGTTGACGTAGAAGAGTATTTTTGCTCTCCATTAGCAAACCCACTACCTTTTCCATCTTCTCTTCGGAAAAAATTAACTCCAACGGATAAGTCCTTATCCATAAATGCTGGGTCAGTTATTCCAGCATAGTAATGAACACTTTTTCTACCTATTTGAGCGCCAGTATTTAATATTCTACCAGTTCCAACGAGGTTTCTTTCTATGAAAGATATTCTACCAAATGGACCACCAGAGGTGTTGTAACCTAGGTCTAGTCCAATAGAAGATGTAGATTTTTCTTCTACGTCAATATTTATATCATAGCGATCATTTTTCTTTGTAGGAGCCATCTTTAAAGCAAAACGTCCAAAATAATCTAAATAACGAATATTCCTTTCTCCTCTCTCGATCTTTGAGCGATTAAAAATATCACCTTCTGATATTTTTAATTGTCTTCTAATAACATGATCTTCTGTCTTTAAATTACCTTCAATGTTAATTTTATTGATAAAGATTTTATCAGCTTGGTCTACGACCATAGTCACCTCAACAACCCCAGTCTCTCTGTTGGGTGTGATTTTAGGACTAACGTCGACTTGAGGATATCCTTCGCTTGCAAGGTATCCAGCTATTTTATCAGCCATATCTTGCATTTTACCTAAGTTAAATACCTGACCTTCATCTTGTTTAATAAACTTCCATATTTCTTTGTCATCAATGTTGGTTAGTTTGTTATCTAAGCCTATTTTCCCCAATGAATATTTAGTTCCTTCCTCTATGGAGTAAGTAATAATAAATCCTTCTTTGGTAGGGAGCAAGTCGGCAGTAGTAGAAATAATTACAAAGTCCGCAAAGCCTACGGAGCTATAAAACTGATGGAGCAGGTGCTTATCTAATTCAATTCTATCTGGATCATATGCATCATTAGTTTCCAGAAACCTAAACCACCTAGATTCCTTTGTCATGATAATAGACTTTAATTCTGAGTCTTTATAGTTATCATTTCCTACGAAATAAATTTCTTTTATTCCAGTCTTAGGCCCTTCTTGAATATCAAAAATCACCTTTACTCTATTATTTTTTTGAGTTTCAATTTTAGATTTTACATGAACAGAAAATCTTCCAGAGCGTTTGTAGATTTCTTTTATTTTTTCTACGTCGGACCATATTTTTGCTTTTCTCAAGCTTTCGCCAGCGGAAGTGGATAGCTCATCGGATAGTAATTTGGTTTTAATTTTTGAATTTCCTTTGAATTCTACTTTACTGACAAAAGGAGTTTCTTGTACTTTAACTTCTAGGACCCCTGAAATATAGTCGATATTTATATTTTCGAAAAGAGAGGTGTCATATAGATTTTTAATAGCTATATTTTTGATTCTAGGAGTATATTCATCGCCTATATTTATTCTTAGGTATTCGCTAATAGTAGATGTTTCAATCCTCTGATTGCCGCTTATACTTATTTTTTCAATTTTGTCTGCAATTGTAGTTAAGGAAAAAGATGTTACTACAAAGAAAAATATTATTTTTATAAACTTGTTCACAGGGAAACCTTTAAAATATTGTTACAGAAATGATAACGATCAAATTTTTATACCATTTGTTAGAAAAATTACAACTGAAAAATAGACCTGAACTGATTATGCTAGAGCTATCTGGAGTTAATTATTTTTTATATATAATATTATTAATTTGCCTAATGAGTTTCTTTTGCTAGAATCAGCGTGAATTATGACTAAATTTAATAAAATAATTATATATGTCGAAGCCTCAATTAAATACTAAATCTATTGCTCGTATTGCTGCTATTCAAGCGCTGTATCAATTTAAAAATGATACTAATGATTCTGATATCGATACCATTTTACTAAGAATAATAGATTTTTATAAAGATCAAGATGTTAAAAGCGATCATGACTTACAGTCAAACACTAAACTTAAATTAAAGCCTAGCTATAATCACCTGAAAGAGTTAGTGAAGTTTGCCCATGAGAACTTAGAAGAGATTGATGCATTAATTCAACAATATCTTACAAAAGAATGGACATTAGCCAGCCTGCCAAGTCTTTTGCATGCTACTTTACGTGTAGCTATATGCGAAATTAAATATTTCCCAGAGACTCCGTATAAGGTCATTTTGAATGAGTATACTGATATAGCAAGCAATATGCTCGATGATAGCGAAATAGGATTCGTTAATTCTGTTCTTGATAATTATGCTACAGCAAATAGGTAAAAACAATGTCATCTTCAACTGGGTATAGAGGAAAGTTCACGGAAGTCAAAACTGCTAAACGCAGAAAATCTTCTTCTACGACGTGGTTAAAACGTCAATTAAACGACCCATTTATCGCTAAGTCTAAACTAGATGGCTATAAATCAAGGGCTGCATATAAGTTAATCGAAATAAACGACAAGTTTCGTATATTAAGTCCAGGAGCCAATGTTATTGACCTGGGCGCTGCACCTGGTGGCTGGAGTCAGGTCGCTGCAAAAATCATAAAGTCGGACACTGCATCTTCTAAAAACAAACTTGTAGCTATTGATTTGTTGCCTATGGAAAGTATAGCTGGCGTAACTTCTTTTGAGAAAGATTTTTTTGATGAAGATGCTAAGGACTTTATAATTAATTCTTTAGATGGGCGATTAGCAGATGTAGTTCTGAGCGACATGGCTGCAAACACTACTGGTCATAGTCAAACAGATCATTTGCGCATATTGGATTTATGCGAAAATGCGCTGGTATTTGCTTTAACAATTCTAAAACCTGGTGGATGTTTTGTAGCAAAAATATTCCGAGGCGGAGCAGAAAATGACCTCCTTACGATGGTTAAGCAGAATTTTGAAAAAGTGAAGCATTTTAAACCAGAATCAAGTCGAAAAGAATCTAGCGAGTTTTATCTGATAGCTTTAAATAAGAAAGATATCTAAAGCCACAAATAGCGAGTGGATTATCCAGTAACGACTCTATTTCTTCCCTCGTCCTTTGCTTGATAAAGAGCTCTATCTGCTCTTGTAATGAAATCCTCTACAGACTCCCCTGATTTTAATTCAGCTATGCCAATAGAAGTGGTTTTTTTAATTGATTTATTCTGCCCTGGGATAACAAATGATAGATTTTCTACATTAGATCTTATTGTTTCGGCAATAATACTACAATCTTCAATTTCAATATTATTAAGTAGTACTACAAATTCTTCGCCACCATATCTTGCAATGAGATCGGTTATTCTAAATGAAGTTTTTAATGTATTGGATATGGTCTGAAGAACCATGTCTCCAAAAGGATGTCCATAAGTATCATTAACTTCTTTAAAGTAATCTATGTCTAGCATCATTATACATATATTTTTGTCAGATTTTTGCGTTTTATCAAACATTTGTTTTATATGTATATTAAAATAGCGTCGATTGAATAGACCAGTTAGGCCATCTTTGGTGGATAGATCTATGCTTTCTTCGAGTTGAGTTCTTAAAGTATTTTGATAATGTTTTCTACGTAGTTGTGTTTTGATGCGAGCTTGTAGTTCACTTTTATCAACTGGGTAAATAAAATAGTCGTTAATACCCAGCTCCATGCTTTTAATAACCATAGGCATATTCTCTTCTTCAGCCAGCAATATAAGTATAGCATTCTTGAAATTTGGCTTAGCTCTCAGCATTACGCCAATACGCAGCGGATCTACTACATCTAGCTGGCAGCTGATTATAATTACATCAGGAATAAAAGATCCAAGGCTATCTATGCTATCTGGAGAGGTCAATATCTGAACTTGCTCGCTAAGAGAGGCTAGGCTTGATTTGATGTTTTTTGCCTGAATTATATCGTCATCAAGTAGTAAGATTTTGCTGTCGGTAAAATTCTCTTTGAGATCGGTCATTTTCCCACCTAGCTGAGATACTGCGTTATTTCTCAATTTTAGTTCATCAATTATTGTTTTCACTCTAGTTAGAGATTTAACTCTAGCAAAAAGAGCCGTGTCATCTATTGGCTTTGTTAGAAATTCATCAGCTCCTGCTTCTAGTCCTTTGACCCTGTCTTGAATATCAGATAGCGCAGTTACCATAACCACTGGTATATGAGTTGTTTCTGTATTAGCTTTAATTTGCTTGCACACTTCAAAGCCATCCATACCAGGCATCATTATGTCTAATAACACTATGTCTATTTTATTTTGAGATAAGATTTTCAGTGCCTCTATACCGCTATTTGCTGTGATCACTGTGTAATATTCGCTTAGTAATTTTGCTTCTAGTAACTTGAGGTTAGCATCTAGGTCGTCTACGACTAATATAGTTGCAGTCATGTGATTATGCGTTGTTATTTGGGTTAATAAAAATATCAATTGATTCAAAGAATTTTTTGATCGACACAGGTTTTGACAAATACATATCACATCCAGTTCTAGAAATGCGCTCTTCATCATTTCTCATTGCAAAAGCTGTGATAGCAATAATTGGAATATGTTTAGTATGTTGATTATTTTTGAGTTCTTGTATTAGGTCTAGACCAGAAACGCCGCTATTAAGTTGAATATCCATAAGAATAAGATCCGGGCGTTCTTTTAAGGTAGTTTCTAAAATATTAAAACCATCTCGTGAGACAATAACATCGTGCTCTTTCATGGCTAACAAGTCACAGAATAGCTTTAGGTTTAATGCATTATCTTCAACTATAAAAACTTTTCCCATAAAGGCTGTATTTAAATAATAATAGTCTGAATATTCGTTATTCTAACGTTAATTAATAATACTATCTCATAAAAATATGATGTGCAAGTCAGGCGCATATGTAAAATGATATTATTTAAATGATTTTCTACTTTGAGTGGCGTTGTTGCATGGCGTATCCAAGAGCTGAGATTTCTTATAGCAAAATTCTATGCAGCAATTATTAAATTAACAATTTTGCACTTAATTTTCGATTGAACAATTCGATTTTGTTCTTT
>JAQXDF010000007.1 GCA_029251475.1 Rickettsiaceae bacterium
ATTAATATAAAAATATATTACATAATAATTACATATATTGGCAATGAAAGTTTTGTTACTAAATATTTCAAGTATTTTATAAAAAAACTATAGACCCAGAACGGAAGTTTTGTTATAAGTATGTGCACCATGTGCTGATTCTATCGATTTAATCATCATATGCTATTATTTTATTCCTCGGTAGCTCAGTGGTAGAGCAAACGGCTGTTAACCGTTCGGTCGCTGGTTCGAATCCGGCCCGAGGAGCCATTTTAAATCGTATTAATACGGTTTAATTAAAACTCAAACTAAACACTTGTAGTTGATATTTGGCAAAACATAAGGAGATAAAATCTTTGCTCCTGATTGTTAAAAATAAGAAATTATATATCTCTTAGGTAAATAATTATAGCTATAACTAAGCTATAGTGAATTTAATTGGAGTTTGAGTAGGAATAACGAGGAAGCTCTATTAGATAAAAGCGACCGAGGAAAAAAGTCCTTCAAACCTCAACTCAAAAACACTATGTCTATACGCACCCGTAGCTCAATTGGATAGAGTACTTGACTACGAATCAAGAGGTTAGAGGTTCGACTCCTCTCGGGTGCACCAAACTTATCACCCTTGAAATCACTTATTTATTAGACAACAATTAACTAACTAATAATTCTTCAATTGAATCACAAATTACTTGCATATCTTCTTCTCTAGAAAGGGCGTGGCTACCATCTTTGATTAGTTTCAATACTGTTTTAGTGTTATCCATCCTGGACATTATACGTTCTGCGATTTCATAAGGCACTCCTGTGTCTTGCATACCATGAATCAGATGAACTGGGCATGTGATATTAATACGCTCCTTATTCAGCAATAAATGTCTTCTTCCATCTACGATCAATTGATTACTAATAGGATATGAATGACTGCAATTTGGATCATCACCCTTAATATCGATTGATTGACCATTAAGTAATTTTGTTTTTTGTTCGGTGGTAATTTTATCCCAGATTAATTCCTCGGTAAAATCCGGAGCTGCTGAAATGCAGATTATACCCCTTACAATCTCGGGAGATTCTATGGCTTTTAGCATAGTAATCCAGCCGCCCATACTTGAACCAATTAGTAGCACAGGTCCATTAGTAAGCTCTTTAATCACTAAATTCAATCCCTCCAACCAAGTGCTAATATTCTGATCTACGAACCGACCAGAAGACTGCCCGTGACCAAAATTATCAAAGCGAATAAAGTTATAATTACGCTTTTGGCAGTATTTTTCTAGATAAAGAGCTTTAGATCCATTCATACTAGACATTAATCCATGATGAAAAATGATAGAAGGAGCTTTCTTTTCAGAAGAGTTTAGTTTATGATATATAATAAAGTTTTTGTTATTTTCAGTATATAAACTATTCATATTAGTCATAGGATGTATAATTAATGGCCATAGATCAAAAATATCATAAAAAAACTATTCTACAAGTAGTGCCCGCACTTATTTCTGGTGGCGTTGAACGTGGAACTCTTGAAATCGCAAAAAAAGTTGTGGATTCTGGCAATCATTCAATAGTAATTTCAGCGGGAGGCCCTTTAGTAGAACCTCTAGAAAAAGCTGGATCTAAGCACATTACGATGAACGTTGCGAGTAAAAATCCTTTTACTATATGGCGCAATGCCTGCAAAATTTCAGATATTATCCGTCAATTAAATGTGGATATTATACATGCTAGATCCAGAGCTCCTGCATGGAGTTGTTATATGGCCTCTAAAAAAACAGGTATACGCCTAATCACAACCTTTCATGGGGTGTATAATTTCAAAACCCGCATCAAAAAATTATATAATAGCGTCATGACCGATGGCAGCAAAGTTATTGCTGTATCAAAATTTGTTAAAAAACACATAGTTGATAATTACAAAGTTGATGAAAAAAAAATTACAGTGATTTATAGAGGAGTTGATCACCATGATTTTGCTCAAAAAGCTCTCGCTCCTGAGGCAATAACAAGACTTCGAGATAAATACAATGTGCCAAGCGACACCCCTGTGTTATTACTACCATCGCGAATGACCGAGTGGAAAGGTCAGATGGTATTAATTGACGCATTAGAAAAAATAAAGCATCTAAATTTTTATTGTATTATGGCTGGTGATCTTGGTAAACACCCAGCCTACGTTATGCGACTTAAAGATAAGATATGTGAATATAAAATTCAAAATCGCGTTCAACTATTTGGCAACGAGCCCAATATGATTGGTTTATATGGCATTTCAGACATAGTTCTCTCAACTTCAATAGAACCAGAAGCTTTTGGGCGCACTATAATAGAAGCACAATCTATGGAAAAAATAGTTATTGCCACTAATATTGGTGGAGCTATGGAAACAATAGAAAACGGAGTGACTGGATTTCACGTTCAACCCAATGATAGCGATCAACTAGCGCAAAGAATCGAGAGCTGCCTAGCTATGCTTAGTTCTAAGGAAGCATCAAAAATGACAAAGGCAGCTAGAAAACATGTTAGCGAAGATTTCTCATTGGAAATTATACTCAAAAAGACCCTGGAAATCTATGACACCACGGAATAGGTAAGATATCCTTAGTAGTACTTACCTTAAATCATAGCGATGGGTATTAATAAAAAGCAGTCGAGTAGGTCTCTTGCCATCTTCAGGCGAATTAGATTGTTGTTACATCAGACAGAAACGCTGATATCCATAAATCTTAATAAATCAGCGCATAAACTTGGTCTAAATTCATATAGAGATTATGAGTAAACTTATAATCTCTGGAACCTAATAAAAAGCACTAGCTCAGGCAATTTGCCCTTGCTAGTTTTTTAACATCTACTTTTTGACTTTAGCAGCTTTTGCCGCGATAATTTCAAGAGCCTGTGGAACGTCTACTGCAAAAGGATCAATCGCCTTCGGGATGGAAGTAAACTTCTTCTGATGCTTTAAATATGGACCAAATCTACCAATCCCCATTAATATTTCCTCGCCCGTTTCTGGGTGAGAACCAACATGCATAGGTAATGCTAATAATTTTAAGGCTACACCCAGGTCTAAACTATCTAGGCTAACACCAGAAGGCACAGGGCTACGCTTTGGCTTATCTTTCTTAGTTTTTCCTACTTCCCCAACTTGTACATACCACCCATACGGGCCTTTTTTAAGGTAAATCAGGTCACCTTCAGAGTTTTTTCCAAGCTCCTTTGTATTGTCTATTATGGCAAAAGAGTCATCACTATTTTCACCATCACTTTTTGTGATTTGCTGTTTAAAAGTACAATCAGGATAATTGCTACAAGCCAAAAATGCTCCATATTTACCAAGCTTTAGGCCTAAAGTACCATTGGAACAAGAGCTACAATTTTTTTTCTTTTTATACTCCTCAGTCCCCTCTTCGCCAAACAAGTAAAAATCTAATGATTTTTCAACATAATCAATCACATCACCAATTTTATGGTCACTAACTTTATTGATATTTTCATTAAAACCAGTCCAGAATCGGTTTAATAATGTTTTCCAATCCAGGTCTCCTTCCGCTATCTTATCTAGATCAGCTTCAAGTTCCGCTGTGAAATCATATTCTACATATTGTGCAAAGAACCCTTCAAGAAATGCCGTAACCAACCTACCTAAATCAGCTGGCATAAAACGTTTCTTTTCAATGGTTACATACTTGCGATCCTGTAAGACAGATATTATAGAGGCATAAGTTGATGGACGTCCAATTCCAAGCTCTTCCATGCGTTTAACTAAACTAGCCTCGGAATATCTCGGTGGTGGCTCTGTGAAATGCTGCTCAGGACTTACTTTCTTTGTTTCAATATTTTCTCCTTCAGAAAGTGGTGGTAGCATTTTATTGTTTTCTTCTTCGCTATCATCACGCCCTTCTTGATAAATTTTATAGAAACCATCAAATGCTATAGTAGAACCAGTAGCGCGCGCGGTAAAGTTTTTATCAGCACTAAGGAGATCCGCTCCAACCATATCCACCAGCACGCTTTCCATCTGACAAGCCATGGTTCGCTTCCATATTAACTCATATAGACGTAGATGATCTTTATCTAGTTTATCTGCGCATTTTTCTGGTAATAAGGATATGTCAGTTGGACGAATAGCTTCGTGAGCCTCTTGTGCGTTCTTCGACTTTGATTTATATATCCTAGGACTATCTGGTAAATATTTTTTTCCGTATTTAGCGTCAATCAAAGATCTAATGCTTGTTACCGCATCTTGAGATAAAGTAACACCGTCAGTTCTCATGTAAGTAATTAAACCAACTGTCTCCCCGCCAATATCAATACCTTCATATAATTTTTGGGCTATTTGCATAGTCTTCTTAGCACCAAATCCTAGCTTTCTTGAAGCTTCTTGCTGCAAAGATGATGTTATAAAAGGAGCTGATGGATTACGTTTCTGCTGTTTTTTTTTAATTGAATCAACAGTAAAATTTTGTTCTTTTAAACGAGAAAAAATATCATCTGCAGCTGCCTGATTTGCAATCGAGAATTTTTCTAATTTAACGCCATCAATATGAGATATTTTGGCTAAAAATGATTCCCCTGCACTATTTTGTAGGTCAAGCGCAATATCCCAATATTCTTGGCGCTTAAAATGTTCAATTTCGCTTTCACGCTCGCATATAAGACGCAAGGCTACAGACTGCACTCTGCCCGCAGAACGGCAACCGGGTAATTTACGCCATAAGATTGGTGATAAAGTAAAGCCCACAAGGTAATCAAGTGCGCGCCTTGCCTGTTGTGCATTTACTAAATCAATATAAATATCTCTAGGCGCTGCAACAGCAGCAAGAACTGCTTTTTTTGTAATTTCATTAAAAGCAATACGTTTGAATTTAATATTATCATTGATAATTTTTTTAGAGCGCAGAACTTCAGCAATATGCCATGAAATTGATTCTCCTTCACGATCTGGATCCGTTGCCAGGTATACTTCATCAGCTTTTTTGGCTAGTTTTACAATTTCACTAACATACTTCGTTGCTTTATCAGAAATATCATATTTCATAGCAAAATCTTCTTCTGGTAAGACAGATCCATTCTTTGATGGAAGATCTCTTATGTGTCCAAAAGATGCTATTACCTTAAAATCATTTCCGAGATATTTATTTATGGTCTTTGCTTTCGCAGGAGACTCAACAATTACTAACTTCATACTTAATATACTAATGAGATTCTATTACCAGCATGCCTGGAAATTTTTCCAGCAAGCTCAAGCTCTAAACATATAGTATAAATAACTGGCATTGCAAGCTTTGTTTCACTTAGCAGCAATTCATAAGTCACTGGAGTCGATGAAAGAAGTGTTATTACCATCTCTCTATCTTGTTTAGTAATATTAAAATCCCTATTATCTATAGGAGCTTTAAAGCTATCATTACTGCTATATGTTTCTTCAAAAGATAGTTGTAACTTTTTATAAGATGCTATATTAGAAATAACATCCGCACTTGATTCAAGTAAATATGCCCCGTCTTTAATCAACTTATTACTTCCCATGCATCTAGGATCTAAAGGAAATCCAGGGGCCGCAAAAACTTCTCTATTCTGCTCAAGGGCGTAATTAGCCGTAATTAAAGAACCTGATTTTAACCCAGCTTCTATCACTATAGTTGCCAGTGAAAGACCGGAGATTATCCTATTACGTTGCGGGAAATGCTGGCTTAGTGGCTTGCTGCCAATAGGAAGCTCAGCTACAAGCAAAGCCTCGTTAACAATCTTCTCATAAAGCTTTTTATTCTCAGGTGGATATATATGGTCTATACCACCCGCAACAACGGCTATAGTTTTTTCACCACTTGCTTCATGGACCGCAGTATCAACTCCTCTTGCCAACCTGGAAACCGTAACATAATCAGCCTTAACTAAATCAGCGGCAATTTGTTTAGTAAATGATCGACTGTTAATAGAACTATTTCTAGCACCAACAATTGCAGCAATTTTTTTAGAATTCAAAAGATCAACATTCCCCTTATAGCAAATCACCGGTGGAAAATCGTGTATTTGCAATAAAAGCTGGGAGTAATTAAAATCCTTATAGGTTAGCAAGTGAGCATTTTCTTTAGATAGCCACTCAATTTCCTTTTCTGCGGCAGCTTTTGAAAATATTTTTATAGGCTTTGACCTGCCACCTTTGAGAGAAAAATCCCCTATATTATCAAGAGCCTTGACCGCTGAACCAAAAAACTTTATTAGCTGAGCAAAAGTACGGGGACCAACATTTTCGCTCCTAATAAGGCGCAATATATCAATGGTCTCTTCAGAATATGTAGCCCCGTTTTTACGAGCAAACAAACTATTGAGCATTATTATCTATAGAGTTTCAGCATTTGAAGTTAGATAATCGGACACACCTTGCTTAGTTGGGTTCATACCTTGATCGCCTTTTTGCCACCCAGCTGGGCATACTTCCCCATGCTTAGTATGGTGATCTAGAGAATCAATCATACGTAATGTTTCATCAACATTTCTTCCCAAAGGCAAGTCATTTACCAAATAATGCCTAATATTAAACTCCTCATCAATAAGAAAAGTAGCTCTATAGGAAACACCATCATCATGTAGAACATTATATGCTGATGAAATTTCTTTCTTAATATCAGAAACCATAGGGAACTGAATATCACCAATACCACCTTTATGAACCGGCATTTCTTTCCATGCATGATGTGAAAAATGAGAATCTACACTAATAGCAATAAGCTTAGTATTTCTAGAGTAAAACTCTCCCAATCTATTGTTGAAAGCAATAATTTCCGACGGACAAACAAAAGTAAAATTTAATGGATAGAAGAAAATAATAGCCTTGTGACCATGCAAATACTCCTTTAAGTTGAAGTTGTCATCTATAGAATTATCTGGCATAACTGCTTTTGCAGTAAAATTAGGGGCCTGTTGACCTATAAATTGATTCATAATGCGTCCTCTTAAATTATTAAACATTTCGACATGTTCAAGAGATAATACAGACAATATTATTTAAATCAATAATATCATTTTAAAACGTTTCAGAATCACTTTCTTCTCCTAAATGACTAACAGCTATACCACTTGAATCTACTATATCTCCTTCTAGCCAGTCCAGCGCGTTTTGAACAACCTTGGCACCTGTGGTTGAAAACTCACTATTTAAACTACCCTTTAGAGCGTTTTTATTGGACTCAGTTTTATTTGCACTATACTCCATAAACAACATCCCACATTCTGGGTTATAATCCAGCAGTTCATTTAATATTTCATTCGCATGATTAATCTCTTCCATATCTATGGAGTTTATTGAAGGCTCTAAATCTGCAACCTCCTCTGCTCCTGCGCTAATATCTTCTTGCAACCGGTTATTTGGAGTGTAGTTTTCCAATTTATCTAGCATAGATTTATATATCTCAGCCTCTTCTCCTGAAGAGTGCCTAGACCTTGCTTCTATAGCGTCTTTTGTTGAGCGCCCCTTTAATCCGATGATAGCATTTGGATTGGCTCCCTTCTCAAGCATTATATCAAACGCAAACTTATTAGCCGCACGCCCTGCACTACTTAGCAAAGTATCCATACTGCCAGTTTTGTGGTATGAGTTGATTAAATTTTTATCAAGCTCATTTAATTTTCTAAATACCAACTCTAGTTTTTTCCCATCTTCTGCGCCTTTACCATTAATACGCTCTACTGCATATATTATAGGAGAAGATTCATTTGGGGCGTTTTTAATCAACCACCCTGGATATAAATCTAGAACAAAAGATAATTTTTCCATATTATCTAAAGCTGCCATTGCTATTTCTCCACCCATTGGCATATCATTCAACAACCCCAAAGCATCTTTATGTTTACTAACAACATATTTTAATGTCTCAGAAAAAGCATGAGAAGATAGGTGGTAGAGTTGAGGAGAGTACTGCAAAGCAGATTCGCTATCTGCCTCGTGCATTTGAATATTAGTTTTTACAAGCATGCTTGGATTTAAGTCATGTATTTTGTCAAAAATCTCTTTGGACTGATTGATTTTATTTATCAACTCCTCTTCTGATAATTGGTTTTCTAAGCTCTCTAAATCCTTACTATAACTATAATTATTTCCTATCATGGAAGCCATTACAATAGGTGAAACTTTAAAATTATTACATATCTCCATATCTTCTGGCTTTAAAAAATCGCTATTAAGCAATATCAGCGCAATCTCCATTCTTTCTAGGCACAATGTTGCAAGAAGAGGAGTCTGACCAGCTTCTAATAATCCTGACACAGGCCCCTTGCCAAGTAATTGATCTACTGACATCACGCCATTTTGAATTAAAAATTCATTTTGCTGTGTGATGTATTCCTTTAACTCAGCTCGCTCTTGTTCTGTAAGTGGTGAGTTAATATCTACCTGACCTTCTCCATAGATAGCTTGTATTGCACCAAACTCATCATTATCCCAAATTGCTTTAAATAAACTTAATACTGCCATAAATCACTCTTTTTCACAAACGCAAACAAATATTTACTATTATTTAATATAACACCTTCTAAAACAGGGGTCAATTTCTATTTAATAAAAATTAATTTAGTTATCGCTGTGAAACGAGATAGATCCAGATAATTACTAAAAAAACCTATTAAGGCTCATTATTTCACAATTACCTTCTTTTTCATTCCATACTCTATCCTCAACTACATTCAAGAACAAACTTGATCAAACTTTTTGTTGTAATTGAACGGACAAAAGAGCTGTTAAAATAGGTTTTTTGGGGAGGTGATGATGTTTTTGTTTAAAATAGTGGCTACATATAATTTAATATAAGTAGCCACAAATATTATTTTCTAAAACAAAATTACTCTATTTTTCTATCTTAGTGATACCACACATATAAGGCACCAACACTTCTGGTACAGTTATAGAACCATCTTTGTTTTGATAATTTTCAAGAATTGCCACCAAAGTTCTACCAACCGCCAAACCAGACCCATTTAGAGTATGAACAAAACTCGTTTCTTTTGCACCAATTTCTTTATACCTAGCTTTCATTCTTCTGGCTTGAAAATCACCGCAATTTGAAAGGCTAGAAATCTCTCTATAAGATTTTTGCCCTGGTAACCACACTTCAATATCATATGTTTTGCGGGCAGAAAACCCCATATCTCCGGTGCAAAGAAGCATTACCCTATATGGTATATCTAGCTTCTTTAAAACCTCCTCTGCTGCATTTAACATGTGTTCATGCTCTGCTTCTGATTCATCTGGTGTAGTTATAGTAACTAGCTCTACTTTACCAAATTGGTGATTTCTTATCATCCCCCTAGTGTCCCTTCCGGCGCTACCAGCCTCAGACCTAAAGCACTCTGTATAAGCAACATAGCGTAATGGTAAACCTTCCCTTTTTAGAATCGAATTCGCCACCATATTAGTCAACGGCACTTCTCCAGTTGGGATTAAACGAAAAACGCCACCTTCTATTGAGTAAGAATCTTCGCTAAATTTTGGTAGCTGCCCTACATTATACATTGCTTCCGACTTAACTATAACAGGAGGTGAAACTTCATCGAACTGAAAATCATTGCCGTGCAGATCTATCATAAAATTAATTAAAGCACGCTCTAATCTTGCCAACTTACCCTTCAAGGTCACAAATCTACTACCTGATATTTTGGCCGTTTGCTCAAAATCCATCATTCCTAAATTTTTTCCAAGCTCAAAATGCTCTTTAGCATAAGGCATTTCTTTCGGAGACTTAAAGTCGCGGACAAACTGATTCATACTCTCATCAGTACCATAAGGCACATCCTTATGCGGAAGGTTTGGAATATTGTCCATGATGTTTTTAAGTTGATCGCTTTTTTCTAAACTAGCAGAAAGCTCTGATAACTTCTCGTTAATGTGCTGCACATCTCTCTTTGTCTCATCAAAGTCTCTAGACACTTTTCCTTTATACTCTGAAAGTTTCTTGGATTTAGCATTTTTTGCCTGCTGAAATTGTTGGATCATCGTAATGATCTGTCTTTTTTCTTCATCCAAAGACATTAACTCATTGAAACTAAACTTAACTCCACGCTTATGTAGAGCGTCATTAAATTCTGCTTCGTTCTCTCTTATCCACTTAATATCTAACATTTTTTATTCTCTTTTTTTCTACTGATTTACACAATATAATTGAAACTTCATACAAAAATAACAAGGGTATTGCCATTGCTATTTGGCTTATAACATCTGGCGGCGTGAAAATAGCGGCCACTATAAAAATTATTACTATTGCAACCCTTCTGTTTTTTTTCAAAAAGCTAGAATCTATAATTCCAACTACGCTTAATATAACCATAATTATTGGCAACTGAAAGGCTACACCAAATGCTATAGTTAATTGCATTACTAAACTTAAATATTCACTAATTCTAGCTTCCATCACCAAGGGTAGAATAGCATTGCTATTTTCATAGCTTAAGAAAAACTCCCAAGCCTTTGGCATAACAACATAGAATACAAAGAAACCACCACAATAAAACAATATTGGAGAAAATACCAGAACTGTTAAAACTATTTTGCGTTCAAAACAATGTAAGCCTGGAGCCAAAAAAGAATATATATGATAGCAAATATATGGAACTGTTACCAAGAAAGAGGAAAACATCGCTAGCTTTATATAAGAAAAAAAAGCTTCCGAAAGCCCGGTATATATTATCTTTCTTTTGCCCTCAACAGACAATTCCACAAGCGGCCCCAAGAAAAACTCAAATATAGCTTCTTTAAAAAAATACGCTATTCCAAAAGACATTATAAAAAACACAACTATTTTAAATAGACGTTTTTTTAATTCCACAAGATGCTCCTTAAGAGTATATTTTTGCAAACTAATACCTATAATTTTATTGTTAATCTTAAACAACAACCAAAAAGACTAACCAGATATTACTTCACTTATTACTTTTATATCATCTTTTTTTTGTTTTTTTATAGACTCAATAACGTCCGTATCTTCTTCTTTTTTAGGGGTGCTAACCGACTCCCACACGCTATCTGGTACTAGCGAATCTATCTTTTTTAATGCGCCTTCTAAATAAGGAGTAGTAACCGAATCTTTGAGCCACTCCGGATATTTATCCATTGATAAATTATTTACTATGTCTTGGTTTTCTTCCATTTTGGAATAAGTTCCTGCTGTAAAAATAGCTATTATGGCAAATATAATTAATACAAAAACACCGCCTCTTGCAACTCCCAACACTAATCCTAGCAACCTATCTAGTGACCCTTTATTGGTATCACCAAACAACAAAATCACCTTTGAGGTAATGAGCGTAAAAACTATCAACGATATAACATAAGAGCTAGCAGCGCTTGCAATAGTAGTTAAAAGCTCATTCTCAATATATTCAGAACAGATAATGCGTACATACGAATATAGAAATATAGCAGACACAATTGATGCTATAAAACCTAGTAAGTTTATAGTAATGTGTATCATCCCCTTATATAAACCAAACACAGAGGATATAGAAAAAATTGCTAACACTAGAATATCAAACAAGGAAAAGATCATAAGCTTATTATTATTTTATTAGTTACAATATAGTTAGATTGTATATCATGCGATTCTCTCGGTAAAGTTGCATATAAATTTTCATGAAAACAAACACCTATTTTTTTTATGTCTTGCTCCTGATCTACCCTTCCAAAATAACGATCATAGTGCCCCGAACCAAAACCCAACCTATCTCCTACAATACTAAACGCAATTCCCGGAAACACAACAATATTTGGTTGCACTATGTCATTTTTTTTTGGCTGCATCAATTCGCCAAATTCACTTTGTTCAAAGCCATCGCTCTTGTTATATTTTATAAATTCTAGCTTAGTACCCCAAAGTTTTGGTATAGCAATATTGTAATCAATTTTATTAATCAGGTTCAACAGATCTGGCTCACCTTTTATTGGATAATACAAGCCAACTATATTTGCTTTATCCTTTCCAAGAGCTGATTCTAGTATATTTTCTACCGACTTCTCTATTAACACACTAGCTTCTAAACAATATTCTTTGCTTAGGCCTTCTCTGCTATGTAAAATATTTTTTCTTAAAATGTTTTTTCTCTTCATGCTTTACGGCCTTTTAAGAAATTTATAAAAACTTTTTTAAAAACTCACCATGAGCTTGTTTTTCTTCGTTTGTTGGATGGATTACTAATTTATTTCCTGTCACTTTATAGGCTACCTGGCTATTAGTGTTTTTTTCCGCTTCCTTATTTTTTATAGAAAAACTAGACTGTCTACCACCGGTAAGCTCTACATACACTTCAGCTAACAGTTCTGCATCTTTGAGAGCTCCGTGAAGTTGCCTAGACGAATTATCTATCTTGAACCTTTTACACAAAGCATCTAGAGAAGCTCTAGCTCCAGGAAATTTCTTACGCGCCATAGGTAGGGTGTCTATGACATTGGCTAATTCCAATGGTGGATTTTTTACCAAAGATAGTTCATGGTTAAGAAATTTAATATCAAATGGTGCATTATGAATTACCATAACTCCCGATCCAACAAACTCTAAAAATTCACTATATATATCCTCAAACAAAGGTTTATCCTTTAAAAAACTCTCAGAAATTCCGTGAACCCTATAAGCTTCTGCTGGCATACTTATTTTTGGATTGATGTAATAATGAAATGACCTACCAGTCAAAGCTTTATTTACCATTTCCAAAGCCCCAATCTCTACTATTCTATGTCCATCATTAGGGCTTAGACCCGTGGTCTCCGTATCAAGTATAATTTCTCTTGTGTTCATCATATTTTTTCCATTATTTCTTTTAAATCTTTTTCTATTATTTCTTTTTTTTGCTCACTATCAATAGCAAAATTTGCTCTGTTTTTTTTGTCATCTTGTGAAAATTGTATTTTTTTTATCTTCTCAAAGATTATTGGATTAAAGGAACTCCTAGATTTTGACCTCTCTTCTCTGGTTGCTTCAGAACAAAACACACATATACTATATAAAAAATATTTATCAAACCCTGACTCAAACAATAATGGCACTTCTGTAAATATAAAATCTTCGTCTTTATTTTGTCTCTCAAATTCTTTTATTGCCCTAAGAACCATCGGGTGAACAATATCTTCCAGTATTTTTCTAGCAATAGGGTTGTTATAAATAATTTCAGCTAATTTTTTCTTATTAAACTTTTCTAACCCCTCTATAGAGCTTTCAACAATTTTCTGAACAGACAAGTCCTCATATATATTTTTCACATAGTCATCGCAAGAAAATACCTCACACCCCATAGATTGTAAAAGCTCTAGAACAAAACTCTTACCCGAAGCAAAGCTACCAGTAATTGCAATATTATGCATTATCTAAGCTCCTTTTTTCTTTCGTAATATGATTTCATGATTATTGCAGCAGTTTCTTCTATTGATCGCATAGAAACATCTATCATCTTCCAGTTGTTTTCTGAGCATAATCTTTTTACTTGTCGACACTCTTCTTGAATAGTTTTTATATCCGTATAGTTAGAGCTTTCTTTTATTTGCAATAAATTCATACGGCTTTCTCTTATATCAATTAACCTGCTTGGATTAATTGTAAGGCCAAAAATTATTGGGTTTTTTAACTTAGGAAGACAGTCAGGAAATGGACACTCATACACAAATGGAATATTTGCGGTTTTAAATCCATTATAGGCCAAATAAACAGATGTTGGAGTTTTTGAAGTTCTCGAAGGGCCTATTAAAATAATATCAGAATTTTCAAGGTCATCCAACGACTGTCCATCGTCGTGACGCAAGGAATAATCTATCGCATCAACTTTATCAAAATAATTTTCATCAAATTTATTAACATAACTTAGTCCTCTATTAGCCTGAGATCCAATAAACTTAGATATACCTTTTACAATAGGACTCACAACAGAAATACAAGGTATATCCAACTCGAAACAATATTTTTTAAGAGTTAACCTAAGATTCTTGTCCGATATTGTATATAATACTACACCTGGTTTATTTTTTATTTTTTCTACAACTTCTTCCAGCATTTTAATATTTCTTGTCATTGGCCAATGATATTTTTTTACCTCAACATCACTGAATTTAGACAACGCTGTCTTTGCTGCGTGTTTGACTGTTTGACCAGAGGACTCTGAAATTAAGTGTATTACAAGATTTTTCATTTTATGCACATGACCTTTGTGGATAAGTATTTTTAATTACTCCTATATTTCTACCTCCTTTAGTATTTAAAAGCTATAAAATATAGGTATAAACCAGTTTGTGGATGTTTTTGTATGTAAATTGAGCGCTTTACCATTACCTTCACCTTATCCACATTTACACACCATCTTATCCACAATAATACACACTGTATAGTTTTGTATGTTAATAACTGGTATAAATACATACTAGGTTAATATATAAAACAGGTTCTGCTTGTAATTTATTGTTGATAAATCTGTGGATAAATTGTAATCTGTGTTATCCACCGTACCTACAACATACTAAA
>JAQXDF010000008.1 GCA_029251475.1 Rickettsiaceae bacterium
CCCAACTGCGTGTTTTATATCCTGACATAAATTATCTTCTTCTAATAATTAATTTTTACTAAGGACACTGTAACACATTAATATAAATTTAGCAAATTATTTTATTAATTCTTTTAAAGAAAGTGGCAATTTCAACGCTAATCATAGCAAATCAACAAACGAGAGAAAAACTATCGTTGTGTATATGAATTATACTAATTTATTAAAAAATCTGAATTGTCGACTGTGTATTGATGAATTAGTAAAGTAGTTATAGGCTGCATGCATATCTGAATGTAAAATATAGTATTAGAGCCTAGCCACCTTTTTGGCGCTCTCTTGTATTCATTGTCCTTTGGTCTTGTATGCTATCTTTCCAATTATTACGATTAGTTTTTCCTTCCTTTTTCTTGCCCTTGATGGGCTTCGTAATATTTTTCCTCGAGAGTTTGTTAAATGTGTTTTTCTTTGGAGCAAGGGTGCTGCTATTTAGAATTTCAGTCTCAACGTGAGCTTCAACGTTTTCCTCTTTTTTCTTGTTATCAAGTGGTTTCACAGGCAAGTCTATCAGAGCGTTGCCTAATGAGTGAGGACTATGAACACTCCCTTCTTTTTCTTCTAGGCGTGCCATTCTTGTAAAATCAGAAGCTCTTAACTTTTCAGTTGCGTGCCCGTCTGGATAAAGCAATTTATCAATAGAGCTTTCAACTTTATATATTACATATTCTAGCGCTTGCTTTATGGATTTAACGCCTGCCCATATTGATCTTTTTTTTGCTTTTTTCTCTGCTTTTTTTTTCTGCTCTGATTGTTCATTTCGTATATCTTGCAGATCTTTTGTTAAGGTATTAGCAGAAGATCGCAATGACTCTCTTGCTTCTTGAAGAGTTGCACCAGAATCATTGGTACCTAATTTAACTTCTATGTCGTCACTCGCATATCTTTTTAGCTCTTCTTTTGGCTTAATTGGATCTGTCACTGCATGTATATAGGTATTATAAGGATTAAATGCTCCTATAACACCATATAAAAATTCTTTTGCGACTGCTTTACTCGCCTGAAACCTAGTCTCCTTCACTGGGGGTATTGAATTTTTTTTGGCCTCTGTCAGATTATTAATGTATTTCTCCTTGAGTTGTTCGTTACTCAAAGCTTGCCCTTGTGGGTCATATTTACTGAAAGATTCGTCTTTTATCACTCCTATCAAGGCTTTGTTTTCATTATCTAGTTGCTGTATTTTTTCTGGAAGAGTTTCAATATTTATAGAAGAGTCACCAAAAGCTGCATTTTGTTTTATAAACTCCATTAATTTGATTTGCTCATCAGCATCTGAGGCTATGCCTTCAACTAATTGTGAATGAGAGAATTCTGTGCTTTGGGTTGTTTCTCCTTTTACTATTGCCTTGATCAGATCAAAAGATTGTCTTGTAATTTTAATAGGAGTTGGATTTATAATAGTTGCAGCAATATTAACTCCTTTGTTAACATAATATAAACTATCGCTGACTGCATTCGTGTATTTTTCTATCATTTTTTTTCTATTATGCTTGTTATCATCAACTAATTCTACCTTAGATAGTTTCTTTTTTAATGGAGATAGCTTAGGAGCAAGCTCAAAGATCTTTTTTTGAAAATATAACTTAGTTGCAAACTCGGATGCTAATTTCGCTTCCCTATATAGCTTTCGTACTTTACTATTTGGCGCACTTTAATAACGGTTTGGACTGCAAGGATAGATGCACCAATGGTAAATGGCACTATTGCACCCGTGGTCACGCTAGCTCCTAGCATAAGACAAACACTAACAAAAGAAAAAACTCTACTTCCTGTTATTTTAAAAACATGACCTGGAAATCTTCTAGCAAAATATCCAATATTTCCAAGTGTTTTTGCCAAGAAGTTAGATGTCCTTGTGAAGAATGTTTTTGAGGATTTATTAATGGGTTTATTTTTCATGTTTAACAAGTAATTATTGTTATTATATTAAGATCTTAATATAACTCTCTCGTAAATACTATTATTTTCGTATAATTTACTTGTTTTTTATAGATGATCGAAATTTATTAAAAATCCAGGTTTGAATACTCAGACGAAGGGTTGAAGCCTGCTATGCGATCTTGGAGCAGGGGCTGGAAAGAGGGGCGTGATTTAAGTATAGAGTACCATTCTTTTAAAGTACTCCAGCGATTCCAGTTTATCTCTCCAAAATAATCTACTATTGATATATGGGCAGCTGCCGCAATGTCGGCACATGTAATTTGTTCTGAGATAATATAAGTGTTCTTTTTAAGTAGGGCTGTCAGAAAATTTAAATGTTGAGTTATATTTGATTTAGCTGTCATTATAAAGCCGCTTCTAGGTTCTCCCTGGCTCATCAAAAGTCGAATCATTTTTTCATCAACCAAAACCTTACTTACTTCTCGATAAAATTTTTCATTAAACCAGGACATATAACGCCTTGCTTCTGCGCGCATTATTGGGTCAGAAGGCATGAAATAGAAGTTCTCTTGGGTTTCCGATATATATTCGCTAATAGCGTATATGCCAACTAATGAATAGTCCATGGAGTCTAGTTGCAGCACTGGAAGTGTGCTCGCTGGGTTGATCTTTACAAATTCTTCGCGCCGAGTCCAATAAGGCTCGTTGATCAGAGTAAATTCCTTGTTGAACTCCTTCAAGTAGATACGGACCTGTCTGGAGAGTGGGCACATGGGGTGGTGGTATAATTTCTGCATATAAGTTTTTTAATTATAAAAATGAGATGGTCTATAAGCCGGATTCTGTATAACAAAAGTTACTGCAGCTATTTATCTAGGATAAATGTTACCATTTACCTCAAGCAACCTACCCGCTTGATATCTGGCGATAAACACGCCAGGAACACGAGGTTCAATCAAGCCTATTTGGTCTTGCTCCCGATGGGGTTTACATACGCGGCTCTTGTTACCAATAGCCCGGTGCGCTCTTACCACACCATTTCACCCTTACCCTCAAAGAAGGCGGTATAATTTCTGTTGCACTTTCCCTAAAAAAGATCTCGCGGTCTTTCTCGCTGGTGATTACCCAGCATCGTGTTTATGTGGAGTCCGGACTTTCCTCATTGTTTATAAAAACAATACAGCTGCACAACCATCTCATAAAAATGATTTTAGTATGCATAATGTCTGTTGTCAATGAATTCTAGTTTTCAAAAACGGGTGTGTGTACAGGCGTAAAATGCGCTGGTTGGTGCTTTTTGCTGTTCATGAGATCCGCTGATTTACTATTCAGTAATTACTTTGGGGCTATTGCGACTGTATTCTTTTAGACAATTGCAAGAATTTTAATATAAGCTGATCGATTTTGTGTATTATTTCTATGTTCATATTAGCTTTAGCTAGTATTTTATCTTTAGATATCTGGTCTTGCAGGATGTTTTTTGTCGCTTGTGTTGAGAAGGTTTTGGTTATGTAGTCTATATCATTTTTGGTGTAGTAGCGACGCTCTCGAATTTTGATAATTTTAATACTAGGATCTGATTTTTCTATATATCTCAGTTTGTGAGAGGGCAGACCGGTCATTTTTGCGGCTTCAGCTATAGAAAAATACTTTTTAGTTAACATCACTATTATTTATTTTGTGTTTAAGCGACTGAGCAGGGGAAAGTTGTAACACTGTTCTTGCTTCAATATTAACAGTATCTCCCGTTTGAATATTAAAACCAGGTCTCTCTTTTTTATTATGTATTTTCCAAGTGCCAAAATTAGGCAGACTCGTCTTGCCTGTAGATTTTGTTAGTTCGAGTAATTCGGAAAATATATTTAAGACTATTTCTTCGCAGATTAGAGAAGATAACCCAATCTGCTCTTTAAGGTGCAAAGCTATTTTTTCTTTGGTTATGGTTTCAATTTCTTTGGTTGTCTTCATTATCTTTATATATTTAATAATATCCTGGTTAAGAACAAGCAGTATTTACTGTAAATTAATATACAAAAATAGTCTAGAGTAAAAAATTTACCATCGAACGATAGCTGATCCCCAAGTAGCGCCAGCTCCAAATGCCGTAAACACTATTATATCACCAGTTTTAAGGCGTTTTGAGTTTTGTAATTCCCATAAAGCTAGAGGAATAGACGCTGCTGAGCAATTTGCATGATTTTGAACAGTAGTAATTACTTTGTCACTATCTATGTCAAATCTAGAGGCAAGATTGTTGATAATGCGCAAATTTGCTTGGTGAGAGATGAAATAATCAACTTCAGATATATTGATGTTGTTTTTGCTTAGAATAGTGGTTACTGACTCAGACATTTTTTCCACAGCTTTCTTAAATACCTCCCCGCCTTTCATTTGAATAGTGCCGGTAGTACGGTTCATTGCTATTCCGCCATTTGTGTGAAGTATATCGTAGAGACTTCCATCAGAGTAAATATCGCTATCAATCACTCCAGAGTCCGACTCGTTTTGTTGTAAGATTAAAGAGCCAGCTCCGTCGCCAAATAATACGCAGGTAGAACGGTCTTGCCAATCTAGCAGGGAGGACATTTTTTCTGCGCAAACTAGTAGTACTGTTTTGTATTTGCCAGATTTTATCATGTTGTCAGCAACCTGCAGTCCATATACAAATCCAGAGCAAACGGCTTGTAGGTCAAAAGATGGTATGTCTTTTAGCCCCAAATATCCTTGCAATTTATTTGCAACTCCTGGAAAGCTGTTATCTGGTGTTGTGGTGCAGGCTATGATTAAATCTATATTGGCTGGATTTATGGCAGCGTCTTCTATGGCTTTAATTGAAGCCTTATATGCCATGTGAGAGCTATATTCATCATTCTCGGCGATGTGCCTTTGAGAAATTCCTGTTCTTGAACGAATCCATTCATCATTAGTATCAATTGATTTTGCCAAATCATGATTCGTTAGAACTTTGTCAGGTAAATAGCCTCCGGAACCAATGATTTTTGAGGCCATCTTTTTTTACTCTTCGTCGCTTTCGTTATCTTTTGCAATAACAATTTGGTTGTCTTTGTAAACTCCACTACTCGCATCCATGTGATGCGGAAGTCTATATTCACCAGTGTCTTTATCGATTATTACGTTAACTCCCTTTAAAGCATCATGAGATCTTCTCATATTGCGTTTAGATTTGGATGTTTTTTTCTTTGGAACTGCCATTTTATCTATCCCTCAACGAACTAAATTTATAAGATTATTAAAAAACTATTGTCAAACCGGTGTGCATTATATTATATTTCAGGTACGAAATCTACAGTATTTTTAAATTAAATGAAATTTTATGATGAAACTAAAGGAAAAACTAGTTCTAATGATATCTATAACGGCTTTCTTTGCGCTGTCTGGCTGCCAGACAATTGATGTGAGAGGGCAGTATGTAAGCGACAAAGATCTAGAACAGGTTATAGCAGAAAAACCTAATAAAGATAAAGTTTCTGAAATGATAGGTAGCCCTACATATATTCCAAGTTTTTCAACCAACACCTGGTATTATGTACAAAGATCATTTAGTAAAAGAGCTTGGTTTGATCCAAAAGTAATTGATCAGCGCATTGTTAAGATAACATTTAATAAAAATGACAAGCTCAAAAATGCTGTGATTTTAGCCAATGATTATGACAATAATATCAGTCCACGTTCAAATTATACAGAAACTTACGGTACTGAGCAAAGCGGTATTCAAAAGTTTGTAAAAAACATGGGTAGGTTTAACTCGACTACAAATGGTAGAAAAAAATCTAAAAAGAAATAAGTTATGATTACGGATACAGAACTAAAAAAATTACAAAAATTATCTAAGCTAAGTTTCACGGATATAGAAATTAAGTCCTTTGCATCGAAGCTTACTAGTGTGATGGGAATGATTGATCAGATGAAGGACCTAGATTGCTCCAAAGCAGAGCCATTAAGGTCAGTGTGTGATATGGATCAGAGAATGAAAGCAGATGAGGTGACTATTTCGGATGGGTCTGGGGATCTGTTTAAGAATATACCAGAGAAAGATTCTGCTTTTGCCAAAGAAATAAAATGTTTTATTGTACCAAAGGTAATTGAGTAATATGCAAGAATTAATAAAATTATCAATAATAGATGCTCTGAATGGCTTAAAAAGTAAAAAATTCACAGCTATTGAATTAATAGAAGAGCAAATCAAGCAAGCTGAGAAGGTTAGCAATTTAAATTGTTATATTACTGACACTTTTGATTTGGCAAGAGAGCTAGCTAAGCAGTCAGATAAAAACTACCAAAATGGTACAGCGCGTAAACTTGAGGGAATACCAGTTGCAGTTAAGGATTTATTTTGTACTAACGGAGTAAAGACTACTGCGGGTTCGAAGATGCTAGCTAATTTTGTTCCAACATACGAATCAACTGTGAGCAATAATATCTTGGATTGTGGTAGTATTATGATTGGTAAAGCGAATATGGATGAATTCGCTATGGGCTCTTCAAACATGACAAGCTATTTTGGTAACGTAATAAGCCCTTGGAAAGCTAATGATAGTAATAACGATCTTGTTCCTGGTGGGTCATCGGGTGGTTCTGCTGCGGCAGTAAGTAGTTTTGCTGCTATGGCTGCCCTTGGGAGTGATACTGGTGGGTCTATAAGGCAGCCAGCTGCTTTTACAGGTATTTTTGGTATTAAGCCAACATATGGAAGATGCTCAAGATGGGGAATGGTAGCTTTTGCTAGTTCTTTAGATCAAGCTGGTGTTTTTACAAGATCAACAGCAGATTCTGCATTGATGCTAGAAGCAATGATGGGCTTTGATGAAAATGACTCTACTTCTCTTAACCAGCCCATACCAGAATTAGTGTCAGCTTGCAGTAAATCTGTCAAAGGTATGAAAGTAGGAATCCCTAGAGACCTTATGAATCTAGAGGGTGTAAGCGATGAAATATTAAAAATGTGGAAAGACTCAATTGAAATGATGAAAGCCGAAGGTGCAGAAATTGTTGATATAACTCTACCGCACGCTAAACATGCTTTGTCTGTATATTATATTATAGGGCCAGCTGAAGCTTCATCAAACTTATCTAGATATGACGGAGTGCGTTTTGGTCATAGGACTGATAAGACTGGCCTTAGTTTAGAGGAAATGTATATACATACTCGTAGCGAAGGTTTTGGCGAAGAAGTAAAGCGACGCATTATGATTGGTACATACGTGCTATCATCGAGTCATATGGATGCTTATTATTTAAAGGCACAAAAAATGCGTAGATTGATATCAAACGATTTCAAAGAAGCATACACTAAGGCAGATGTTATATTACTACCATCAACACCGACTGCAGCATTTGGAATAGAAGAAACGCAAGATGATCCGTTATCTATGTACATAAATGATATATTCACTATTCCGGCAAGTCTTGCGGGCCTGCCATGTTCATCTGTTCCTGCAGCTCTTTCTAGTAAAGGATTACCACTGGGGATGCAGCTTGTTGCGCCGGCGCTAGATGAATATAATGTATTACGTGCATCTGCCGTTATAGAACGTGCAGTAGCAAATATTGACTTTACACCAAGAGGGTTTTAAATGGCTTTTATAACAGGAAATACTGGTCAGTGGGAGTATGTGATAGGCCTTGAGGTTCATGCTCAGGTTGCGTCTAATTCTAAACTATTTTCAGGGGCCTCGACTAAGTTTGGTTCAGAGCCAAATAGTCAAGTGTCATTAGTTGATGCAGCTATGCCAGGAATGCTTCCGGTCTTGAATAAATATTGTATTGAGCAGGCTATTAAAACTGGCCTTGGAATCAATGCAGAAATTAATAAGATTTCGGTGTTTGATAGAAAGAATTATTTCTATGCTGACCTGCCTCAGGGGTACCAGATTTCGCAATTTTATATACCAATAGTACAAAATGGACATTTGGACATTCGCTTGGAAGATGGCTATGAGAAAAGAATTCGTATTAATCGCATTCATTTAGAGCAAGATGCTGGTAAATCTATTCATGATCAGCACCCAGAATATAGTTTGATTGATTTGAACCGTTGTGGCGTGGCTTTGATGGAGGTTGTTACAGAGCCAGATATGAGTTCGCCTTATGAAGCTGCTGAGTATGTTAAAAAACTGAGAACATTATTGCGCTATGTTGGTTCTTGTGATGGAAACATGGATCAAGGTTCAATGCGTTGCGATGCAAATATTTCTGTCAGAAGACCAGGTGGTGAGCTTGGAACTAGGTGCGAAATTAAGAATTTAAACTCAGTAAGAAATATTATTAAAGCCATTGAATATGAGGCAATGCGTCAGGTTGAGCTGCTTGAAAATGGCGGATCGGTTGATCAAGAAACAAGGTTGTTTGATGTTAATTCCGGTCAGACCAGAACTATGCGTAGCAAGGAAGATGCGAATGATTATCGCTATTTCCCTGATCCAGATTTGCTTCCAGTGCGCGTTGATGACGAGCTTATTGAAAAATTAAGAGCTGAGTTGCCAGAGCTACCTGATCAAAAAATATCTAGATATATATCTGAGATGGGCTTAAGCCAATATGATGCAGAGGTGATTGTTGCTGATGAAGATATTGCAAAATATTTTGAGGAAGCAAGCGTTGGCGCTAATGCAAAGAATGTAGCGAATTGGCTTTCTAGTGAATTATTCGGTCGTTTAAACAAAAATTCAATGAGTTTAAGCGAGTGCAAGATTACTCCAACTATGCTTAGAGATTTAGTATCTTTAATTGAAAAGGGAACTATTTCTGGAAAGATAGCTAAGACTGTTTTTGAAGAGATGTTTGATAGTGGAAATTCAGCAGAACAAATCGTGAAAGACAAGGGACTGGTGCAAGTTTCGGATCGTGGTTCTATAGAGCCAATTATTGATGAAGTTATTGCGGCAAACTCAGATTCTGTTGAAGCTTATCGCGGTGGAAAAGACAAATTATTTGGATTTTTTGTTGGTCAGGTGATGAAAAAAACAGGTGGTAAGGCTAGTCCATCTATGGTTAATGAGCTTCTAAAAGAAAAGCTGGATATAAACTAAAAGTTCGTCATTCCGGGCATTGACCCGGAATCTAAACAAGGTGTAATAGATCCGTCAATTAAATTTAGGATGGCCAAAAACCATAAGAAATAAGCCTGCAAAGCTTCGTTTAAGGAGGGCAATTCTATACAGGCAACAAAGCAGTAATTTGTGTGATGATTTTGCTATTTAGATAAATTTAATTAATTTCAATCAAGTAAATCTTATCTAAAATCAGTGATATGTAATATACTGGTAATAGTAAAAAAGCACAGATAAGGTGAATTATGGGAAAGGAAAAGCAATCAACGCAACAACCAGAAGAAGTCTCGGCTGAGAGGTCATTTGTAGCTGATTTTTTCACGCAAATTCAAACAGAGTATTTATTCAATCAGACTAATGAAGCTACGAGTAGTAATGTTGCGCCTGAGGAGCTCACGGAAGAAATTAAGGAAGAGATTAAGGAGGGCACTAAGGAGCATGCAAAAAAGGTGTTAAATACTATATCAGAAAGCCCAATTTATAAAGAGAGAGTATCTGCAGAATTAATAAGGAAGCTAGAAGCTGGAATCAATCAGGGCGTTGAGAATTTAGCTGCAGAATTAGCCTCCCATAACAAAAAATTAAAAACAGTGATAACCCGAGCTAAAAAGAAGAAGCATAAAAATATTGAATGGGCGGGGCAAGAAATAAGCATAAATCGTGATGAAGCTTTTTGGCCTATGACAGCCGCTCTAAACAGTAAGTTTACCAAACAAATTGATATTCTACAGGACGAAACAAAAACAGGTATAGATATAGAATCAGTAATTAAATCTATAATGGATAAGCCGCCTAGTTTGTTTCAGAAATTGGTTAATGGAATCTCAAATAGCATGCAACAAATTCGAGATGGACTTAAGAACACCTTTGGTGGTTCAAGGTCAGAAGAGAGCGCACTTGCAAAAAACGATTCTCCCATTAAAACGGAACCAGTGGATCTTGGTATGCAAAATCAGCAGCAACAGGTTCAACAGCAAAATCAGTTGCAACCAGAAAAACAGAATAGTCAGAGATTAAACAAAACCAAGCAGCTAGCTCAGGGAGTTAGCAGAACATTGGCAGGAGTGCGCAAAAAGTTCATAGGAACTAAAACTACCGACACAGTTCTTTCGGTCAAAAACCCTAACCAAGAGCAGGAAAAGGGCGGGATACAGTAAAATAAGTCGGTAAGTTAAGTTTTATATCCGAAGAGTCCCAAGTGGATACCAAGAGATCTGCGTATAATAAATTACATCCAAATCATAAAATTCATTTAATTTATCAAGAATCTATTTATACATCATTGATAGTCTTGTCATGAGCGATTATTACCTATATAATGCGAGCCTCCAGTAAGTAAATTAATTATGATGATATAAGGGATAAAATGCCATTGTTGGGTGAAGCAGCAGAAGAACCAGATTTTTTTGAAAATAATGATTTTATAAGTGATCATTTGCATGACGTAGTAGTCCTGCCTGGTTGCGGGGAACGAGCCTTGTCTAATTTGCATTCAATTGAAGAAATGAAGGAGGCACTGCCTAATTTAGAATCTGCTGGCGTTGTTGTTTCTTGGTTTATTGGTTCAACGAGCATAAAATCCGAATTGAAGCCAGGAATAGAAAAAAAATCAAGTGAAATAGATTCTGCAGAAGGTAAGTGGAGTGTGGGCCATTATAATCGCGAAAATGCACATAAAATTTTCCGCAGTCAACAGAGGGATCCATCGACCGTAAGATATGGTGGAACTATGCCAGATTAAGACGTTTTGGAATATTTCTCAGTGTTGAAGTCTGAGGGTCTACAAACGGCCTTTTATCCATTTATTATGATTGATAATAAGGCAAAAGATTGGCGTGGCTATATCACAGGAGATGCTAGCGAGGTAGAAGGTTTTTTTCACAATCAATACAAGCCTTTTGTTATGCATTATGCAAATTTGCTAAAAGAAGTAGTGAATATATTTTACTTGGGGTCAGAGCTTGAAGGTCTAACCTTTATTAAAGGTAATGGATCAGAGTTTCATTTTGTATCATGCCTTGTAGAGTTAGCAGCAGACGTGCGTGCCATAGTTGGAGATGAAGTGAAAATTAGCTACGCAGCGAACTGGTCGGAATATCATTCTTGTAAAGGTGGATATAGACATCTTGATGCACTATGGAGTAATGATAATATTAATTTTGTAGGAATTGATTATTATATGCCATTAACTGACCATCGGGGAGAAGAAGAAATTTCTTTAGAGCAAATTAAGCAAGGATTTGTTAGTGGAGAAGGCATGGATTACTGGCTTAATGGAGAAGAGCAAGTCGCATTCACGGATCCCGGGGCAAAATGGAAAGACTTAGATAGGTGGTGGAGAAGCCAGCATTGGGGCTGGAATCCAGAGCTAAATGAAAGCTTTAAAACGGAATGGGCGCCAAAAAGCAAACCTATTATTTTAAGCGAATATGGATTTCGCTCAATGGATAAAACCACAAACCAGCCTAATATATTTGGTGACAATTTGCCGAAACATTCATCCGGGGAGCCTGATGAAGGATTGCAATTAACAGCTATTAGAGCTATGATTGAGCATATTGAAGACAGCCCATCAATTGAATCAGGTTTTTGTTATGGATGGGATAGTAGAGGAGCAGGGTGGCCAGCTGTATATAAAGATGGAAAACATTGGTTCACAGGGCATTGGATAGATGGTAAAATTAAAAAAGTGAGTAGATAATAATGGCAATAAAAATTCATACTAAAGAAGAATTTACAAAGATGCGTGTCGCTGGAAAGCTGGCTGCAGAGACTTTAGACTTTATTACAGAGCATGTGACCCCTGGAGTGACGACGGATCATCTAAATACATTATGTCATGATTTTATTGTAGGAAATGGAGCAATTCCAGCGCCTTTGAACTATAAAGGATTCCCTAAATCTATTTGCACATCAATTAATCATGTAGTGTGTCATGGTATTCCGTCAGACAAGAAGCTCAAAAATGGAGATATTATTAATATTGATGTGACAGTAATTGTTGATGGTTGGCATGGTGATACTAGCAGAATGTATTATGTAGGCGACGTTGCCGTAAAGCCTAAGCGTTTGATACAGATTACGTATGATGCAATGATGATTGGTATTGAAAAAGTTAAGCCAGGAGTGCATATTGGCGATATTTGTCATGCAATTCAAACTTATGCCGAGAAACATAATTACTCTGTAGTACGTGACTATACAGGCCATGGTATTGGACGTGTTTTTCATGATGAGCCAACAATTTTGCATTATGGAAAAAAAGGGACTGGGCCGATCCTAAAAGAAGGTATGTTTTTTACCGTGGAACCTATGATTAACGCTGGAAGGTATGATACTATTTTGAGCAAGTTTGATGATTGGACGGTAACTACTAGGGATAAGTCGTTATCAGCTCAATTCGAACATACTATTGGTGTAACGAAAGATGGATTTGAAATTTTCACTCTTTCTCCTAAAAAACTTCTATGTCCGCCATATGCCTCCAGAAAATAAAAAACGATCATCGCCGGAAACTCCGCATTATGTGGGACACAGAAAAAGACTGAAAGAGAAATTCTTAAAGTCAGAGCAATCGGCTTTTAGTGATTATGAATTACTAGAATTATTGTTGTTTCAGTCTACTCCAAGAAAGGATGTGAAACCGTTGGCTAAAAAAATGCTTCAGGAATTTGGTGACTTTAACCACCTGATCAATGCAGATAGTACTAGAATACTGGCTCTTGATGATGCTACAGAATCTTCGTTTTTGCAATTGAAGCTTTTGCGTGAATTGATAAGTCGTATTTTTCATAGCAAAGTCAAAAATACTAATATAATAAGTTCATGGTCGGCATTATTGGATTATTTGAAGTTCAATATGGGGTGTTTGAAGCTTGAGCAGTTTAGGGTTTTATTTTTAAATAAGAAAAACATGCTGATTGCTGATGAAGTCATGGCAACTGGTACAATTGATCAAACTCCTGTTTATCCAAGAGAAATTGTAAAAAAAGCACTTTTTTATGAAGCAGGAGCGATTATTTTGGTGCATAATCACCCTAGCGGTAATAGTAATCCATCAAATTCTGATATTGACTTAACCGCGCAAATAGTAAATGCTTGTAGCACGATTAATGTGAGTGTTCACGATCATGTGATTATCGGTAACGGTAATTATTATAGCTTTAAATCAAATTTGTTATTATGAATTATATAATCAATTTAGTTATACTTTGTTTTTTTGTAGCCATTAGCTCGTTTTACTTAACGCGTATCTTGTTAAAGATCATGCCAAAATTTGGTATAATTGATGTTCCAAGTGCTAGAAGAGCTCATTTAAGAGAAACTCCAAGGGGAGGAGGTTTGGCATTTGTGTTAATTATATCTATAGCATTGCCACTATTTGAATATCTTATGAGTGGAAGCTGCTCGGAATCAATATCTATATTATTAATACTTCTTCCTATAAGCTTTATTTCTTTTTTAGATGATATTTCTCATGTGATGATTCCAGTGCGTTTATTTATTCATACGGCATGTGCAAGTTTGGCAATTATGTGGTTAGTTCATCCAAATAATATTTTGCATTATGAAATACCAATGAAGCTTGATCTTGTGATTGGAACAATAGCATTATTATCCTTTTTGAATGTGTATAATTTTTTAGATGGAATAGATGGAATTACGGTAACTGAGTCATTCCACTTAGCGTCTACTATTTTGTTATTATGTGCGCTCAGATACGACATTATTCCTAATGTTGATCTGATTATTATGATTGCAACAATTATTTTTGGCGGGTCATTTGGCTTTGTGTATTTTAACTGGCAGCCAGCGAAAATATTTCTTGGCGATGTGGGCAGCATTAGCCTAGGATTCTTGTTAGGGATTTGTTTGCTGGTTATAGCCTCCTCTAGTGCAAAATTATTCTTATCTTGCGTAATTGCGTCTCTATATTACATTGCTGATGGTGGTATTACGATTTTAATTCGTATGGTAAAAGGAGAAAAAATATGGACTCCGCATTTGCAGCATTTCTTTCAAAAGGCAGTGCAAAAAGGGCAGTCTCATAGAGAAGTAGTAATAAGAATTATGAAATGTAATTCAGCTTTAATGTTATTATCCGTGAACGCCTTATATTACCCAGTATTATCTATTGTCTGCGCTATATTGGTTGTGATGATTACGTTGATTAGGTTGGTTCTATGAAGCCAATTATTACCGAAGTAAATAAGTTAGTGCATAGGGTGTTTAAAAGACAGCACCCAATTTTAGCAGAGCTTATTGTAAACTGGGGTAAAATTGTTGGTGCTAAATTTTATGAAAAAGTAACCCCTTTGAAGATTGTTACTAGCAAAGAAGGGGGGAAAAAAATAAATATTTTATATATAAGCGCAGTAAATTCTAGTGTTTCAATGGAGGTGTCTTATCAACAAGAGCTGATTATTGAAAGAATAGCGATATATTTGGGTTATAAGGGAGTTCATAAAATTAAAATGTTAGTTAGAGGATAGGATGAATGATGTAGAATTTGCTCAGGAAGCAGAAAAAATTATTGATAAAATAGCAGAAACGATAGAAGAAGCTGACCCAGAAGGTGCTATTGATATAGACTTAAATGCGGGAATCTTAACCTTGGAGACAGAGCATGGAGTTTTTGTTATTAATAAACAAAGTGCCGCAAAGGAAATTTGGCTATCTTCTCCAATTAGTGGGCCTTACCATTTTGTTCCAAAGAACAGGGCCTGGGTGTCTAGAACTGGAGCAGATCTATTTGCAGTTCTGACTGAGGAGCTAAAAATAGCTATAAAGTAAATTCATTATATAGAAAATAAAATGAAGAGTTCAAATATACGATACCTTGCTGGATATGTAGGGAAACATACAAAAAGTTTAGTAATAGTTTTTATTGCTTTGCTTAGTGTGTCAGCAGCTCTTTTGTCCATGGGATCAGTCGTTCGTCGTTTAGTTGATGATGGTCTCGGCGTAGAAAGAATTAGCGAGGTAAATAGTGCAATATATTCGATGATTGCATGCATAGTTATATTCTCAGTTTCAAGTTTTTTTCGCTCATATTATATTAATTTAATTGCTGTTCAAGTAACGTCGAAGTTAAAAGTTGATACTTACCAAAGGCTGTTAAAAGTTAAGCTCGCCAGATTCGAGGAACTAAAGATTGGAGATATTATTTCGCGCTTAGGCTCGGACATAGAGGTAATAGGAAGTTTGGTTATCAATTTCTTGTCATTTTTTATCCGCAACATGATTATGCTATGTGGATCTATTATATTAATGTTCATTCAGAGTCCTAAATTATCGTTTTTAGTACTTGTTAGTGTGCCTGTATTTTTGGCACCACTATTGAAGCTCAGCAGGCATGTTCGTAAATTAGCTAGGCAGGTTTTGATAGAGCAGGGCTCTCTTGCTGCAAATGTTGAAGAAAGTTTTTTGGGTGTGCGCACCGTATATGCTTATAATCAGCAAGAATTTTTGGCCGATCAATTTAATAGCAAAGTGGCGTCATACATAAAGCATGCTAGTACCAGACTAAAATTCCGGTCTCTATTTTTTGCATTGGCAATAGTGGTGATTGCTGCCTCAATTATTTCGGTAATATGGATAGGAAGTCTTGATATTATATCAGGCTCTATGAGCTCGGGTCAGATGATATCTTTTATTTATTATGCCATAATAGTTGGAATGAGTGCTGGTGGTATTGCCGAGTTATTTAGCGAAATACAAGGTCCGTTAGCAGCTCTAGATAGAATTGTTGAGCTTAAGAATCTGGAGCAAGCGAATAGTTTAGAGGTTTCTAAAAAGAAGTTGGCTAAGGATTATACAATAGAATTCGATAAGGTTAGTTTTGCTTACCCATCTAGGCCAGATATTTTGGCTCTAAATAATATATCATTAAAGATCATTCAAGGTCAGTTTACGGGGATTGTTGGCAGGTCAGGTTCTGGTAAAAGTACGTTAATGCAACTATTATTGAAGTTTTATAACCACCAGCTAGGCAGCATATTTTTTGGTGGTGTTGATATCAACCAATTGCAGGATCATATTATTCGCAGCAAAATTGCCTATGTAGAGCAATATCCAACTATATTCTCAGGAACTATTAGATCTAATATAGCTTTTTCCAATCCAAGTGCTTTGGATAAAAATATCGAAAAAATTGCTAAGCTTTGTGGAATAATGGAATTTGCAAAAGATTTGGAATATGGCCTAGACACAGAAATTGGCGAGAGAGGGGTTCGCATTTCAGGTGGACAAAAACAACGAATAGCAATTGCTCGCGCACTTTTGTATAAACCAGAAATATTATTGCTGGACGAGGCTACTAGCGCTTTGGATAATGATAGTGAAATCAAAGTTTTGCAAAATGTTAGATCATTAATGAAAGGCAAAACAATTATTTCTATTGCTCATCGTATTTCTTCCTTAGAACAGGCCGATGAAATTTTAGTTATTAATCAAGGTAGTCTTGTTGATACAGGTTCTCATGAAAGTTTATTAAAATCTTCTAAAATATACAATATTCTATATAAAGAGCAGTCCAATTGAATCAGAAACTAGAAGCGGGAGTTTAATAGCATATGAATGATAAGCACGAAGAGCAGCTTATTTTAGTTGATAGAAACGATCAACCACAGGGACTAGTGGGTAAAACCCGCGCGCACCGGGAAGCGTTGTTGCATAGAGCTTTTTCTGTAATGATCTATAATAATGAAGGCGAATTGCTTATACAAAAAAGAGCAGATTGTAAGTATCATTCGGCGGGCCTGTGGGCCAATTCTTGTTGCGGACATCCACGAAATAACGAGACTGTTAAAGAAGGTGCCAAGAGAAGATTATTTGAAGAGCTTGGGGTGAAATCTTCCTTGAGCAAAGTAACAGAAGTATCTTACTGCCTAGAATTGGATAATGGTATGCATGAACATGAATATACGCATGTATTTTCGGGTAAATATGAAAATAGCATGAATCTTAATCCGAATGAAGTTTCTGAAGTGCAGTGGATAAAGCCAAAAGATTTAAGGCAAAAAATGCATAATAATCCAGAGCTTTATGCAGAATGGTTGAAGTTCTATTTAGAAAATTATTACGAAAATATTTTTACAAATATAGGCTGATTAATAGTCATCTTAGTTTATATTTAATGGTAAAGTTATATGAGTGTAAGGTTATTAGATAATCGAGATAGACAAATTTTGGAGAAGTTTTTATCTCCACACAAAGCGCAATGCATGTTTATCTGTAGCAACTTGCAAAAAGCAGGGGTTGATTATCAAGATGAAATGTTTCAAGGTGAGTATTTTGGTTCTTTTAACAAAGAGCTAGATCAAATTGAAGGCATTATAGTCCATTACTGGAATGGAAACATCATGATGCTTTGCCCAGATTTGCGTATTTTAAATAATCTAATTGATGTGTTAAGTCAGCATATTACGCGCCCTGTTGCAGGAATTTTAGGGGAGTATATTCAAGCTGAGTTTGTAATTAATAAGCTCAATCTATCAGGAGCAGATTATGCTGCAAATGAGAATGAAGGGTTGTACACAATTAACACATCAGAATTATTAGACCTTCCGATGCCTTCAAATTTTAAATCTGTAGAAGCTAATCAAGTTGCTAAAATTACCTTAAGGAACTGGATCAAAAATTATGAAATAGAAGCTTTAGGCGCGGAAGATTATAAAGACCTGGAGTCAAGAGTAAAAGATAAGGTTACTAGGCTAAGATCAGGTGATTGCTGGGTATTGCTTAAAGATGAAGTTCCAGTACATTTGAGTGCTTTTAACGCGAGAATAGATGGGATGGTTCAAATTGGCCCTGTTTGGACTCCGCCAGAATATAGAAATCAAGGTTTTGCAAAGATGCTATTAGTACAAAATCTAATTAAGGCTAGAGAGCAGGGTGTTACGGAGGCTATATTATTTGCAAGTGATTCAGCTGCCATTAGCGCGTACACGGCGGTGGGATTTAGAATGATTGGAAATTATCGCTTAGCAATATTAAGAAAAGAGGTGGAACTTAAATTTGATATTAATATATGAATTCCATAACCTATTTTCTTTTCTCGAGCAGATCTGACCGCTATGATAAGATTTTCTGTGCTAATGAAAAATATAGTGGAATACCAAATGCTATATTAAATGGAAATGTTATAGCCAAGGTCATAGGTATGTAAATTCCTGCTTTAGCTTGAGGCAAGGCAAGACGCATTGCTGCAGTAACCGCAATATAAGAGGCACTGGCAATAAGCACTGTAAATAAAAATCCTGTTCCTACATCAAGCCCAATTATCCAACTAAGCCCTAGGCCAAAACTAGCCCCTATTATAGGCATATAAATACCAAATAGTGCTAGTTTAAGCGTGAATTCTTTTAGGTGGTGCATTTGCCTTGATACTGACAACCCCATATCTAATAAGAAAAATGCTAAGATTCCATGGAATGGTTCTACAAAAAATCCGTGCATCTTGCTCATGCCTGGAGTGCCAGTGATCCAGCCAACTACAAAAGATCCCATTAAAAGCAATATAGCCCCATTAGTGAATATTTCGCGTTTAAAGATTGGCATCACCTTTGTTGTTTTTTCTATGGTTTGTGGCTCTGTAATGTGGGCTAGAAATAGTCCGGTTAGTATGGCAGGGGCTTCCATCAAAGCTAGAACTGCTACAATATATCCAGCATAGTATATTTCATGAAAATTAAGAAAACTAATAGCCGTCACGAAGGTTACCATACTTATCGAGCCATAATGGGCAGCAACTGCTGCTGCAGTAACATTATCAAGTTTGGTAGTTAGTTTGAGTAGAGCGTAGCTAATAAATGGTTGAGTAAAGCCAGTTGCAACGCCGGCTAAAATTGTGGCAAGCACTTGCCCATTGATTTTAGCGGTTTCGGCTATTGCCACGCCTCCTTTAAAGCCAATGGCCATCATTAAATATATAGATAAGTAGTGGCTTATTTGGTCTGGAACGTTTAAATCTGATTTAAGAAAACCAGCAAATATACCCAATGCAAAAAATAAAATAGGAGGAGATAGTATGTTTTGTAAAAAAATGTCAAAAATATCCATATATTTAGTACCTTTATTGATGGAAATTTAATTTTATTTGCAAGCTATTATGGCATAATACTGTTTTTTTGATAAAACGCCATTTATTTAGCCATTATTTTGTCAAGGATTGAAAATGAGTTTAATTATACCATGCTTTTTAGAAGAAGTATAAAGCTAGGGTTGAAATAAAACAAAATATTAGAAAGGTTTTGGGTATTGGTCTATAATTGAAATATCCATTACTTGTATATAAAATAGAACTAAATATTGAGTTAAAATGTTGCTACAAAAAATTACAAAGTTTCTAACACCCACTCTTGTTCTTTGGATTGTTGTTCTAGAGATGATAAGTTTTTCCATTGGTTTTACAACAAAGCCTGGAATGTATCCTTGGTATACAGATTTAAAAAAATCATCATTTACTCCTCCAGGTTATGTCTTTGGTATTGTTTGGCCAATATTATATTGTAGCTTGGCTATTTTTGGTTATCATTTATATAAGAGGGTTAAGACCCCTGAAATTCTAGTATTATTCAAGCTTTATTGTCTTCAGATGGCTCTAAACTGGCTATGGAGCCCTGTATTTTTTAATTTACACCTTACTTTAGCGGCATTGATAATTTTAATTTTGATTGTATCTATAAATGCTTATATTATATTACGACTTATAAAAATAAAAAGCTCTGCTTACTACATTATAGTCCCATATTTTTTATGGATATGTTTTGCTTTATATTTAAATCTAGTAATAGTAGCAATTAACTAAGAAATTTGCATATGAATATACTAATTACTGGCGGTACGGGTTTTATTGGCCTAGAGCTTACTAAGTTTTTTTTCAATGAAGGTCATAATCTTATAATACTTTCTCGTGGGCGCATCAATGTACCAAATGCTAGGATTATAAACTCCATAGAAGAAATAAACTTAAATGAGAAGATAGATGTAATTATCAATCTTGCAGGAGCTTCCATAAATAAAAGATGGAATGATTCCTATAAGAATCTTTTGATAAACAGCAGATTGGAAGTAACAAATAATCTATTGTTATTGGTCAACTCACTTAAAACTAAACCAGATCTACTAATTAGTGCTTCTGCAATAGGATATTATGGTGCGCAAAATAATGAATATATAGATGAAGAATCTACAGTTACTAATGATTTTTCTCATAAATTATGCGATTTGTGGGAAAAAGAGGCAAAAAAAATAGAAAATATTGGCGTAAGAACTTGTATTACAAGGCTTGGAGTAGTGCTTGGTAAGGGAGGAATGCTAAAACAGACTTTACCTATATTTAAACTAGGACTTGGCGGCAAAATTGGATCTGGAGAGCAGTTTTTTTCTTGGGTTCACATTGATGACATAAAGCATGCTTTTGATTTTTTTATAAAAGACACTAGTCAAAAAGGGGTCTATAATTTAACATCACCTAAGCCTTGTAGTAATTATATATTTACTAAGAAACTAGGTCGGGTAATAAACAGACCGACGATCTTCGCGGTACCTAGCTATATTATAAAAATAATTTTTGGGGAAATGGGG
>JAQXDF010000011.1 GCA_029251475.1 Rickettsiaceae bacterium
CCCAACTGCGTGTTTTATATCCTGACATAAATTATCTTCTTCTAATAATTAATTTTTACTAAGGACACTGTAACACATTAATATAAATTTAGCAAATTATTTTATTAATTCTTTTAAAGGAAAGGTAAGTGGATTTTAAGGCTAGTTATAATAGCGAGAGCAAATTACCAGAGAAGTGATTCAGCATATTGTAGCAATTTTTATTGATGAGTAATTAAATAAGTGATATCACTAATAATTAATATATAGTTCAAATAACACTAAAATCTAGATCACATGACTATAAAACTTCTTTCAGATAGCACTATCAATAAAATATCAGCTGGCGAAGTGATAGAGCGCCCCTCTTCTGTGGTTAAAGAGCTAGTTGAAAATTCAATAGATGCTGGCGCTAGTAAAATTGAAGTTATTCTTGAATGCGCAGGTAAAAATCTAATTCTTATCAAAGATAATGGAATTGGAATGAGCAAAGATGAGCTAGAGCTAGCTGTGCAACGACATGCAACGTCTAAACTTGACGAAGATGATTTGTTAAATATCAATAGTTTTGGCTTTAGAGGGGAGGCATTACCGTCTATTGGAGCTATTAGTAAATTCACAATTACTTCCAAAAAAAGGGGGGCAAGTGACGCTTATTCTTTAAGCATTATTGGTGGGAAAATTGAACCAACTATACTCACTAATGGCGCTGAAGGAACTACGATAGAGGTGTGTGATTTATTTTTTGCAACACCTGCGCGATTGAAATTCCTTAGAACTGATAGAACAGAGTTAAATGCTTCTATACAAATAATGAAGAAGATTGCTATAGCTCACCCATCAATATCATTTTCTTTAGTCCATGATAATAAGGAGTTAATTAAAGTTCGATGCAAAGATTCAGAAAAAGATGATAATGTTAGAACCAGAATATCTGAAATAATAGGATCTGAGTTTATTGAGAACTCAGCCATTGTAGATTTTGCAAGGGATGAAATAGAAATCCACGGGTACGTCTCATTACCAACATATAATCGGGCTTCTGCCGAGGATCAGTTTTTATTTATTAATAATAGGCCTGTTAAAGACAAAGTCCTAAATATTGCATTAAAAGTCGCTTATCAAGATTATTTGGCGCGTGATCGCCATGCTGTATCGGCTTTATTTATCAAAGTTAACCCTCAATTTGTTGATGTTAATGTTCATCCAGCAAAAACAGAGGTACGTTTTCATGATCCAAATTTGATCAGAAGTTTGGTTATTAGCTCTATAAGGGATGCGCTAAATAATTCCAGCCATAGAGTAGCCAATACCCCTTCAGAAACTGCCATAAATTATATGCAAAATACTATGCAGCGCAATAGCTTTCAAGAGCAGAGAGCAAATGGAGGTGGTTTCCAGATACCCTCTTCTGGTCACAGAGCTAGCCATTCTGCTTCGCCTAGTTTTGCACCTAGAGCCGACTATTTGCTCATGGAAACCATGCCACATTCTCGTATAGAGGAAGAAAATGGAGCTCCAAATAATGAAGAAACATCTAAGCAAGCAGTCAGCTATCCACTTGGAGCGGCGAAAGCTCAACTACATGGAACTTATATAATATCACAAACAGATGATAGCATAATCATTACGGACCAACATGCCGCGCATGAAAGGATTGGTTACGAGCAAATCAAAGCTCAAATGGAAAAAAATGGCCTCATCAAACAAAGATTATTAATTCCAGAAATCATAGAGCTCCCAGACCAAGCAAGGGCAGATATTCTTAATGACAATAAACAGAAACTGTCTGAATTAGGCTTGACAATTGAAAAATTCGGAGAAAAATCAATAATCGTCTCTGAAATGCCTAGCCTAGTTGGTGACGTCAATCCTACGAAGCTCGTCTCGGATTTAGCCGATTATTTTGCTGAACTTGGCGAAAACATAGCCCTTTCAGAGTTGATAGAACATGTTACTGAGACCTATGCTTGCCACTATGCTATTCGTGCTGGTAGGAAGCTTAAATCCGAAGAAATGAATGGGTTATTACGCCAAATGGAAGCAACTCCTTTTTCAGGGCAATGTAATCATGGAAGGCAAACTTACGTCGAGTTAAAGCTTAATGATATTGAAAAACTATTTGGTCGTAGATAATGATTGAATGGACTACCCTGCCCGGACTAACTCCATATGATCAAGCTTTGTCTCTTATGGAAGAAAGACTATCTGAAGTTATTACCGGCCACAAAAATGAATCTGTTTTTCTAGTAGAGCATAATGATGTCTACACCGCGGGTACTAGCTTTAATGAAAGCGAATTGCTAGATACAGAAAATATACCTGTAATCTATACCGGACGAGGTGGAAAATTTACTTATCATGGACCTGGACAACGCGTTATATATCCTATTTTAAATTTAAATTCAGGAAACAGAAAATCTGACATAAAATTATACGTCAGAAACCTAGAACAGTTGATTATCAATATCTTAGCAAGGATAGGTGTTAAAGCATACACTATTGATAATATGGTTGGAATATGGGTTGATCACAATAATACGAGCGCTAAAATAGCTGCGATTGGTGTGCGAGTTAAAAAATGGGTGACTTATCATGGTGTAGCAATAAACATCTCTGCAGATATTGAGCGCTATAAAGCCATTATTCCTTGTGGCATCAGTGATTTTCCGGTAACTTCTTTAAAAGAACTTGGATTTGAAATCTCTATTGAAGATTTTGACCGCATGCTAAAAGAAGAATTTAAAAAAATATTTGAATGAAAAAAGTTATTATCATCTTCTTATCTATTATACTAACTTGGTTATGTGGATTTTTCTATTTTCTTCACGCGGTTAATAACATATCCAATAACAATCGAACTATCACTGATTCCATCGTGACTTTTGGTAAAAGCCACCATAGTTTATATACAACTATTCAATTACTTAAAAGTGGCTATGCACCTATGGTTTTTGTTATGGATCATCAAGAAGATGAATTAAGAAACGAGGATTTTTTAAAGACTCAACATCTTGCCCCAGAGCAGTTTGTTTTTGATAATCGCAGCGATGGTTTTATATATAATAGAGCAATCAATACAGCCTTGTTCCTTGAAAGATACGATTTTCATTCTTTGCGCCTCGTAGCAAAAGCCTATCAATTCCCCAGGGCGATAAGAGAGCTATCAACAACTATTAGTCCCGACATTATTATTATATCTCATCCAATTTCTCAAAAAGAAAGTAGTTATATCTTTGCTTTTACTGAATATGTTAAATATACTTTTTTATTAGCAGCCTCTTTAATAAGAAAGGAAAATGAACTCAATCTATCATATTCTTGATAAGCATCCGGCTATTGATCAAGAAGATATACAAATAGAGTATGAAGAGCTAGCTCAGCAGCTAGTGAAGTCTGGGCGCTTACGAATAGACACAGATTATTACTGTAATTTTGTTCATTATAATGACCCAAAAGATAGAATAAATGTAGTATTCACTCATGCCGAGCTTACCAACCCCGATTTAATTCCGGATTCAACAGCTAGGCTTAAGCGGTTATATGAAATTCAAAGCAAAAAAGCTTCAGATGAAAAGATCAGTAATCTAATAGCCAGGCTTACTTCTAAAACAAAAAAACTTATGCTTGTTAGCGATGAAACAACCATAAGACTGGCACGAATTTTTGTACAATCTGCACATCCCATAGTAATAAGATGGATGCTTTTAGATAAAGTTGAGGTCTATATAACTTATTCACATAGTATTGGGGATGTTATGAATGTTCAAGATTGGAAGCGTTCTGGTACTAATAGTGGTATGCAAAGTACAGATGGAGTAAATGTAGCAATTTATGTATCTTGTGGAGGAGATCCATTTGCAGAAAACGATAAAAAATTTCCTACAAACGGGAATGGATGGTCATCAGTTGCAAGGCTACAAGTGATTGCTGGTCAGGAAATAGGCCATTATGCGGATATCAAACGGGATCATCATGGGCGTCAAATTACTCGTCATTCAGCAAATTTTTCATGCACTATGGCGACCCCGCATGTAAAAATAGGTAGAATTAACGACATTTCTAGATGCAATAAACTAAGAGTTAGATTGCTACAAGCTGGGATGCAAGAGCTGATACATTCGGAGAAAGAACTTAAGTTCTATAATGCAAATAACATACGTGATTTTCGTTATTGGTGGATAAAACTTATAATCTCAATACAGAGTTATAAGTTCTTGAACTACGCTCATAAACATAAGTTACATTTTATCAAGCGCTTTCGAAACGAAAAATATATAGGATTAATGATTGCAGCTATGATTGAAGATATGCAATCACATCTATCTCCAAACGCTGATGTTTATGACCGAGCTGATCCAGATGCTAAGGAAGCTATTGCATGCGTTGAGGCACTTGCTCGTGTGCCTCAACAGGTAATGAAATGGGGATATTTAACAACTAGAGCAACCATGCATGATTTGTATCATGTGTATTATCATGAAGTAATTCCCTCACTTATAGATAGCTATAATCATTTAACACATTCAAGCTACAAAAGGAACTACTCCCGTCCAAAACGGAATATTTTTCAAAAGTTATTTTCAAAAATCACAAACTACAATAAAAGCAAATTTAAGTTTAAAGAAGTTCGTGATGTCTAACGCTAATCTATTTCCGATGCTGCCGATTCATTGATAAATTGACCGCTTAAAAACATTTCACAATCTCCATCTTCATGGTGATCATGTTGTGAATTCCAATATTCTTCTAAATTATTATCAACTATATTTATAACATCAGTATAACTAGCTGATTCTTTTATCGGGTCTAGTTTTGCTCTTAAAATATACACTGCTCTATCGTCGTTAGCTCGTAGATCATATTGTTGCGTTGCACCGCCCAAGCGCTTGTCGCTTTGAGAGTCAATATCTCTATTAAACTCAAGAGTATCAATAACTTTTTCATTACTAATGTTCGATATAATGGCAGTGTGTCCTCCTCTAAGATAGATATCACCTGGTTGAATCTTAGACGGATCTAAGCCAGCTTCATCTTCAGAAGAAGCTACAGGGACAAAATTTCCTGATAAATCAGAATTAAGGTCTTTATATGCACCTCTTATTGCACCAGTATATATTCCTTTTACTTGTTCATGGGTTAACCCTGAGGCCTTACCAACTGCGCTTGAACAATCTTCTGGATAAAATATTTTATAACCTAAAGACTTATGACCACCAAATTGGTAATCACCAAAAAGCAAGACACCATCCTTAAAAATAAAAGGCGATGTATGCTCTGCATCTGCAGATAAATCAAGATATGGATAAAATGTTGCTGCTCCAACTATGTTTTTTATATCTATATCCGTATTAAAGGCCTTAGCAGCGCTATATAGAAGAACAGTGCTGACCAAAGAGTTTTCATTCCCCCAAAAAGATGCTACTTCTCCAGTGCTCGGTGCTTGAGAAACTGGCAATTCTCCTTATGGTATTTTATTAGTCAAACCATTATAAAAGCTACCCTTTGCTAGATCGTATATTATAGAATCCCCTTTTTCCTCGGCATATACTGAAGCCATCTCTAATTGAACAAGAGTTTTACTGAACTTAGTTGGATACCCTAATTTTGCCGTAGCGTGATCGCTTTCTTGAAATTCTCTAACAACTTTTATATTATCAGACATGAAACTTGATAAAGTTCTAGAAGATTCGTCTCCTGATGCGTCTAGATTATTTTCATTATGCTTAATTATCTCTGACTGTATATAATCCTGGCTTTTAGTTGTAGCAAATTGCTTTGCTCTGATCTGAACAGTCATATGAGCCTGCGTGTACGCATTAACTTCTGATGCTTTGCTGTTGATCATAACTTATACCTGTAAATTAAAGAATTATATATAATTGACTATTTATTTTAAGCAACATTTATTATTAATTTTTCCGAATTTATATCTTTTTTCTTATTTAACTTAAAGCATAAGCTTTTTTTAGCATTTAATTTTATAGCTTCTTTAGCAATACAAATGACAAACCATGGCTCAATCTCAGCATTATGACAAACTTCTTTAAAGTGATCCGAATTACCAAAAATCCACATTTTAGCATCAATTTCATGTTTTTTCGCCTCTTTTCCTTCAGATATATTTGATAGGTCAATGATTGCTTGTGTTATGATAGCTTTGTATAATCTAACTTCGGGAAGAAGATCATATTCTTTTAGCCTTTCAAAAGGCGCTTGAAACTTTATTACACCATATATACTCATAGATCCCTATTATAATTAATTAATAAAATGCATAGCTATAATTTTAAAATCAGTCAATTAGACAATAAAGTTAAAATATTAACTATAAATAGTTGCAATCACTAACTACTTTTAAAACTTATAGGCACAATATACTAAAAATTATATAATTACTAATAGTTTTCATAAAAAATTTACTTTCAATACAAAACAACCAAATAACAATAGCTTATAATTGTAAATTAACTAAGAAAAAATTCTTCAGAATCAAACTCTTCACAGAGTCAGCATTCATCAGTCTAATTTAAATTAAATCAAGGAATATGAATGAGATATAGCCCATAGTCAGGCGCTGATTTCTATTTAGCACATAACTATGGATTTATAGTGAATCCAGATGAAACAGGGACTAGGCGCAATGAACAGCGCCTAGAAAGCTAATAGAACAAGGAGCGCAAGGCGACTACTTATATAGTTAATTACAATGAAGACTTACGATCAAAGTCATCCTGAATTCAATTGACCGATCTAGATTGTAGGTTAAACCCGGAATGACCCCGAAGCTGATTGTATAAATCAATCTAATTTTTCTGAGCAACGCTTCATTGTAAAACACTATACTATGTAACTTGATGTTATAAGTTTATTGCTCCGCCTAAGCCTATGGAGCAACTTTTAACCTTTCCAAGCATGCCAGCACCTGCATTAAAATTAACTTTATATTGGTTGCTAATGTCGGCTGCTACATTACCTTGAAGCTGTATATTTGACTTTGCTACAGAATATGTAGGCACTTTAAAGTACTTATAATTTCTTAAGTTACGACCTTGAGCCCTATTATCAATAGGATCTTTGAAGTCATATAAATAGCTAGCAGTAAAAGATGGAGTAATTTTGGTATTCTCAGCATAATATTCGCTTGAAACCGTCATACCGACTTCTGCCATAATAGATTCTCTTTTAGGGATACGAAAATCCATGCTAGAGAAACTTGACGGATTATTTTCGCTGTAATCCTTCATAGTTACGGATTGATAATGACCTGCAACAAATGGTGTAGCCACAAGATCTTCTGTCATATTGTAGTTATAACCAGTTCCCAGCGTGGAGAATAAGTGCTTACCTGTTGTTTTACCCTTTTCAGCACGCTCTGTAAGACCCAATGCTATTTTACGGGTTATATTGTAACTAACATTACCAATACCACTAGAAGCATACACAAACATTGGTTTTTCAAAGTTGTACACACCATGTACAGAAACAGCACTTTCTTTAATGTCAGCTTTACCACGTTTAGATGCAAATCTTGTTTTAGTGTCAACATAATCAACATTCATACCTAAAACTATGTTATCTCTGACTTTATAGTTTGCACCAACACCAACACTTAACGAAACATCATCATTAAAACCTAATTTCTTTTTACTGAAACTACCAGTATAGTTTCCTCCCACATCGGTGAATAATTGCAGGACAAATTTGCTATCACTACAAGTATCACAAGATGCTGCAACGCCTGGTAATTTACTGAAGTCTGAATTATTACGCGCAACAGAGAATGTTCTTTGTGCTGTTTTTGCTCCCAGAACAAGTGGATTTTCACGCAATGTCGAAACTAATGACGGACTCGTGATCACAGAAGCAACAAATTGGCGCTTGATGTTATTGACGGGCGCAGTTTCGTGCGCACCATTATCAAAAACCCCAAGTCCCAAAGCATTATCGCCAAGTGCTATTTGCTCTGCAGTTAAATATGTGCTCGGGCTATCTATTAAAGCCTGAGTTAAATCAGCTTCGTTCCACAATATCACATTTGCGTTTGGAACTTTTAAAGCGCCACTTATTAGAGCCTCACCCATTTTACGAGATAATATACCCCCCACTTCTTTAGAAATTAATAAATCCTGTCTTAAGGATTCGTTATAATGGTTTGACATTAGGATATAATTTGCACCATTATCCACAGCTCTTTGCGTAAAAGTCTCAGCGTTTGTTTCAGTTGTTGCATAAAACGCAAATAGATTAGGAAAGTTTGTGCATAGCTACCAGCACCCTTAACAAAGCTATCACCAAAGGTGACCACATTAGTGAAATCTTCTGTGTTTTCTACAGCAAATGCCTTTGAAGACACACCAAAGCTAAGAGATAAAGCTGAAAAACATGCAAGTGCTTTAAAAAAACTTGTCTTTTTATTATTCATAATAAACCAATGATAAGATTAAAAATTATTAATATTACCTTGTATCTTACTGCGCCTGTTTAAATAAAGCAATATTTAATTAAACTTCGTAAGACTATCTTCATAGAGTTACAAAGTTTAATTTAACTAATCTTTTGAATCGGCTTCAGCTTCAGAGTCATTTATTTCTTCTTCGTTGGCATCCTCTTCATCTTCTGACTCAGCAATTAAAGAAGCAGAAACTACATTTTCGTTCTTTTCTGTCTTGAATAGAATCACTCCGCTTGTACTTCTTCCAGTAACACGTACGCTATTAAGTTTACACCTAATAAGCTTGCCATTATTCGTAATTAGCATTAATTCATCATTCATATCAGCTGGCATAGAGGCAACAACCTGCCCTGTTTTATCTGATAGAACCATATTTAATATACCACTACCACCACGATTTGTTATGCGATAATGATATGCAGATGTGCGCTTACCAAAGCCATTTTCAGCTATAGTCAGGATAAACTCTTCAGACTCCGCCATATCTATTATGAGTTCTTTGCTTAAGTCTACATCGAAATCTTTTGGTTCAAACTCATGGTTACCAGATGCAATTTCTAAACGATTATCAAATGGGATTGACAGATACGCTTCACGCTCTTCGCTCGTGTATTTTATACCTTTCAAGATCGTCATTGATATAACCTTATCGCCCTTAGCCAGCTTCATACCGCGTACGCCGTCGGATGTACGGCTTTTGAAGACCCTGATTGCATTGACTGGGAAGCGAATTGCCTTACCAAGCCTACTTGCTAGCAACACATTCTCATCTTCATTACAAGTCATTACATTTACTAGGCTATCATCTTCATCCATACGAATCGCAATCTTACCGTTAGACTGGATTTTCTTAAAGTCAGATAAATCGTTTCTGCGTATGTTACCTTTAGCAGTCGCAAACATAATATGCATGTTATCCCACTCATCCTGGTTTTCAGGCATTGGCATTACGTTTGTAATCACCTCGCCCTTTCCTAAAGGTAGAATATTTACAATAGGCCTTCCTTTACTTTGAGGGTTCCCTAATGGTAATTTATATAATTTTAGGCTGTATACTTGCCCAAGATTAGAGAAGAATAATAGTGGAGTATGCGTATTCCCCACGAATAAATTTGTAGTAATATCTTCATCGCGCATTGAAAGTCCAGAGCGCCCTTTCCCTCCGCGTTTTTGAGCTTTATAGGTTGCTAGTGGAACGCGTTTAATGTAACCACTATGCGTGACCGTAACTACCATTTCTTCTTTTTGAATTAAATCTTCAATATCTTGATTAAAGTTTCCTTCGATAATTTCAGTTTTTCTTGGAGTAGCAAACTCTTCACGCACTTCTATCATTTCCGCTTTAAGCAGTGATAACAACACGTCTCTTGAGCTTAGTATCCCTACCAATTCTTTAATTTCTTCCGTAAGATCCGCTAAGTCATTTTCTAGCTTATCTTTTTCAATCGCAGTTAAACGCTGTAATCTCATTTCTAGAATAGATTTGGCCTGTATTTCAGATAAATGAATAGTACCATCTTCATTAATATTAGCTTTATCATCAACTAGCTTTATTAGATCTATAATTGATTTACAGTCCCAAGCTTTTTGCATTAACTGCTCTTTAGCTGTCACCGGATTCGGTGCTGCGCGAATAATTCTGATGACTTCATCAATATTATTAACGGCAATACGAACACCCAGCAAGACATGAGCTTTATCACGCGCTTTATTGAGCAAAAATATCGTTCTTTTTGTAATTACTACTTCTCTAAAGCGTACAAACGAAGATACAACTTCTTTAAGATTCATCACTTTTGGCATGCCCTCATCCAGAGCTAGCATTATCACACCAAAGCTAGTTTGTAATTGTGTATATGTGTATAGTTGATTCAGAACAACATCCGCTACTGCATCACGTTTAATTTCAACAACTACTCTCACTCCATCCTTGTTGGATTCATCGCGTAAATCGCTAATTCCTTCAACTCTTTTTTCACGCACCAAATCAGCTATCTTTTCAACTAATTTCGCTTTATTTACCATATATGGCATTTCTGTAATAACAATAGAGTCACGCCCATTATTATCTTCAATAACACAGCGCCCGCGAAACGCTATAATACCACGACCCGTAAGGTAGGCAGATTGGATTCCACTATCACACAATATAATACCCCCAGTTGGAAAATCTGGGCCCTTAACATACGATATTAATTCAGTAAGTTCTATATCGTTATTATCAACATACGCACAAGCAGCATCAATAACTTCTCCCAAATTATGAGGAGGAATATTTGTTGCCATACCCACTGCAATACCACCAGTGCCATTAACTAGTAAGTTTGGAAATCTTGCTGGCAATACCGTAGGCTCGCTTTCTGATCCATCGTAGTTAGGAGCGAAATCTACAGTCTCTTTATCAATATCTTCAAGAATTGTATGAGACACCTTAGCGAGTCTAGATTCCGTGTACCTCATCGCAGCGGCAGAGTCCCCATCCATAGAACCAAAGTTACCTTGCCCATCAACTAGTGGAACTCGCAGCGAAAAACTTTGAGCCATACGAACCAAGGAATCATATACTGCAGTATCACCATGCGGGTGATACTTACCAATTACATCACCAACAATTCTTGCTGATTTTTTATGGGGTTTTGAACTAAAATAACCGCCTTCATGCATTGAATATAAAATACGACGATGCACAGGCTTCAGGCCATCTCGAGCATCAGGAATGGCGCGACTAACAATCACGCTCATCGCATAGTCCATATAAGAACTTTTCATTTCATCTTCTATGCTGATAGGCAGCGTATTCTTAAACTCTACTTCACTCACAATATATATACTCTTACGTTAATATTAGACCAATACAGATTAGACCAAAAATATAGCTTTTGCAAGGCAATACTGCCCCATTTTTAAATATGCAAAATGTTATAAGTATTAGTTTTTAAACTGTGTGCCATAGATAACTCATTATACCTCAATCTGGCAGAACTTAACAGTAAATATATGATGACATATATCTTGCAAGAGATGGTTTATTGTTAATTTTTAACTATATTGGACTCAGGGATAGAGGGCTCCCCCCTGAAATTTACCGCGTTATTAAATCTATTACAGCAAGTTCTAAAGTTTTTATCGCAGGCAGGTATTAATTTAACCATCTCTTGTATTGATATATTATGATTATCGTTTGTCTCAATTTCAATATTGTTATTGTTATGAACCAAAATACTAAACTTTTTATTATCGCTCGTAACAAGCTTACCTCCTGTAAAATATCCGCCTTCGACATTCTGCATGTCACACAGCAATCTATTTTCTTCAAAAGACACTATCTTGCAATCAATCGCATAATCATTTACATTAATTTTACATCTATGATCGCCAAAATTAGCACGACATGTTTTGCTGAACATTTCTAGTAAAGATTGGTTATACTTAATGGTTTCTGGCTCTAACCTTATTTCAAACTCAAGATCACTAATGTAAAATTGCGTACAAATATAAGTAACATAATCTTTAACTAGCCCCTTTCGAAGTCGCATTATCTTGATACTAGACCCCATTAACTTATCTTCTTTGCAAATACCATTTTTTTCAAAAATACCATGTAGTATTATATGGTTTTCTGCTGAATCATTAAACTCTCCAGAGGCTAATGATAAACCAGAATATGCAAGATATATATTACCCTCATGCTCTATTTTACTATTACCCGATGTCAGGCAGTATTCTTTTAAAGTCTTGGTCTTGATGTGGAATAAATAGATAAGAACCGCACTCATTCATATACCTCGATTAATTCAACACCTTCTACTATAATACTTCCATCATTATTAAAACTATATTGAAACACATCTGTATTAAAGCGTACAGGCACATCAAAAACAAAGCTAGCAGATATCTCATCCCCTTCTGGCAAAGCCTCTGAAAGATCAATCTTACCGGTACTAGAATCTATAGATGTAGACCTTAGCTCAGAATCGTTGCTCCATAGTTTGATACTAGATAATACTGGCTTCGTAATTATGCGTGTATGGGGAGATACTTCATCCATATATATTTTTTTTAATTGCATTTTAGTGTTGATGCCATCACTAATAGCTATGATTTGGTTTTCTACCTTGTAATCAAAGTGATCACGCAACCTGAAAGAAAATCTTTGCCCGGCCCTTGCCTGAAAAAAATTATTAAATAACTCAAACTGATTCTTAGATAGACAACAATTTCTTAAAGAATATCGCCGTTTAGGAATCTGAATATCTGAATTACGAATCTCCCTGCCCGACATAGATACAGCGGTTGAGGTGCTAAACTCCGAAGAACCAACTGCAAATATTTCAATGGATTTAGGTAAATTCACATCATGAAAATTCATTGCACGCCTCCTTTTTTATCAATGCCCTACAATTTATTATTAATTTGTTTAGAACCAAATCTTTTGCTTTTTCAAATTGTAAATTATTCGCTTTAATGCCAGCGATCATATAATCAGAAAAAGTCTTCTGCGGCTTATCAAACAATGTGATAATTCTATCAGCCAACTTTGTCAGAAGTTGATAATGATGGTCTTTTGCATAAGCTGATATTTGAAATTCAACAGAATATATAGACTCCATATGCCGAGAATGATCATCTGCTTGAATAACAGTTATAAGTAGACATGGCGATATACCATCTTGCACAGCCCCAAAATATATCTTTTTAACTGAGCTAGAAATTTCCTGATCATCTGATAGCAATCGATATAGCCTATTTTGAAATTCATGTATAAATGTTAATGACATAGCGTTTAGTAATTAAGTTAAGTGCATATTGACCTGGTGGATAATAAAACCACCTTCAAACTTCTAAGCCAATGATATTAAGGCTTTTGCCGCGCTCATCTTCATCAATGATGCGTTTAATTTCAAATATTCTTTCATGAAATTTTATTCTCATTTGACGGTGAATTCCCTTGATAAACCTAGTTCTAAATATGAAATATTCTTCAGTAATCATATTACCAAAATCAACGCCTTCCAAAGCAATGACACGACTATCGCATACTGGTTTAATCTCGGCAAAGCTTGTTAAGGATTCTTCCCATAGCTCTTCTTCAATTGCTGCACTAGCTTTATTCTCGAGAAAAGTTATTTTATGCACCAACCTTGAAATCTGACTTTGTTTTTTCATAGCTAATCTCTAAATTTTTATTGATCTATAAGGAGCGTATAAGTCTTTAATTTGCGGGGATAAAATAACGGCATCTTCAGCATTTTCATACATTGCAGCTATATGCATCAACATTCCTTGCTTTATTGAACGAGGAACTTCCAGATAGCCAGATTTATACTCAATATCCAAGGAACACCCTATATATTTATCAGGCGTATGCAATAGATGAGAGTTTGATTTAATATCCGCAAATTCGCTGGTAATGTTTATTTTTTCACCTTTTTCTATCAGGGAAATTTCATTTATTTCTGATATTGGCAGGTGCTTTAAACGTATAACTTTAGTAGCAACATTTACCTTACAATTAATTTGCTTTTCCCTTAGGTTTATTCCAATAAACAATTCAGCTGAATCTGTAGCTGCACCGATCAAATTAACAATCAATTGATCGTCATAATCATGAGAGATACGCAAATAATTTTTTACTTCATCTAAAGGCCATATTTCTACGTCTTTGATACTTGAAATTACATAATGTGCTATCATTATTTCCTCTTTATACTACAACTCAAGTGCCCCAGAACCATAAATACTGGGGCACTACACTCATTTCAACCTAAACTATCTATGCTGCAAATTTAACTGCTTTAGGATTTACAACATCACCACCTACTCTTTTGACTGCGTATAATTTCACATATGGCTTTTCAGTATAAGGGTCTCTTACTAAGCTGATATTTGAACGATCAACAATTTTATATGCCGATTTAAAATCACCAAGAGCGATAGATAAGCTATCTTGTCCTATATTTGGCATGTTGGAACTAATAATAACTGGAACACCAAAAATTGTTTGTTTTAGCGGATCTGATAAGGATTGCTGCCAAATAAACCTCCCTGTTTTATCCTTTAGCCCTTGAATAGAGGATAATGTTTTACGGTTCATTAAAAAAGAAGCATTAGCCAAATATTCTTCATCTAGATGATTTATTAAATTAAGCAAAGTCTCTGGCTCTACAGATTCACCAACTTCTATTCTTTCAACGTCAGTATTTCTAAGTAGTCCAAATGGCTTGTTTTCTCCATCTCCCGATATAAAAGATTCGTTCTCTAGCTTCACAAAACTATTAGCCAACCTTCCCACCAACCAATTCTCTATATTAATTTCAGAGTCATCCATAAGACTTTGAGTAGATTTTGGCTGCGTATATAATTCATGCGCGTGTATTGTCTTTTTACGCAAATGCGGGGTGTTTGTTACGCCTCGAGCAGCAGCTTCAGCAACCCATCCAGATGCAAATAAACCATCTTCAATTATAAGGTCCAAAGCTCTAGTTGAAATTGATTCTATTGATGCTAATTGACGCATACGGGACCTTGCATTGATTTCAGATATAATCTGCTTGCTTAATGTAGAAGTTATAAGCACACCTCCTTCCTGTTCAGATCCACTAAAAGATTTGGTAACTAGCTCGCCTTCCACACCCTTTCTAACAAAGTTGTTAAAGGCTGACTTTTCTTCTATATTAACATTGTCTGATATTGCTGGACTTGAAAAATAGTTTTGCATTTTATTAGTTCTCTCTTCTATGTTGTTGATTTTATCTGATAGTTTTGACGACCTTTCTAGAAATTTTTTTACGTCTAAAGAAATTTCATCTATTTTATTACTTGTCATATTACCTCTAGTAATTTTCTATTTGTTGTATTAATCGTGATAAATTATCTAGCTTTTGCTGCTCTGATAATGAGTCATCTATATTAATTTTTTTTACATACTGAATTGCGGCATACTGATTATAAGGAAAAGTCACAATACTAATTTCACGTAGCTCAACCTCCTGAACAACCCTAGATCCTTCTTTATTATAATCAGAAGATTTTATTGTAAAACCGATGCTTAGGCCGCCAACTGCCTGCTGCTTAACTAAAGCAGAAGCTTCAAAGCCAGCAACTGTGTTATTATTGATTTCAGCTTCAATAATAAGACCATATTCATCTTCTTTTATAAAATTAATAACTCCAATAGGTTTTGTTGAATCATGCTGCCATAATAACTTAACATTTTTGCCTTCAGCTTCCTTAAAAGCGCCCTTTTCAATGATATCATTCTGAGAATCAACAACCCCAAACACGCTTGCATAACCTGATATTACCGTGTTCTCTTTTTTAATTGATTTCACAATGAAATCAGAACATACCCAACCTTTTTCCAAAATTACCTCCATATGATTTAAGTTAGATGTGACAGCTATATCTTATTATTTTATGTCCACTAAGTGTCTATTCCTTAAAAAATTATATTTTAAAATAGAATTAGCGTTATATCTCTTGTTTCCTGTCTAAAGATATTGTAAAAATATATATATTAAAAATTATGCAGTAAGTACCAAATGATTTACCTAGGCTGGATACTGATCTTGACCGGAATATTTTTTATAACCTTTGGAATTATCGCCCTATTCCGCTTTCCGGATTTTTATACTAAACTACACGCAGCAAGCGTCATTGAATGCTGTGGCATTCCTATATGTCTTTTGGGGCTAGCTCTATTACAAAACGACTACATCAATTCCTTTAGACTACTGGCTATAATAGCTCTTATTTTAATACTAAACCCCGTCTCTACTCATGCTTTGGGTCGAGCTTCTCTTCTTTACAAAGTAGATAAAAATGGGAGGATAAAATAATTGATGACAGAATTTTTTGAGCTACCCTTTCAATCAAGTTTTATAGTTAATGATCTGCTACTAATCATAGCATCAACAGTATTAATGATGTGTTGTCTTTATCTCATGAAAGCAACAAATTTAGTTGAATCTATTATCATCATGTCTGTCTTTAGTTTATTTATAAGCCTTTATTATTTATTTTTAGATGCGCCTGATGTAGCCATGACAGAAGCCGCTCTAGGAGCCTGTTTGTCTAGTTGTGTGCTCTTAAATATGTCCAAAATAGTAGGGAACGAAACAGAGCAACGTTCAAATATTAGAGTTATATTATCCTTCATATTATGCATATTTTTTATTACATCCTTAAGCTGGGCAAGCCTAGATCTACCTGAATTTGGTTCTGCCAACTCTCCTCTTCAAACTCATCTTACCAATTATTACGTAGAAAATACAAAATCTGATATTGCTATACCTTCTTTTGTAGCAGCAATACTAGCTAGTTATCGCAGCTATGATACTCTTGGAGAAACTACTGTTATTTTAATAGCCGGCTTGGCGGTGCTTGTTATTGTATCTAGGAGGAAAAAAGCTGATGCTTAGAAAATTTAAACCTATCAAAACAATCATACCATTTATTATCCCTTATATAATTTTATACTCCATCTATATTCAATTAAATGGCGAAGTATCACCTGGAGGAGGATTCCAGGCGGGCGCTATTTTTGTTACTGGAATTATTGCCTACGACTTAATATTCTGCTCACAAAAACCAACTGACCATTCCTTGCATGACGGACTTATAATCTGCGCTGTTTTAGGCGTAACTCTTTATGCATCTACTGGGGCTATATCATTGATATTTAATGATAATTATTTAGATTATAGCTCTATTTCCGATAATGCAATAGCAGGACAACATATAGGGATATTTTTAATAGAATTAGGAGTAGGACTGACAGTAGCATCTATTTTGTACTTAATATACTCTTTACTCAGGGAAGGTTAATATGCAAAATTTGATTTATTTTTTAGCTGTTTTTATACTATCTAGCGGTCTATTTACTATGCTTACAAGTGATAATTTAGTTAGAAAAATTATTGGTTTAGGGGTTTTTCAAAGCTCCGTTCTAATATTTTATATCGCTCTTGGAAAAGTAAAAAATGGTATTGTCCCTATAGATATTTGCGCACATACAACCACATGCCCGCATATATTCTCTAGCCCTCTACCACACGTGTTAATGCTAACTGCAATAGTAGTTGGCTTTTCTACATTGTGCGTAGGCCTTGCTTTAATTTACCAAATACATAAAGAATATGGCTCTGTTTTAGAAAGCAAAATTGAGCAAAGTGAGGATGAATTATCATGATAATAGCACAACACATACCAATTCTACAAATACTAATCCCCTTTTTTGCGGCCCTGCTGTCAACAATCAGTTTTCATAAACTAACTGCGCAAATAATTGCTATAATTAGTGCAATACTTGGCCTTTCTCTATCGCTATATGCATTGCCGTTTGTGCAAAGCTCCATATTTTATAATTTTGCTGGGTGGGATGCTCCTATGGGAATTGAGTATCGTTTAGATAATCTCAACCAACCTATCATTATATTACTGAACTTTGTGTTATTATTCTTTTTAGTTTTTGGCTCAGAGCTTATCGAAAAAACAATTACAGATTACATTGATAATAAACGCCAGCACATATTTTATTCCTTATTATTGTTTGCTCATGCTGGTTATTTAGGGGTAGTTAGTACCAATGATTTATTTAATCTATATGTGTTTATTGAAATCTCTTCTTTAGCCACATATGTACTTATGTCCAAAGGTAGGAGAGCTAGTTCATTGATTGGAGCATTTGACTACCTGATGCTAGGAACAATAGGCGCAACACTAATATTAATAGGAATTGGATTCTTGTTAGCTATTGCTGGCAGCCTAAATATAACTGATATTGCCAATATTTTGGGTAATAGTAGCTTCTCAAGACTGACAGCTACGGCTATTGCATTCTTCTTAAGCGGTGCAATTTTAAAAATGGCTTTCTTTCCGATGCATTTCTGGATGGTACGCGCATATTCATCTGTTGCACCACTTCTTCTGACCTACCTGGCAGCTGTTTCAGGAATGATTGGTGTGTATGTCTTGCTTCGTTTTATATATTTTGTAGTTGGTATTGAACCTATTTTTGCTACTTTGACTATGATATTACGCCCTACTGCCATTATGACAATTCTAATTTGTACAATTTTATCGCTCAGAGCAGATGATTTGAAAAAAATAATCATCTACTCTTCTGCTTCGCAAACTGGCTATATATTTTTAATAATGACCATATGGGAAACTCAGGCTCTATTATTTCAATTACTGATTTTTGATGCTCTCAATAAAATAGCTTTATTTACAATTATAGCTCACATACAAAACAAGACTGATGATCTAAGGTTCAAGCATATCAAGACCATTACAGGAAACGCATTATTTAAAACCCTTGTATGCTTGGCGTTAATTTTTAGCGCTAGCCTACCACTAACTAGCATGTTTTTTGTAAAAGTACAATTACTTGACCTGCTACTTAAATACAACTTAATAAAAGAGTTTGTTGCGGTAGTATTTGGCTCTGTTTTTGGATTGCTTTACCATTTAAAATTCGCAAAGGCTATATTTTATTCTCATTCTAGTAATGGTACAATACATATTAATACAAACCTATACGGGCTAACAGCTATAGTAATGATGCAAATAACAAGCTTAATCTACTCTAAAGAGCTAACTGCATTACTGCAAAGCACTGAATATTCCATATTAGGGGGATAAGGAAATGACTTATTTACTAGCACCAGAATTTTTGATTCTCTCAACCTATGCCATAGGGTTTCTTAATCTAATAACACCCTTTGCTTCAAAAGAAGATACAAATTTTCGTAGTTCGCTACTTTTAGCTGTATCTATTCTTTTTCTAGGAAATGTTTTATTGCTTGATTATTTATTTCTAAATGGCATAGAGATAAACCTAACGCTACTAGATTTTGGTAAATATTATATCGCCGTAGAACTAGAAGCGATTGGCATGATATACCTGACTTTACTAGGGGTGCTGTGGATTTTTGCCCTACTTTACACCATAAAATTCTTAGAAGTTAACAACATGAAAAACAGCAGCAGGTTTTTGTTTTTCATGAATGCGTGCATAATGATAGGTAGTATTATAGCGCTTTCAGCTAATTTATTAACTATGTTTGTTGGATATGAGCTTCTAACTTTATGTACTATTCCACTTATTGCTCATCAGGGCGGCGAAAGAGTCTTTAACGGATTATTTAAGTATCTAAAAATTCTAATGCTAAGCAGCCTTGTGTTCTTCCTTCCTGCTATCATTATTATATATTCAATAATAGGAGGTGGTGATTTTACCTATGATGGATTCGTTGAAGGTCATTTTTCTGATTTGCACGCAATAATTTTACTGATGATGTTTGTTTTTGGTATAGCAAAAACTGCTATCTTTCCTTTTCACTCTTGGCTGCCTACTGCAATGGTTGCATCCTACCCAGTGAGCGCTATATTGCACGCCACTGTAGTTGTGAATACAGGATTATTTTGTATATATAAAATATTGTTGTACGTCTTTGGGCTGTATTACTTACAAGCTCTATTTACTGACTATAATTGGCTTGTCATCTTTCCTATAGCAACCATCATTTATAGCTCAGTGCAAAGCATACGCTACACGCAAGTAAAAATGATTTTAGCCTATTCAACCATCAATCAATTAAGCATTGCTTTAATGAGCGCCTTTTTACTTACTCCAAAAGGTATGATTGCAGCTGTAATGCACATGGTATCACACTCTTTTACCAAAATATGCTTATTCTATACCGCAGGAAACATTTACAGCGTCAAAAACTCTTATGATATTGGCGAACTAATAGGAATACGTACAACCATGCCTAAAACTAGCTTTATTATGCTTATTTCTGGTTTGTCTTTAATCGGAATGCCTCCCTTTGCAGGCTTTATAAGTAAACTATATATTATGCTTGCTGCTGCTGAACAAAAAAACCTACTAGTGATGATTACTCTTGTTATCAGTACTTTGTTCTCAGCGATATACATAATTAAAATCCTAATATTCGTGTATAGGCCGACCACTAATAATTTCATTTTACACTTGAAGTTAAAACCCTACTTTGACGAAGAATCCTGTGGTGATAACGCAAATAAAATAATCAGCTCCAAGCATAACGCAGAAAAAAGGCTTCCTAGATTTATGATTATAAGTGTATTTTTATGCTCTACTGGCGTGGTAGGATTCGCATTTATCAAGCAGCCTCTAACTCAATTTATGCTATTTATATAAAGATAATTTATGATATATCATCCAACATTAATAATATTAGCCTCAGTTTTTGCTCTGACTCTATCTTATAAGAAGAATCGCGCATTTAGTGTCATTGCTCTTTCAATGCCGATTATTTCTGCTGTGTTTTTCTATCAATTGCCCGACTCTGGTACAATTGATTTATTTAGTCTTTCTTTTATTATTGAAGCTAATTCTTCAATAAAACTCATAGGCTCTGCCTTTATATTAGCTCTATTCTTAGCGAACTTATACGCCCTTGGACAGGATAAAAAAAATGAAGTTATTTTAGGAAGCAGCTATGGGGCCTTTGCCTTTTTGTGTCTATTAGCCGGAGATTTTCTCTCTATGTTTATCGGCCTTGAACTAATGATGATATTTTCTTCTATTATTATTTTTATTGGCGGAATTCGTTCTAGTCTACGCTCTGCTAAAAAGTATTTTTTTACACACTTAGTTAGCAGCAATCTAATTATTATTGGGATTACATATTTAATCACTGAAAATAACAATTTAGAGATAGTATCGATAACAGATCTTCTAAACAACGCTGAGGATGGCTTTATACCATTATTGCTAATGTCGTTAGGCTTATTGATCAATATAGCGATCTTTCCTTTTTGTGGTTGGATGGTCAGTTGTTACCCAAAAGCATCTCCTTCTGGTTTTTTATACCTAATCTCCTTTACTACAAAAGTTTCAATAATGCTGATGATTAAATTATTATCCGGCTGCGAAATGCTGCAATATGTTGCAATACCAATGATTATGTATGCTTCTGTCAAAGCAATGTACGAAGATAATATACTTAGCATACTTTGCTATCTTTCTATCATTTCTATGGGCTTGATGCTGCTAGCCATTAGTAATGGAAGCCATGCAGCCCTATTAGGCGTTGCAGCCTATTTATTTATAGATATAGTCTATAAACTACTACTGGGAATTTCTTTCGTAAGCCTAGTTGATAAAACCGCTAATTATGATTGTTCTAATCTTAAGCTAATTAAATCGAAGATTTTGTTAGGCAGTATTTCGGTTGGAATTATTATGATGATGAACGCTCCGCTTACTTCGTCCTGGTATATTAAATCGTCAATATCACTGATATTTATTGATAGCCCAATTTATTTTCTTATTTTATTCCTTAATTTCATGACTATACTTGCCCTTCCTTGGAAACAATATTTTTCTTCGAAGGAGCACTATAATTTCACGCTAAATGTCTACACCAAACTAGGCCTTATATTTGCAATGATTGCCCTAGGAATCATTATGGTTACTAGAAAATATTTACCCGTTTTCTCAGAAATAGAAGACTTTGAAACCATAGGAATATTCAGCGCAGATACTGTAAAGCAAATAATACTTATACTAAGTGCAATCTATGTTGCCTTTCATTGGAAGACTAAACGAACAATAACCAAACCTATAAACCTTATGGAAACCATAGGTAATATACTGTTTTACATCTACAATTACTGCCTGAACCGCCAAACACAAGCTGATCCCGAGGGCAAAGAGGCTCTTGCCATTGAAACATTGGAGCAGCAAATAAAGGCAAAAATTACCTTAATACATAATCAAAAAACTGCGATTTTTGTAGCAATTACTATGTTTATGGTAATGTTAGTGGCCCTTAATATTAGTATCCCAAACTAATATTCGTAGGATTATTGATAAAAAACCTGGGAAGTATAGAGGCCTTAACTAAACAATTTCCATTATCCTTAGAGATGATCGCATCTCTTCCTTTTTTCTTAGAATTTAGGTGCAGCATAGCTTTGGGTATGCCTAATGAAGTCCTATTATTGAGAATTCCATAGCCCCTTTATTATGCTATATTCCTTTTTTCTCATCAGATTCCGGATCATTGGCCGTTATTTTGCATGAGTGTTGAAAACATACGCAGTTGCGCTACTAAAGTAGGTATAAAAAACACAGGAAAGAACGCCACTCAAGCCAGTAACCACTGAGATTAGTGCACAAATTAAATAACAATATATAAATTTAAATCAGAGATTTTGTGAAATTTCGCCATAAAACGAAGAAAGAAAATGGTGGAGATGGAGGGAATCGAACCCCCGACATTCTGCTTGCAAAGCAGACGCTCTACCCCTGAGCTACATCCCCAATTTTAGTTGGCTTGCAAAGAATTTATATACTTCCTTGCAAGCGTAGTCAACCAATTTTTTATTCTTGCTTAATGTTTTTTTTCAGGCTTAGCATTTAGCCACATTAAAGAGTGCAAACTGATAATTCACACTCCCCTTATTCTTATTTTTTTGCTTTTTTCTTATCCATATTAGCAAAAACATCATCCCAGCTTCCTGTTGTAGCAGCTTTCGTATACTCGGTTACTCTATTTTCAAAGAAATTAGTATGCTCTACACCATTTAGCATTTCATCGATCCATGGCAGTGGATTAGAGTCTACTAAATATATTTCTTTTAAACCCAGCTGCATTAATCTGCGATCTGCAATATATCTAATATATTGACGCACTTCACGCGCTGTCAATCCTTCAATGCCACCAACTTCAAACGCAAGCTCAATAAACGCATCTTCAAAGTGCACAATAGTCGCACAAGCTTCATATAAACGACTTCTTAGCTCTTCGTTCCACACTTCTGGATTCTCTTGCACAAATGTTTTGAACAAAGTGATAATAGAATTAGTATGTAAAGTTTCATCGCGCACAGACCAAGTAACGATTTGCCCCATACCCTTCATTTTGTTAAACCTAGGGAAATTAAGCAAAATTGCAAATGAAGCAAATAGCTGCAGACCTTCTGTAAATGCACCAAACACCGCTAGAGTAGTCGCTATATCTTCTTTGGTTTCAACACCAAATTTTTGCATATAGTCATACTTATCCTTCATCTCTTTGTACTTCATAAAAGCTTGATACTCGCTTTCATCCATACCGATAGTATCTAAAAGGTGCGAATATGCAGCAATATGCACAGTTTCCATATTTGAAAAAGCAGCAAGCATCATCTGCACTTCAGTTGGTTGAAACACCTGAGAATAATGCTTCATATAGCAATTATTTACTTCGATATCAGCTTGAGTAAAGAAACGGAAAATTTGAGTTAGCAAGTGCTTCTCTCCTGCTGACAGATTATACTTCCAATCTTTTACATCATCAGCAAGCGGAACCTCTTCAGGAAGCCAGTGAATTTTCTGCTGTGTATGCCAAGCTTCGTAAGCCCACGGATACGAGAATGGTTTATACATTGGTTTTGCATCTAATAATGACATATTTTACTCTCCGAATTGATTTATTGACAAGCCAAACACTCATCATAGTTATTTTCAGTGCTTTGTATAGCGTTATCTGCAGAATTATTACTCTTCTCTAGGTCCATCATCCCTTGATCCTGAGTAGCTGTATGAGACACCTTGTCCGCTCTTTGTATAGAAGTTGAACGAGCATAATAAGCGCTTTTCACTCCCTTTTTCCAAGCTTGGAAGTGCAGGTCATGAAGCATCTGCTTGCTAACATTACCCGGCATAAATAAGTTCAGTGACTGTGATTGAGATATACACGGAGCGCGATCTGCAGCAAGCCCTATGATCCAATTCTGGTCCAACTCATACGCTGTTTTAAACACATCCTTTTCATGGTCGCTAAGGAATGCTAAATGCTGCACAGAACCTTCATTGGTTGAAATTGAAGACCATACTTGATCGGTATTAAAACCTTTCTTTTCTAGCAACTTAACTAAGTTTTTATTTTTTACTGTAAACGAACCGCTTAAAGTTTTTTGCGTAAAGCTATTAGCAGCATATGGCTCGATACCAGGCGAAGAATTACCACAAATAATAGATATTGATGCCGTTGGAGCTATTGCAGTTTTATTACTGAATCTCTCATTAAAGCCAGCTTCTTCTGCGTCAGGACAAGCTCCGCGCTCATCTGCCAGTAAAACTGAAGATCTATCTGCTTCTTCTTTAATATATTTGAATATTTTGTTGTTCCAAACCTTTGCCATTACTGACTCCATAGGAACATTTTCTGATTGTAGGAATGAATGTAGCCCCATAACTCCAAGACCAATACTACGCTCCCTTAAAGCAGAATATGAGGCCTTAGACATAGATTCTGGCGCCTTTTGTATAAAATCTTCAAGAACATTATCTAAAAAGCGCATTACGTTCGGAATAAACTCTTTGTCATCCTTCCACTCCTGATAATACTCAAGATTCAAAGAAGATAAACAACAAACAGCCGTACGCTCCTTGCCCAAATGATCCACTCCAGTTGGAAGAGTTATTTCTGCACATAGATTTGAGGTTTTTACTTTTAGACCTAATTTTTTATGATGCTCCGGAGCTTGATTATTGACAGTATCTGTAAATAATAAATATGGCTCACCAGTTTCAATCCTAGTGATTAAAATTTTACTCCATAAATCACGAGCTTTCACAGTATGTAGCACTTCCTTGGTCAAAGGACTCTTAAGCCCCCAATCATCATCTCTTTCTACCGCCTCCATAAATGCATCTGATATAGAAAGTCCATGATGAATATTTAGAGCTCTTCTATTCACATCACCACCAGTTGGGCGTCTTAAATCAATAAACTCTTCAATTTCTGGGTGATCAATTGGTAAATACACAGCAGAACTTCCACGTCTTAGCGAACCTTGTGAAATAGCTAAAGTCATAGAATCTTGCACTTTTAAGAACGGTATAATACCAGATGTTTTACCGTTACCACGCACTGTTTCGTTTATTGAGCGCACATTTCCCCAATAACTACCTATACCACCACCTTTAGAGGCTAGCCAAATATTTTCGTTCCATAAATCTACAATGCTTTCAAGGCTATCTGCAGTTTCATTTAAAAAACAAGAAATAGGCAGGCCACGATCTGTTCCGCCATTACTTAAAATCGGAGTAGACGGCATGAACCATAATTTGCTCATGTAGCCATATATCAAGTCTGCATGCTTTTGATCATCTGCATAATAAGCAGATACTCTTGCAAACAAATCTTGATAATCTTCCCCTTCGAGTAAATATCTATCTTTAAGTACAGCCTTTCCAAACACCGTTAGTAAGTCATCTCTTTTTCTATCTATTTTAATATCAAATTTATTTTTTGCGCTGCCCATAATTCAAAATTCCTCGATGTTTTTAAGGGTTAATGTGATACAAATATATCTTCGTTTCATGATAGTATAGTCGGTACCTGCCTTCAATAACAAATTTGTACATATTGTGTATTTTTTTTGTTGACATACTATATGTGGGACAGAAACATTGTGTTATCATCTAAAGATAATTAAAAAATAGTTGTATATAGGCGGTTTAAAAGCTGCGGCTTTTTTGTCGTCGTGAAGATATAGTGTCACGTATATAATGATTAATTATAGCTCTATTTTTTTATTATAATTAATTAAACATAAGTGTGATTTTTGTTTGTAATTTTTAAATTGACGCGAGAAATTTGGGCTATATAATTCTGACTAATTTTAAACTTTTAATTAGAATATAGGTAAAATTTTATGAATCAGACACTAAACAAAATTAAAGTTATTTCTTTAGCATCATCAATTCTACTATCAACAACTATTGCTTCTGCTAGCAATGCAGAAGACAGACATATATATATCGGAACAGAATGGGGAATCTCAGAGCCTGTAGTAAAAGGATTTAAAGAAACTGTTGAAGGTAAAACTACTAGAATGCGTTTAAAGCAATCAAGGATGTATGGTGGCCGCGTTGGTTATTCTTTTTATCCAGGCATGATGATCGAAATATCTGGCACTCACCAACCAAAATTTAGGTTAGCATATCGTTTACCAAAAGACCCGCTTAACATAGAACACACAGGCCAAGCTAGAATTTCTGCCAATGTATTTACTCTAAACTTTATTTACGAAGCAGATAAGCAATTTGCAGGCATTAAACCTTATATTTTACTAGGGGCCGGTGTAGCAAAAACTATCATTCATGCAACAGGAACCAGTCAAGATTATAGCGCACTTGGTGGTGGAGTCACACAAGTAATTACAATCCATAAAAGCACAAAAAATAACTTTGCCTACCAATTTGGTGGTGGTGTAACTAGAGACCTAGGAAACAATCTAAGCCTAGATCTTGGTGCTAAAATGCAGATAATACAAGACATTAAATTAAAATATTCTGCACATGACCAAGGCACTAGAACACTAAAAGTAGCAAAGCCAATTAAAAAAACTATCGGAGTTGGAGAATTTACACTAGGATTAACTTTCAAATTCCCAGTGTAATAAAAACATAGCTATTAAAAAATTAGGCAATGACCCAGAAAGAACTGTTAAATTCCTACGACGAAACGCCCTATAAAAGCTATCCCTCTGCCCAAAGCAGACCAGAAAAACTGGCCTCTTTGGGTTTGCTTTTTGGCATGACTCCTCCGGACATTGAAACAGCAAGGGTTCTTGAGCTTGGTTGCGCTGAGGGAGGAAATATTATTCCTCATGCAGTCAACTACCCCAATGGTTCATACGTTGGAGTAGATTTATCTAAGGTACAAATTGATAGTGGATTAGCTCACATTCAAGCTTTAGGCCTAAAAAACATTGAGCTTAAACATTGCTCAATAACAGATATTGACGAATCCTTTGGTAAGTTTGATTACATAATATGTCACGGAGTATTTTCCTGGGTTCCTGAATTTGTTCGAAAAAAAATACTAGAAGTATCGAATAAAAACCTAACAGAAAATGGCATAGCCTATATTAGCTACAACACATTGCCTGGTTGGAACATGGTAAGAACCATCCGGGACATGATGCTATACCACTCCAAAGGCTTTAAAGACCAGTCGGAGAAAGTTTCTCAATCACGAGCATTGCTTGAATTTGTGAAAGATAGCCTTGCTAACTCAGACTCGCCCTACTCTAAAGTTCTAACGCAGGAAGCTGAGTTATTGGCTAAGCAAGGCGATCATTATCTACGTCATGACCATTTAGAAGATGATAATAAGCAATATTACTTCAATGAGTTTATGGAAGAAGCCCATAGTAACAACCTACAATATTTGTCCGATGCATCATTATCTTCAATGTATTTAGGGAATTTGGGCGCTAACATCGCTGAAAAACTACAGGGCATACTAGATATAGTCCGTACTGAGCAATATATGGACTTCATCACAAATCGCCGCTTCAGAAGTAGCCTACTATGCCACGCGAGTGTTAAACTAAACAGAGCTCTAACGAACGATTCGGCAAAACAATTCGCCCTATCTCTAGAGCTCGTGCCAGAAAAACCTCTCAATAAAGTAGATATAGAGGCCAAAGAAGATTTGAAATTTTTTATTCAAGGCAATAAAGAGCGTGCTATTAACACCTCTTCGCCATGGCTAAAAGCTATTTTATATGTATTTATAGAAAATAAAGGCAACCCACTACATTTTGATACAATTATCGAAAGAGCAAATAGCAAGTTTAGCGCCGACCACAAAGCTAAAATTGCAAATGAATTGTTAAATAACGCGATGACATTGGTTATGAAAGGGGTCATTGATATATCTTTACTAGAAATCGACAAAATTAAAAATACTGTTATTAACAAACCAGCTCTTAAGCCGCTAGCATCTCATCAAATTCAGGATCTATCAAGTAACTGGATTACAAACATGTCTCACAATCCTATATCGATAAATGCACTGGAGAAGTTTATTATGCAGTATATGGATGGTAGCCGAACGCAAGATCAAATTATTGATTGCTTGATGGATGAAGTAAAAAGTGGCAAACTAAACCTAAATAATAATGACAAAAAAGTTGAAGACAAAACCTTAATCAAACAAGAACTATCAACAATCCTAAGATTAACTATTGATAAATTATCAACTCATAGCTTTTTAAAATAAAATCAGTGATAGCTAAATGCCTACAAATCGTTTTAACAAGGATTTAAATACTCTACTAGGCGCGACTAAACCAAAATTACTTGCTATAGCTGTATCTGGAGGCTCTGACTCTATTGCACTACTTCACTTAACTTCTTTATGGTCCAAGCAGTCTGGCATTGAAATCATAGTATTTAGTGTTAATCATAATCTGCGCAGCGAATCTTCAGAAGAAATTTCATACGTAAAAGATGTGACTGAAAAACTAGGCCATAAATTTTATGAATTATCTTGGAATTGCGGGGAGAACAAAGCTGGATTACAAGAGCGCGCACGACAAGGGCGCTATGACTTAATGAGCGCAAAATGTCTGGAACTTGGTGTTAATACGCTTCTTACAGCGCATCATATGGATGACATGTTAGAAACTTACTTAATGCGTAAAGCCAAAAAAAGTGGAATTTTGGGGCTTAGCAGCTCAAACTGCACTTTTTATAATAATATTCGTATATTGCGTCCATTATTTAATTTCTCCAAACTAGATCTCATAGAGTATTTACAAGCCAACGATATTATCTGGCACGAGGACCACACGAACCAATCGGATATATACGAACGAAATCGCATACGCAAAGAAATAGCCTCTTTGTCGAAAAGCCATAAAATTGAACTAGAAAACGAGCTATCATCAATTAATAAGCGCGCTGCCATTCTAAACGAAGACTTAATCATAGAAATGGCGGAATCTTTACAGATTAATGATTGTGGCTTTGCCAGCATTGACCTGCAAAGACTAGTTAATAGTTGCATAGATATACAAATTCAAATGCTGAACTATATACTGACTATTATCTCTGGAAAATCTAGCTTACCGCGATTTCGTAGTATAGAAAAATTACTGCATAAATTAAGTGCCCCTACAAACCTTAGACCAGTTAGTTTACATGGCTGTATTTTAAAATTACAAAACAATAAATTATGGATTTTTCGAGAAACATCAGCTATTGACAGTACCCAAACAAAAGTTAGTGACTTATCTGGGACCTGGGATAATAGATTTGATATTTTATCAAAAGCAAAAATTAACAACTACATTGGCAAGCTAACGTTAAACGAGTACGTATCTATTAAAGATAAGATTGACCTAGGCTCATTAAAGGAAGAAAGTGACAATAATCATAAATTGATTTTATTTACGCTCCCTGTAATTAAAAATATTGAAAAAGTCATAGCAATTCCCCATATATCCTATTATGATGATTGTTACGATGAAACAGCTATTAAAGTTGTATTTAAACCAAATTTTATTTCACGTTTTACTCACTTTGTATAAGGAATTAATTAGATGAATAACCAAAACAAACAAATTTTTATATGGATCTTTATTTTTATTTTAATGGTCATGACCTTCAATGCATTGCAAAGCGAAGGAATGAAAGGGGGATCAGGGCAATTATCTTTCTCTGAATTTCTAAATAAGATAGATGATCGTCAGGTTAACTCTGTAAAAATTCAAGGCCGTCACATTGAAGGAACTCTTGCAGACGGAACTTCCTTCTCTACTTATGCAGCCGACTATCCGGGTATGATTGATCGGTTAAATACTAACGGTGTATTGATTGATATTATGCCACCAGACACCAAAATGAATTCTTTATTTAGTATCTTTGTTTCATGGTTTCCTATGCTCCTCTTAATAGGCGTTTGGGTGTTCTTTATGAAGCAAATGCAGGGCGGCGGAAAAGGAATGGGTTTTGGGAAATCTAAAGCAAAACTACTTTCAGAAAGCGGCACTAAAGTTACATTTGCTGATGTAGCTGGTATAAATGAAGCACAAGAGGAACTATCAGAAATAGTTGATTTTCTTCGTAATCCACGTAAATTCCAAACAATTGGTGGTCAAATACCAAAAGGATGTTTGTTGATTGGCCCTCCAGGAACTGGTAAAACACTTCTTGCCAGAGCTATTGCTGGTGAAGCTAACGTTCCGTTTTTCAGCATCTCAGGCTCTGATTTCGTTGAAATGTTCGTAGGTGTTGGCGCTAGCCGAGTTCGTGATATGTTCGAACAAGGTAAGAAAAATGCTCCTTGTATAATTTTTATTGACGAAATTGATGCTGTAGGACGTCACAGAGGCATTGGAATGGGTGGTGGTAATGATGAACGCGAACAAACACTAAACCAAATGCTCGTAGAAATGGATGGCTTTGAAGCAAATGAAGGTGTAGTTATTATTGCTGCAACTAACAGACCAGATGTGCTTGACCCAGCCTTACTACGCCCAGGTCGTTTCGACAGACAAATAACTGTGTCTAACCCTGATTTAGATGGTCGTGAGCAAATACTGAAAGTTCATATGAAAAAAATCAAGCATGCCAAAGACATTAACTTGAGAATTATTGCTAGAGGAACTTCAGGATTTTCAGGAGCGCAATTAGCTAGCCTAGTTAATGAATCTGCTTTATTTGCTGCAAGACATGGCAAAAAACTTGTGGAAATGAAGGATATGGAAGAAGCAAAGGACAAAGTACTAATGGGTCCTGAGCGTAGATCTATGATTATGTCTGATGAAGATAAGAAAATCACTGCCTATCATGAAGGTGGTCATGCATTGGTTGGATTATATTGTCCTGAGTCTTTTCCTATTCATAAGGCGACGATAATTCCACGCGGTAGATCACTTGGAATGGTTCAGAGGCTACCGGAAAATGACAGCCATTCTAATAGTTTTGCAGAAATGAAATCACATATTGCAGTAGCTTTAGGTGGTCGCATTGCCGAGGAGCTGATATTTGGATCAGAGAAAGTTACCGGTGGAGCCTCTCAAGATATCAAAATGGCAACAAGAGTAGCTCAAGATATGGTTAATGAACTAGGCTTCAGTAAATCTATTGGCCCAATATTCCATGGAAAAAGCAATGAAGATATGTATGCAGCTGGGGCTGGTGACAAAACTAGATCAGAGAAAACTTCTGAGCTAATAGACGCCGAGGTAAAACGCTTTATTGATGAAGGTTATGAGTTCAGCACTAATATTTTAACGACTCATTTGGATCAACTACACATATTAGCGAAGGCTTTGATAGAAAAAGAAACTTTATCTGGAAAGCAGATCAAGCATCTATTGCTAGGAAACCCAATTGATTCTACAGAAGAGCCAATATTCCCTGCTAATGGCAGTACAAAACCAAGTCCTAAAAAGAAGAAGGCAGCTACTACTAAGACTGAGCCAAAGTCACCTTCTGCTCCAAAGGGAGAAAAAAAGTAGAAAAACATAATAGATAAGAAGCCTTAGCTTGCTAGGGCTTCTTTTAGTCATACTGAACTTAGATTTACAGATCTATTCCATCCTTCTCACCCTGAACACTTCTCGCCTCCCTGAACACCAACCGTCATACTGAATTTACTTCAGGATCTATTCCCTCTTCTCTAGATTCCAGATCAAGCCCGGAAAGACTGGAGTTGTGTCCACCGAATGACTTCTTTGTTTCCGGAAAGACAATGCTCACCTAAGCGCACATCTACAAATGTAATGCTGCTTGATCTAGCTATATTTATGAGCTACCAAATACCTACTTGCCCAGGCTGCTAGAACAGACGCCACATATTGGCTATCTACTGGGCTTCTCATAAGTAAATGATCTGCATTATCTAAAGAAATAAAGCTCTTTGGGTGTTTTGCTAGTTCATAAATACGCTGAGCATTTTGAATTCCGACCGTAGCATCAACCGGAGAATGCATAACCAGAAGAGCGGCTTTAATATTTCTAATCTTTGCCGCCATATCTTGGTTGCAAATATCATCCAGAAATTGCTTCTTAATATTGAATTTTTTTCCGCCAAGTATTACTTCAGCCTGACCTTTTTCATGTATCTCGTCTATATGATCTGCAAAATTATGCTGCACATGCTGCGCATCGCATGGAGAGCCGATGGTAGCCACAGCTTTAACTTCTGGAATATGTGAGGCTGCGGCAATTGCGGCCGTGCCACCTAGACTATGTCCAACAATAATTTGTGGTGGTTCATAATGCTCACGCATAAAATTAGCTGCTGCAATTAAATCTTGTACATTAGAAGAAAAATTTGTATTAGCAAAATCTCCTTCGCTTCCACCAAGCCCCGTATAATCAAATCGAAACAAAGCTATATTAGCTTGATTTAATGCCCTGGAAATACGGCTAAGAGCACTGATATCTTTATTGCCCGTAAAATAGTGAGCAAATAAAACATATGCTTTAGGGAACTCGGGAGAATCTAATCTAGCAACTAACTTATCTCCTAAAGATCCTTTGAAGCTTAATTTAGTACTAGTCACAGCTATAGGGTTCATATATACAATGCAATCTATTTAATTTAACTAGTTAAGTTTATAAAGACATAATGAGCAGCGGTCAATTAATGATTATTTTCTATAGTAGATATTAAAACCAAGTTACATTAATTTTTGTACGCTCCATTGATGATCACGCACAAAAATACTTTGTAGTTAATGCCTTTATTAAAGCTTAGAAGACTTTAATAAGAAGATAATGTTTTTATTACCCATCTTCTCAGCCAACTCAAGCGCTGTATGATTATAACTATTCTTAACGGACATATCAATTCCTTTTGATAAAAGCAGCCTAGCAGATAAATAATTATCTTTGTAAACTGATTCATGTAAAAGGGTATTGCCCCCCTCTCCTATTCTTTGCAAAATTGGATAGGCATCTAGTAGAAATACCAACGAATATATATTATTTCTTTCAATGGATTTAGTTGCTTCGCTTAGAGCAAGAACTAACTCCTCCTCGCTGTACACATACTCATCCTCCGAAACGCTATTAATAAAATCTTCTATAGATTCCCTTTTGTCCTCGTTCTTAATCCAATGATATTTACTCCAGAAAACTTTTACATATTCCCTAAAGTCCATCAAATCAAATTTAACTTCTTCTGTTAATTCCCCTTCTACCACATCATCATTGGGAAGTATTAATAGCTGAGATTCATTATTTACAAATTCTAGTTGCTCTTTTTCTAAATCAGCAGCGGCTACTTTGGTGAATTCTTCTAAATTATTTTTTTCCTTTAATTCTTCTGGAGAAATTTTCTCTATTGATACTGGCTGCTCTTGCTTAGAAATAATTTCTTTCTGGAACTTAGAGATACTAGTATCGCTCTCTTCTACCACATTACTAGGAATATAATCAGGTATTGCTGACTTTGAATTATCGACTTCAGATGAACTTGATGGCAAATCCAATTTAACGCCTTCCTTATCCACTACATTTTCTGCTTTCACAGGAGTGTCTTTTGAATCTATACCCTTATCTTCATCAGCAATCAGATCAGCATCTATATCTTCAAAACCACTTGGTAATTCCAGCTTTTCATCGGACTCATTTGACTCCATCAAACCATTGCTTATCTCTGTTTCTGTTACTTCCATTTTTGGAACTTCAGGAGTAGTAGCTTCTTCAGCCGGCGGAAGAGTAGTATCTTCAAAACCACTGGCGTTGTTGCATGGCATATCCAAAAGCTGAGATTTCTTATAGCGAAATTCTATGCAGCAATTATTAAATTAACAATTTTGCACTTAATTTTCGATTGAACAATTCGATTTTGTTCTTTTCTGTTCGTGAGATTATCGCGGCAATGTTGTTTTATTTGCAGCAT
>JAQXDF010000012.1:0-37500 GCA_029251475.1 Rickettsiaceae bacterium
TGACTGCGAGACTGACAAGTCGAGCAGAGACGAAAGTCGGTCATAGTGATCCGGTGGTCCCGTGTGGAAGGGCCATCGCTCAACGGATAAAAGGTACGCCGGGGATAACAGGCTGATGATCTCCAAGAGTCCATATCGACGAGATCGTTTGGCACCTCGATGTCGGCTCATCACATCCTGGGGCTGGAGAAGGTCCCAAGGGTACGGCTGTTCGCCGTTTAAAGTGGTACGTGAGCTGGGTTTAGAACGTCGTGAGACAGTTCGGTCCCTATCTGCCGTGGGTGTAGGAAGTTTGAGAGGATCTGTCTTTAGTACGAGAGGACCGAGATGGACATACCTCTGGTGGGCCAGTTGTCGCGCCAGCGGCATAGCTGGGTAGCTAAGTATGGAAGGGATAACCGCTGAATGCATCTAAGCGGGAAACCCACCTTAAAACTAGACTTCCCTATCAGAGCCGTGGAAGACCACCACGTTGATAGGCCAGGTGTGGAATTGCGGTAACGCATGAAGCTAACTGGTACTAATAGCTCGATCGTTTTATTTTGCTTTTGAGAACATACGATTGCATGTAGTGTTAATCTTATATTCGCTAGAAAGTTAGAACGTATTTATAAATTATTCTTTATCAACAAATGGGGCGTTTAATATCGTTAAATTAGGATTTTACATCTTGATTTAACTGTTAAATAGTTCTACAATACAGTCATTAAAAAGCTTGTATTGCTAGCTTGGTGGTTATAGCGTGAGTGAAACACTCGATTCCATTCCGAACTCGGAAGTGAAACCTCACAGCGCCGATGGTACTTTGTCATAAGACACGGGAGAGTAGGTCGCTGCCAGGCTTGCAATGCAAGCTTTTTTTTGTTTTTCTAGGTCAATAGTTATTATTAGTATTTATTGTTATTTGCAGTTTCTATAAAAAAATCTCAATTGAGTTGTAAAATTCTTGTTAGAATGTTACGCTTGCTCCTCTAGGAAAAAATAGGCATGTCTAGTATGGATATTACTCAAAAATCTCCAAATTGGGATTTATATTATCTTTTTGAAGAAATATCGTATAAAGGCAAAGACAATGAAATAACAAAGCTGCTAGATAAATTTGAACTGAAAGACTTTTTATCAATGCCGATAGTACTCGACTTAGTTAGTTATAAGAGAATACGATTATTAAGGTTGCTGCATAAAAAGGGCATTCCACTAACTTATGAAGAAGATTGTGGTGGCAATGCATTACATGTGGCATGTGGGGCTAGTGGTGATTTAGCGTGTGTAAAATTTTTTGTAGAAAATGATATATTAACGGATATAAATCAGAAATCTGCAAAACATGGAGATACTCCTTTAAATTTAGCTATCAGTTATAATCATAAAGATATATTGGATTACTTTAAACAGAAATTTGGGATTAAGGGTATATCGTTTGAGGATTTAGATGTTGTGCTAGATAGAATAAAGAGTAACCTTAGAAGAGTTTGACTTACCATTTGGCCAAACAGCAGATTATTTAAATATGGATTATAGAGGATGCTTCTTCGATTATTCTGGTGAAAACCAACTATTGCTTGCTAAAAATTCAGAGATTTTGGATTTTAAGAAAAATGTTCGAGCCGGACTTTTTAAAGTGGCTAAATGTACTATACGAATTACTCATCACATAGCTAGAATTAGCTGATCAAGATGGTAAAATCATCACTTGCCAATAGAATATAAAATCATATAGCGCGAAACTATATTTAATAACTCTGGCTTATTATATAATTTAAATAATGATATAATTCTGGAAGTTATAAAAATGACAGCACCTTTTTCATCTGATTTTTTGAGTTTTTTAAACACTCTTCCGCTAAATAACCAGCAACCATTAAAGAATCAAACGGCAGAAGAGGAAGGGGCAATATGGAAGTTACTTAATTCTTATATTCAACGTCAGCAAGAAATTGTTCAGAGAGCAATCGAGGAATACAAAGAAGTTCAGGCTAAGAATAAAAACGTACCGCAGCAAACTAATGCAACTGGACCTCGGACACATTTAATTGATGAATTAGCTGATTTTAACAAGTATATAGAGCAAGAAGAAAACAAAAAAGCTCTAAAGGCCATACTACAAGTACCGGCTGAACAAGACAAACTACACAAAGCATTAGAAACAGTTGAGCTAGAGGAGCATAAAAAGCTCATAGAATCAATTCCGAACCCTCAGAAATTAGAGTGGCAGGGGTCAATTCAGCAAATTACAAATCCAGAAACGGGAATAGTTTACTGCGATTTAAAAAAAACACAGTCAGAAAACATCAAAGTGCATTTAGCAAATAATTCTTATGTTGACATAACAAACCGTGAAACTATTGACTTCCCCATGGCGTTAAATGAAGGTAGTGGTACTTTCCAGATCTTTATTGCTGCTAGAAACCAAGACAATCAACCATCATCAAAAGTTCCTGGTTTTTCTGCGCATTATGACGATGCAGGAAAATTAAAATCAATATCCTGTCCACAAATGATTAAATTTGCAGGTATTGGTCCAGATGCTGTTGGATATATTGAAAAAGACGGAGAAGTTTACACGCTTCCAGTCACGCGTGGTAAGTATAAAGAGCTAAATAAGCAGCTGGAGATAAATAATGGAATAAAACCCATTGATATTTCTCCAAAGAATAATTACGAGGTGCTGCAGGATAATAAAAAGGAGCTGTTAGAGCAAGTTGGTAGTTTGCCAGATAAGGGAAAACTCAGCGATGAAGATAAAAACCAAAAAATGCGGGAAACTCTAGCAGAGGTTAAAGTTCTGGTTGCTAATAGTAAAGTAGGTTTGCTAGATAATTTCTCAAAAGCTATCGATTTACTTGACGAAAGAAAAGACCTTGCGCATGGTATAACACGCACTATAAGCGATGAGTTTGAATCTGGAACAAAGGCCATGGTGAGGGATGCAAGAAATGTAACAACTGACCCTAAAATATTAAAGAAAGATAGGCCTGAAAAATATGCTATGCAGATCTTAAATGAAGTGCGAGCTACCATCAATTTAATTGATTTTGAATCGAAAGATCAATCCCAAGATAAGAAAGATAAGGGAGAAGATGCTAAGGAAAAATTGCTTTTTGTAGCTCAGAATGCATTAGAAAATATTGAAGAACTCGATCATAAGTCAGTTCAAAATTATAATAAAATTATTTTTGATACCTACAAAAAAACGCAAAAACAAGGGGTTTTGTTTGATTGGCCTAGTTGGGAAAAAGAGCTGAAGGCAAAAATAGTATTTTCCATGCAGATGACGAATTTTGATCATGAGCATCATCACATTGTCACTCTATCGAAAATTAAAGACAACGAGGAGAAGTCGCATGCAGTGATAGAAGCAGACATAATGCTTAATGGTACGATTCCGGCCTTAAAGCATCAATTTGATGCAATTGCTTTAAACTATAAAAAAGAAAAAGGCGAATTATTGCACCCTACAGATCAAGAAAATGAACTGATTAATTTTTGCAGTAGCGAAGATCTAAAATGGTATAGAGATTTGCCGGATTATAAGCGTGATATGATCGGAAAAAATGCGGAAAAAATTGCCTCAGGAAAATACATCATCCCAACTCAGCTTCTTGAATCTATGCCGGGAGTAAGAAATGCATATGATAAAGTAACGGCAGTAAACAGTTATAATGATATAACAAATAAGTATGAGATGGAAATTGTCAACGAAAATATGCATTGTGGAACTCCAGCTACTAAACTTGGAAAGGGAGCCAGTTGGCAAAAAATAGTATCAGATAATATAGATTTTATCAGGTCGTTTACCAAGAACGGAAACACTAATTTGCTTAGTTTTAATCATGCTCAAGATCTATCTATTGTTGCGAAGGGGCAGAATGAAAGGCCTTTTATGACTCAATTGAGACAAGTTGCAAATGATAATAAAAATGTAAAATATAGCGCCCTACCTTTAAATGGCTTCAGAAATATTGCAGATAGCGGAGAAGACACTACTTATTTCAAAGAATATCTTGCTGATCTAGGAAAAGGACTTTCAACTCAAAATACCGGTATGACAGAAGAGGCAGATTTGAAACGTGTGTCAGAATATTTGCAAAAAGGAGGCAAGGGGCCAAAAGCAATAACAAACCTTATTGATAAGGCGAGTATAGACACAAAAGCAAAAAAAACACTAATTGCAGCAGTAGAAGTCAGAGGACTGATTGATGGACATGGTAACGACGCGGGTAATCGCCATTTAACTACTACCAACAAACTCAGCTACCTAGAGACACAATTAAATCAGGAAAACAACCCGCTGCATGGTATAGTAGAACCATATACCAGAATAGAATTTTGTAAAAGTGGTAAGGATAGAACCGGCTATGCTCAGATAAAAAACACTCTTTACTCAGTGTTTAAACATCTGGATATTAAAAATAATCAGGATTTAGGCATGAAGGTCATGACGAGATATAATTCTATAAAAAAATTGGCCAAAGATATTACTTTGGCTCTGACTGCTGGTGGTCATTCGCAAGAAATGACGGGCATCCAGGGAGGTACTATAGGTGCTCATTGTATTAAGCATAGCCCTGTCTTATGGCATACATTAATGGATAAAGTAATGGATGGTATCTTGAATCAAAAAAGTGCTGGATTTAATTCTGGTCTTCGTACGAGCAAAGCAAAAGATGAGGTTGTTGAAAATTTTAATAAGGCATTTAGAGATCAAGAATCAAGTAAGAATATTTTGGAAACAAAGGCCAGCAAGTTGCAGCAAATAAAGCGGTTTGTGAGCTCTTATATATCAAATCCAGGCGCAATGTCTAATACACCAGGAAAAGAGCAAGGAAGAGGAACAGGAGGACCAGCAGTTGGTGGATGAATAGACACGTCAGTCTAGTTCAGGGTGACGACGGACGGTTGTTCAGGGTGTAAAGCTAGTCTTTCCGGGCTTGATCCGGAACCTAAAGATACTGAATCTGCGTTCAGTATGACGACGGACGGTTGTTCAGGGTGACGAGCCATGTACTCTGTTACAAGTTACTATAGCAGATTTAAAACACAAGGCACATGGTCAGATGGTCTTTCCCAGTCTCGAATATGCTTAAGATGCTCAACGCCACCTAAAGCAGCTTTTAAGGGTGAGCTTGCCCAAATGTGATCCAGCCTTCTTCCTCTGTTTGATTTTTTCCAATCTTTATTTCGATAGCTCCACCAGCTATATAATTTCTCATTCAAATCGACGAAATATCTGGCAGCATCGATAAAATCAAATGATTTTTGCAGGGCAAGTAAGGACGCACGTTCTATTTCCGTGTGGCTCACAACATTGCGTAGCTGGCGACTAGACCAAACATCATGCTCATGTGGCGCGATATTTAAATCTCCCGTTAGAATAATTTTATCTGTTTTTTTGCGATTGGAAGCAAACCATTCCTGCATAGACTTAATAAATTCTAGTTTATGCTTAAATTTAGGATTAATTTCTACATCAGGTTCATCGCCGCCAGCAGGTACGTAAAAATTATGCACCTCAATGCCAGAAACTGTAGCGCAGATATGCCTTTTATCGTCATTATATATGTTAAGAGAGAAGCTGTCCGTAATAGGAAGATTTGATATGATGGCCACGCCATTATAGGACTTCTCGCCAGAAAAAACTATATGCTCATATCCCATTTTTGTAATGGCTTCTATTGGGAAGGTTTTATCTTCTGTTTTTGTTTCTTGCAGGCAGATAATATCTGGGTGTTGTTCTGATATTAGTTGTTCCAAGAGATTAATTCTTAGACGCACTGAATTAATATTCCAAGTGACTATTCGCATATTTTTACCAATATTTTTTTGACAAAGCGCAGTATTTTTGCTTCTGGTGACAAATTTTTTGCTGCCCATTTTTTGATCCAAGGATGAGCTAAATCCCACATATTAATATCTTCGTTCAGAGTGCGGCCTATACCTTCAACGACCACCATAGTTTTTTGTAGCAATAGCAATTGTGGTTGAGTTTCCATGCCAAATTCTTCAGTGACTTCAAATAGTTGTGACAATAAATTGCCTATAGAAATATCTTTAATTGCCTTTCCTATGATGGGTTCTGCAATTGCCCTGCATGCCCCAGAAAAATGATCTAGGTTAGTGTCTTTGGGGATATAACCTATACGGCGGTGCACCTGTGCAACCATCATGTAATCGCGCTGTAAAAATGCATATAGAATTTCAGCTATCGCTAAACGATCTTCTTCAGGAAGAGTACCAACAATACCAAAATCTAGTAAAGCAACCTTGCCATCTGGACATACTAAGATATTACCAGGATGCAAATCGGCATGAAAAAAACCATCGCGATAGGCTTGATTAAAAAATATAACAGAAATTTTTTCAGCAATTTTGATGGGGTCAATTTTAAGCTCAAGAATTTTCTCTCTATCGTAAATAGATACTCCGTCTATCCATTCAAGAGTGATGATGTCATGACTTGTTGTTGACCAGTGAATTTTAGGAATGCGTAATGTATCATCACCAATGAAATTATCGTAAATTCTTGAGGCAGCAGCAGCTTCTGTTCTTAAATCTAGTTCAAACTTCATGGATCTTCGGAATACAGCCATTACCTCCTTTAATTTGAGGCGTTTGATTTTTTTACACAAAAAATATGATATAGATGCGCTATATTCTAGAAAACACATGTCGCTTTCATATCTCTGTTTGATGCCAGGTCGTAAGATTTTTACAGCAACCTCTTCACCAGATTTTAGGCGCGCCTTATGAACTTGAGCTATGGATGCTGCTGCGACAGGAGTGTCATTAAATTCATCAAATATATCTTCAATTTTGGTGTTAAAGCGATCTTCGATAATTTTGCGAGCAATTTTACTGTCAAAGGAGGGTAATCGATCTTGCATTATTTTTAGGTTCTCAGCAATTTCGCTCCCAATAAGATCTGGACGCGTTGAAAGAGTTTGTCCAAATTTTATATAAATTGGTCCAAGCTCGCAAAAACAATGCACTATACGCTTACCAAAAGAGTGTTTAGGACGAAATATTAAAGAAGTAGGGTGCAATAAGCAACTAAGCCACCCAATAACTTTTAAAGAATAGGGTGGTTTAATATCATCAGGATGAGTAAGAATTTGATGCTTACCCAGAATGCGCAGTAGCTTCAACAATTTGACTAGGTTTTTAAAAAAATTTATCATAATTTATCTAGCTCTTAAACCCAGAATGAATGGCGGCAATGCCACCAGATAGGCTTTTATAGGTCACATCCGAAAATCCAGCTTTTTGTATCATCGTTTTGAAATCTTCTTGGTCAGGAAATAAACTAATGCTTTCAGCCAGATATTTATAGGCATCGTGATTATTAGCCACATATCCGCCAATAGATGGAATCAGATTGAAGGAATAAAAATTATATAATGGGCGAATTAGCTCATTTTGCACCTTGGAAAATTCTAAACATAGAAACTTACCAGTCGGCTTTAGAACTCTATGAGCTTCTGCCAATGTGTTTTCAAGTGACAGCATGTTTCGAATGCCAAATGCAATTACATAATAATCAAAACTATTATCTGGAAAGGGTAATTTTTCTGCGTCGCTAACAACAATATCAAGGTTATTTAAAATATTTTTATCAACAGCCCGGTTCTTGCAAACCTTAAGCATGTCATGATTAATATCGCATACAACTATGTGAGGATCTTTGTTTTGCTTTTTGGCTTTTTCTTTTAAGCGGAAGGAAATATCACCAGTACCGCCTGCTACATCGAGAATAGTTAAGTTTAAATTTGGCACCATTCGGCAAAATTCGTCCTTCCATAGGCGATGTATACCAAGGCTCATTAAATCATTCATCAAGTCATATTTACTAGCGACATCAGAAAATATACCGTCCACAAGAGTGCGCTTTTCTGCAGAGCTGACTTTTTTAAAGCCAAAATTCTTTGTGTCCATATGCTTGACCTATTTAAATTTACATAACATAATGCACATTTAAACTAGCATTATTAATCCAATATATCAATCTAATAAGAAAGTCAGGATGCCAGAATTAGCCGAAATTGAAACTTTAAAAAATTATTTAGGAAATCATATTGTTGGCGAGGAGATACAATTATTTATATCCCGGAGGAATAATTTACGTTATATAATAGATATCAAATCCATAGAAAACCACGCTAATTCTACAAAAATCATAGAAGTTCGCAGAGTTGCCAAGTTCCTAGTTATTGAATTAGATAGTTCCTATAGCCTTGTGTTTCATTTGGGTATGAGCGGAAAGCTTACTAAGCAAGGACCTGATTATAAGGAGATAAAGCACGATCATATTATTGTAGATTTTAAGAGTAAAAATAAGCTGGTCTTTAATGACGCAAGGCGTTTTGGTATGGTATATATCTGCAAAACTGCAGAGATGAGACAACAAAAATTCTTACAAAACATGGGACAAGAGCCTCTGGAAGACGCTTTTAATGCTGGTTATTTATCAAAACAATTATCTAGCAGAAAAGCTCCTATAAAAAATACTATTATGGATAGTAAAATAGTTGTAGGAGTTGGTAATATCTATGCTGCAGAAAGCTTGTTTGATGCTGGAATAGATCCTTCTAGAGATTCAAGCACTTTGAACTCAGAAGATATAGAGAGATTAGTTGGTTCAATCAAAAAAATCTTGAAAAGAGCAATAAAAGCGGGTGGTACAACCTTAAAAGATTTTGTTAACGGAGATAATACGCCTGGGTATTTTCAACAAGAGTTAAATGTATATGATAGATTCGGCCAGCCATGTCATATCTGCTCAAATTTAATTGAAAAAATAAAACAAGCTGGTCGTTCAACGTATTTTTGTCCGAATTGCCAAAAGTAATATTATCTATTTACGTGCTTCTGTGCGGTGTTTTAAATCAGCAATTAGAGCATCGAGTCCATGGCTAGAAATAACACTATTAAATTCTGCCTGTTGAGAATTTAATATACTAATTCCTTCTGTGATAATATCACCTATAAGAAATCGATTTTTTGGATCTGTGGTTTCGTTTACTAGGTAATCAACTCTGATGGGTGGTTGTCCATTAGGTTTGACTATTTCCATGTTCGCAATAAATCTATCATCATCAATTTGCTTTATCTTTTTCAACACAGCCTTTTCACCGCTGTAGCTAGTTGATAATTCAGTGTAGGTTTTTATTACAAATTTAGAATAGACACGAATAAATTCGTTTAGCTTATGTTTAGAAATAGTTTTTCTATTTCTCCCCAAACTATAGCGAGCCATCCATTCTAGGTCTAAATTTTTTGCAATAAATTCTCTAGTATTAGCTTTTTTTTGATCAGCAGACAAAGTGGAGTCGTTGAAGTTTTGATATTCTTCATCAATAAGTTTTTCTGCATGTTGTCTAAGTTCTGAAACTTCATCTACGGCATATGATGGTGTAGACATGAATAAAACGATAAATAAAGAATGTAATAGTGCTTTCATGGTTATGCTCCTTCGCGTTAAATCAAAGCCAACTTGTTTTTAGACAAGTTGGCCGACATAATATAACTATAAAAAACAAACAGAAAAATACTACTTATTATTCACTGTTGGGCATTTAAAATCTTCAGGGTATATCATTTTAGATTCTCTTTCATTAATGATAGCGTCCCTAACTGCTATATATGGATCAAGAGAATTTTTTGTAACATGATCTGTAAATGGCATTATTTGATTTCTAGAATGTATAGTTTTTGTTCCAGTTAATACAAGTTTGAAATCTTTATGCAGGAAATGTTTGGCTGGATTCATCACTGAACTCATCATCAATGGATCCATTACATCGCGCGCACCCATTCCACCATATATAGGAAGAACAATATATGGACCTGACCCAACGCCGTAATGACCCATAGTATTGCCTAAGGTTTGTGGCTCTGCAGTTAGTCCAATCTTGCTTGCTACATCAAATAACCCTAGAACACCAAATGTAGAGTTAATAGTAAAACGCCAAAAGCTTTTAAAAGCTCCTTCAGATTTACCTTGCAGAGTGTAGTTTATCGTGGATAAAGGCTCGCTTATATTGTCAACAAAATTACCAACTCTGCCTTTTGCATAGTCATTGGTCGCTTTGTCGTACCATTTTGTAACTGGTCTTAAAAACACAGTGTCCAATACGCTATTAAACATAAAAACTTTACGGTTTAGAGTTTCGTATGGATCATATACTGCGCAGCGATTATTGATAGCAGCATAATTATAGTTATAATCTTCTTCGCTTGCTTTCTTTTCTGCTAATGAGCTTGTTGCAGCAAAGCAAATCAATGTGGTCATAAGTGGTTTAATGATAAACTTGATATCCATAAATATTAATCCTTATTGTTTAATTTTTGTGACACAAATATAGAGTAATTATTTTTTATTTCTAGTGTAAATTTACTATCTGATAAAATTATGAATCCTGACTGCTCCAGCTTGGCCTTTAATTGATCGTGGTCATAAGCAAACTCCATAGTTTGGTTAAAAAATGAATACTCTTTAGATTGCCTTACGGAAAAGGCGAAATAGCCATTTTCTTGTAGATGATAATAAACTTTATCAAAAGTATTTTGCAAGTCAGCGTTAAAAGTCAAGCCATTTAAGCTGCATATCACATCATATTTTTGCTTATTTTGTTCCAAAAAATCATCTACAGGAAGACATAAAGTACTATTATAGAAATTGTGCTGAGGGAAGTAGATATCTTGTAATTTTATCATATCTTCTGACATTTCAACGGCTGCTACTTCCTGCGTAACTGGCATGCGTTTTTCAATTTCGTAGCCTAGAAGACCAATATTACTACCAAGGTCTAGGATTTTATATTTTTCTGGAAGATCTCCCATGTTATTAGATAGTGTTGATATTAATTCTTTAGGAAGACTCATCTTGTCATTAATAAAATTAGTGCTAAATATTTCAGCTGTAATATTTCTATGCATATCTCTTATCTGAGTTGGTACATGAGTGATATCATCAATAGATTCTATGAAGTTTAATAAACTCACCTGGTCTTCATCTTCTGCTTCGGTTAAGCTATCAATAGCTTTTTTACGCTCGTTTTTTAAAAAATATGTCCATCCAAGCCAATAATAAGCCGCCTTATTAGCTGGCTCTAGCAAAAGATTAATCATTTTGAAGCGTAATATTGCATCATTATAATTACTCTTATACATATGGTAGATTCCTAGATTCAGGTTAGTAGTAACTATATTTTTAAGACTTCTATGCAGGGAACTAAAGTCGTGCTTTGTTCGATTTAGCCATTCACTTATCATGGAAGGTAGGCGTTTGACGTTAGTAACGCAGAATTTTATAAAATTTACTATGGAAAAAAAGATCTTCTTTATCATAAAATTATTTACTATGTTTGATTTAACGTGAATGTTTTTATATAATCTATATAAAATAAGATGATAAGGTAAACTAACGTATGTGCCTTTACAAATAAAATCAAACTCATAGCCACAATTATGTCATTAATAGCAAAAAGACTTCAATCAATTAAGCCATCTCCTACACTATCTGTTACAGCAAAAGCACAAGAGCTCTCTAGCCAAGGTATTAATATTATATCGCTGGCAGCAGGAGAGCCAGATTTTGATACTCCAGAGAACATTAAAAATGCGGCTATTGATGGAATAAAAAACGGAGCTACAAAATATACCAATGTATCTGGAACTGCAGAATTGCGCCAGGCAGTATGCGACAAATTCAAGAGAGAGAATAATTTAGATTACACAAAAGATGAAATCATCATAAGCACAGGCGGTAAGCAAGTTATCTATAATCTATTCATGGCTACTATTAACGAGGGAGACGAAGTAATTATACCAGCTCCATATTGGGTTTCATATCCAGACATTGTTATGCTAGCTGGAGGGGTTCCAGTGTCTGTTATGTCTGATATAAAAAATGGATTTAAATCTAAAGCAGAAGATATATCGGCTGCTATTACGAAAAAAAGTAAATGGATAATATTAAATTCTCCAAGCAATCCATCGGGTTCATCTTATAGCATAGAAGAGTTAAAAATATTTGCTGATGTCATTAGGAAAAACCCACAATTAAACGTAATGTGTGATGATATATATGAGCATATTACTTTTGATGACTTTGTCTTTAAAACTCTTGCAGAAATTGCACCAGATTTAAAAGATAGAATTTTCATCGTAAACGGAGTATCTAAATCTTATGCTATGACGGGCTGGAGAATCGGCTATGGAGCTGGTAGAAAAGATGTTATTAAGGCAATGAGTATGATTCAATCTCAGAGCACGTCCAACCCCTCTTCTATTAGTCAGATTGCAGCTACTGAGGCTTTGACTGGGCCGCAGGGGTATATTAAAACTAATGCAGCTAATTTTCAGAAAAAGCGTGATCTAGTTTTGTCTTTGCTAAATAAAATACCAGGTATTGATTGCTATAAATCTGAAGGTGCTTTTTACTTATTCCCAAAATGCTCTGATTTGTTTGGAAAGACTACGCTAGAAGGAAAGAAAATTGATTCAAGTAATGATTTGGCTAGTTATTTATTAGAAAGCGCTAATGTTGCAGTAGTGCCAGGAATTGCTTTTGGTTTAGAGGGGTATTTTAGGATATCATATGCAACTTCTGAGGTGGTTTTGGAAGAAGCTTGCCAAAGAATGTCTAAATCTATTATGCAATTAATATAATGATCAAACGAATTGGTAAATATCTATTCAAAAATAATGTGTTGCTTCATAAGCTAGTGACAAATATTGTTTTTGTTTATCTAAAGCTTGTTTATGCAACAAATAAATGGACATTTCTTTGGCCGGAGCAACTAAGCGAAGAAAAAATAAATTCTAAGGATGGGGTTTTATTTGCAGTTTGGCATAATCGCCTGGCTTTTAGTATTTATATGTGTAGAAACTATGATGGCATGTATGGCTTAGCATCGCCGCATAGAGACGGAAAAATTATTATAGATATTGTAAAAAAAATGGGATATAAAATCATCGAAGGCTCTACTAATAGAAAGCCAGTGGAAGCATTGCGCTCAATTATTAAGCAACTCAAGGATGGTAACAAAGTATTGATTACTCCAGATGGGCCAAGAGGCCCTGTGTATAAAGTGAATAGTAGTATGGTTCGAATAGGTAAAAAATATAATAAAGACATAATCCCTATCTCTTGTGCCGCAACAAAATATTTTCAGCTCAAAACATGGGATAATATGATTATTCCCAAAATGTTTGGTCGTATCACTGTAACTATTGGTGCGCCATTGGAGTTATCAGGGAATGAGGTAGAGGATAATAAATTTCTTGAAAAAACGCTAATGGAACTTTCTGCAAAAGCAGAATCAATTACGCAGGTAGATAATTAAATGATAGCTCTTTACCTGTATAATTTATTAAATTTGATATTATTTCCAGTATATTTCTTATTTTTTTTAATTCGTATTTTAAAAAATAAAGATACTATAAAGTCTACTTCTGAGCGTCTATGTTTTAATATGGAAAAACGCCCGAATGGTAAATTAATTTGGATACATGCAGCTAGTGTTGGTGAGTCTATGGTTGCCATCACATTAGTTCAGGAGCTAAATAAAAAATATTCCGATTATAATTATCTCATAACAACAGGCACATTATCATCGGCTAATATTTTGGAAAAATGGTTGCCCGCAAATGCAAAGCACCAATTTTCTCCAGTTGATAATTTACTTATTGCTAGAAAATTTCTCAGTCATTGGCAACCATCTCTTGGTATATTCATTGAGTCAGAGCTCTGGCCTTGTTTGATTCATCAGGCTTCATCTAGATTTGATCTAATGTTAATCAACGCAAGATTATCAGATAAATCCTATCAGAGATGGCAGGATTATAAAAATATATTTCAGCATATAACTATCAATTTTAAGCGTATAATTGTTCAAAGTAACAGAGACCTAGAAAAATATCAGAATCTTGGATGTTCAGAAGTCATTAACTTGGGTAATTTGAAATTTACTAACAAAGAACTAGATGTTAATGAGGATAGTCTTAAAGCGCTGCAGGGTATTTGTGCTAAGAAGAAAGTGTTTGTTGCAAGTAGCACTCATAAGGAGGATGAAGAAGTTGTTTTACGTGTTATCAATAATTTAAAGAGAAAAAACATAGATTATTTTCCTGTTATTGTTCTGCGCCACCCAGAAAGACGAGATGAGTTGATAAAACAATGCATGAAGTTAAACTTAAGCTTCTCTGTCAGGTCAAAAAACCACAAGCCTTCGCTAGAAAATGATCTATATATAGTAGATAGCTTTGGAGAATTAGGGTTGTTTTATAGGCTGTCTTCAATCAGTTTTATAGGAGGTTCATTTAAGAGAGGGGGGCATAACCTCATGGAACCAGCTTATTTTAATAATGTAATTATTTTTGGCCCAGATATGAGTAATTTTCAGAATATTGCAGATGATATGATTAGTAATAAAGCTGCATTACAGATAAATGACTCTAGTGAGTTGGAAGAAAAAGTAGAAAAATTCTGTAGCGAAAAATATAAAAAAGAAGCCATTGAGTTTAGCAATAATGCTCTTAAATTTGTAGCCAACAGAGAGCCAACACTCGGTGATTATATATCTGAAATAAGTAGGCTTATAAAATGATTAAGTTAGTTTACCCCAAGTTTTGGTCTAAAAAAGGATGGCTGTCATGTTTATGCACGCCATTTTCTTATATTTATCGCATATTAGGCATGATAAGAAAGTTGTTTGTAAGGCCACTGGGGATAAATAGCTTTGTCATTTGCGTGGGTAATGTTAGCGTTGGTGGAACGGGAAAAACACAATTAGTATTGTGGTTATCTAGACAATTAAATAAAAAGAAAGCTAAGTATTTAATTGTAACAAAGGCCTATGGTTCTAGTTTAAAGGGAGCTAAAATTGTAGAAAAAGGTGACTTAGCATCTCGGGTGGGAGATGAGTCTATTTTGCTAAGTGAAGTTGGCCCTGTTCTTGCGTCAAAAACAGTAAAAGATGCATTACCGATTATCAATCAAATTAAACCAGATATAGTAATTTTTGACGATGGTTTCCAAAACCCATCTTTTATAAAAGACTTTAGTATATTAGTTTTTGATGCTGTAAGGGCGATTGGTAATGGTAAAATTTTTCCAGCAGGTCCACTTAGAGAATATGTGAAATCTGCTTTATCAAGGTCTGATATTGTAGTCTCAATCGGTGATGAAGCTACTGAAGATTCTGTGTTGCAACGGGCTTTAGACGAAGGTGGTAAAGAAGTATATGAGGCAAAAATAAAATTGACTCAGGATATAAATTTGAAGCAAAAATATTTTGCTTTTACTGCAATTGGTAACCCCGATAGATTTTATAATTTATTACGACAAAATGGTGTTCAGGTTCAAGATGTCAGGTCCTTTCCAGATCACCATAATTACAGCAATGCCGAAATTGATGATCTTAAGAATTGCTCAAAACAGTTGGGATATTCTCTAATCACGACAAGAAAAGATTACGTTAAAATTTTAGATAAAGAGACAATTATGTGCGCTGATGTTGCTCTTGAGTTTGAAGATGAAACAAAATTATTCGAAAAAATATATGAAAAAATTTAAGCATATTCTAGAGTTTATAATTTTTTTAGGACTCACGAAACTATTAAAACTTCTATCCATTGATAGATCTGCTGAGATTTGCAGCTCCTTTGCAAGGAAGATTGGTCCTTATTTAAAGGTAAGTGATGTTGCAAGAAAAAATCTTTTAAAAGCTTATGGTAACGATATTGATATAGAAAAAACCATAGATGAATTATGGGATAATTATGGGCGTTATATAGGAGAGTTCGCTTTTATTAATAATATGAGTAAGCAGGAGCTTGATAAAAGGGTCAAGATTACTGGCCTTGAGCATGTTAAAGATCTACAGAAGAATAAGCAGCCATTTATGTTGTTCTTAGGGCATCAAGCAAATTGGGATTTTATGATTCGTAGAATCAATGATATATACCCCCAATTTGGTATTGTTTATAGGAAGGCTAATAATCCATACGTAGATAAGTATGTAGTAGATGAGCGTGGCAACGATTCTAATGTTGTTATGATAGCCAAAGGAAAATCAGGTGTGAAAAACTTAATCAGATCTATTAAATCCGGTATGTCTATTGCTATGCTTGTAGATCAGAAGATGAATGATGGCATAGAGGTGCCATTTTTTGGGCGCCCCGCAATGACCGCTCCGGCAGTTGCCAGGTTAAGTATTCAATATAATTATCCAATAGTACCATGTCAGCTTATTCGTTTAGAAGGCAGTTACTTCGAATTAAGATTACATCCAGTTTTGCAACATAAAGCTACTAACAACCTAGATAAGGATTGTTACAACATAATGGTTATTATTAATCAGATGCTTGAAAAGTGGATTAGAGAAAGGCCAGAGCAATGGTTTTGGTTTCATAATAGGTGGAAATAAGTTTAAAAAGAGGAGTTATGGGATTAAAAATTATCACGTGGAACGTCAATTCAGTCAATGTAAGGGCTCAACACTTGCTGGAGCTTATTGCAGATCATGATCCAGATATAATCTGCCTGCAGGAGCTTAAATGTATAAATGAAAAATTCCCCACAGAGTTGCTACAACATTTGCCTTATAATTTATATTTACATGGTCAAAAAACTTACAATGGAGTAGCGATACTTTCAAAAATCCCTGCGGATGAAGTTAAAACTGATTTTCCTGGCAATCCTATTCCAGAGCAAGCGCGCTTTATTGAAGCTAGTTTTAATACAGATATCGGATATACCAAGGTCATTTCATTATATGCTCCAAATGGCGGTGAAGTGAATAGCGATAAATTTGAGATTAAACTTAAGTTCTATGATGCGCTTACGCATTATATTAAGTCAATAAATTCTTTTGAAGAAAAAATATTTATAGGGTCTGATTATAATATCGCACCGTTTGATATTGATATGCATGCGCCAGAAAAATTAAAAAATTCAACTTGTTGTACCTATGAAGAGCAGCAAAAGCTTAGAACAATTCTCAATTCAGGTTTTATAGATAATTTTCGAGCTGTGCATCCAGACAAACAAGAATTTTCTTGGTGGGACTATCGAACTAGATCGTTTGAATTTAATAGAGGGCTGCGTATTGATACTATACTTTCTAGCAGCAATGCAATTTCGTTCTTAAAGGAGTGTACTATAGATCGCAAAGCTAGGGAAAAGCAGCAGCCTTCAGACCACGCTCCTGTGATCGCTAGTTATTCCGTAGATTAAATAAACTCAGCGTATGGTAAATGGCCATTCAGAGATGTCTTGGCGTGCAAAATGCGGGGCTATTGGAAAAATTTCTATCTTTTTGAAAATCAAGTATGCGGTCACACTGTTTTGTTAATTTAAATTAACTTGACGCGCAACAACCTATCGTATATAGTTTAATAAATATTAATATATTTTTCTCTAGAGAAGCAACTTTAGGGACCAATATACTCACTTGAACATTAATAAAGAGCATAAAATGAGCAAAAAAAAGCACGCATCTAAAATTCCAAATTTAAAAAAGAGCCTTGAAAAAATTTTGGCAGATAGACAAAGTGGTAAATTAAATGATGGCAAGTTTATATCTGAAGTTAATAAAGTTGTAGGCACAACTAATCACAATAGCTTTACCTCGGCTCACGCTTCTATGATAAAATTGATCGCCTCCAATTATCTATCAATAATAAATCAAACTCCAGATACACTAGGAACTGCCCCATATGCAGAGGTAGAAACATTAAAACTATTTCACAAAAACTTACAGTTTCTAGAGCCAGAAATGCAACAACTTTTTTTTGAAATTCAAAAAATTACTTTTAACAAAATAACTTTAGAATCTGCTGACGACCAAATACTAGTTGATATACTATCAACAGACGGTTCATTCCCAACAGCTTCGGAATTACCAGACAAGCTCAAAGAACATTTGCTCTCTCAGTATATTGAAAACCAATGCACAAACGCAGCATTGTTGCTATTTAATTCACTAAGTAGCCAATCTAAAACTACTATGTCAGAGAATATATTACATACGATAATTCAAAAAAATGATGCTAAATTCTTCACAGAAGTGGTTAGCAAGTTTTCAATGCAAATAAAACTATTTTTGATATATCAAAACCAAGAAGATAGTTATTCGCCCTTGTGGAGTTCAGTATTTCGTAATTCTATTGCATTTAAAACAAACTACTTAAAGGTTTTAAAAAAACAAGGATTAACAGCAGATTCAGAAATAAATCATCCTGATTTTACTAAAACTCCTTGCGCAACTCCATTGATGTACGCGTGCGCACATGGTGATCGAGAATCAGTTGATTTATTGATCAAATATGGAGCTGATATTAATCTTATATTACCTAGGCATGACTTAGAACACAAAAGTTTTACAAATGCATTTCGTGCATCATATCAGACTGGAGACATTGATTTTATTAATTATCTTGTTAAAAAAGGCGCTGACCCTATAAAACTATCCCAAGTATTTTCTAGAGAAATTGATCATCATAATCACCGAATGTTAGTGGTACCCACTTCGGGAAAAGAATACGTTCAAAACAAACTCTCCGCCGAAAAATTTAAAAAATTTAATCAACAATATATTTCTATAATAGAGAAAGCATTTTTAGATAGAATATTAGAATCTATCGAGGCAGAAGGAGCGCATGAAGTCCTAGAAGCTTCAGAAAATCTTAAAAATGAATCTACTAAACTGGAGCAGTCTATTGAACCAGCTCAAAAAGCATCAACAGAAGTAATTTCTAACGCAGACAAGGATTCCAATAAGGACTTAATAGAAAGCTATATTGCATTCAAAAAAGATACCTCTGGTATTGAACATGAATTTGATACATTACTACTAGAATATGCTAAAGATCACTCTGAGGATAATCTTGCTAAGCTTCATGATTTTATTCAAGAAAACCCTGAATTAAATTATTACCCAGTTACTAGTCTTATAGAATGTGATAATGTTTCTGCCAATGACGTTTTAAGAAATGACCCTAAATTGCTACATAAGTTTATTAGTCTTAAAAAACAATCTTGCAAAGAATTAGGCGAATCAGAATCAAACGTTCCTGAAGGAGTGTTTGAGATAGAATCTAACTTGAGCAATAAATCATATATTACTATAGCATCGCAATTACAAGAGGATCTTGCAAACAACAACTGTGATCTTCTTAAAAGCATTCAAGATAAATTACCTCATTGTCGATTTATTACATCCAATAGCCTAGGCCAATCTGGTCTTAAACAACATAATGGAATGATACGATTAAAAATAGCCAATGAAGATCTATCAGTCTACACACAAACAATACTCAAGGACCCGCATGGTAATTTATTAATCATACTAGACTCTATCAGATCGCATAAAGATAGCATGCCAACATCATCCTTAAACACTATTACAGTAGATAATTTCAATGCACAATGGGTGGAATTAGGTTTGAAAGCCGATAACGTAACTCATTCAGAAGAAACTTTTACGCATCAGGACGATATCTACCTTCATGAGCAAGAATATGCTTACAATCCAAAAGCGGCAGCAGAAGAGGATAATGAATTTCCACTAGCGGGTCAGGGCGCATCAGAATAATCTATGATTCATAGATTATTCTTTGTATGTTTGCTCACTCTCTTACAGACTAGTTAAGTTCTGGGCAGGGGCAACTCTTTGCATATGCTTGAGGAAGTCATGCAACAAAGATATACTAAATCATCGCAATAATTTCCTGTAAAATATTATCTCTTTGAGGAAATCAGCTTTAAAAAAAAGAACCGAGTACGCTAGGTAATCGGTTCTTTTAAATTTAAAATAGAAACAATAATTTAGTCTCTGATTTCTTTGTCTAGAAGAGCTTCTAGTTTTTCTTTTGAGTAAGACTTTTCTTTGATAGTAACTTCTTTATCAAAAATTGCCTTAACTGCTTTTTCTTCTAGTATTGGTCCTTTTAAGGACTCAAGGGCATTACGGTCTTTTTGATAGAATTCAAATACTTCACGTTCTTGTCCAGGATAGTTGCGCGCTTGTGCAACAATTGCCTGACGAACATCGTCTTCTGTAATTTCTAGAGTATTTATCTTAACATATTCTGCAAGCGTAAGACCAATTTTAACGCGTCTAGTAGCTAGCTTTGAAAGATTTTCATCTATATCTTTTTTAGAAGAGTCCTTACTATCCATTTGCTCCGTTTGGTGCTTTAATGAATGTATTTCTCTTTGTAAAAGCGATGCTGGTATATCAAAATCCATCATGCTGTCTAATTGGTCAAAAAGTTTCATTTTCATTAAAGTATGCGTAGGATCTTCGTAGCTAGCTTCTATATTTTTTGAAATTTGTTCTTTCAATTTATCTAGAGTTTCGCATTTGAATTTTTTTGCAAATTCGTCATCAATCACAGGAGCTTTTGCTTTATGAACAGCTTTTACTTGTACTTTGAATTCAGACGGCTTTCCTGCCAAATCAGCTGCATGATATTCCTTTGGGAATTCAACGCTGACTGTAACATCATCGCCTGCTTTGCTTCCGATTAATTGATCTTCGAAGCCAGGAATGAAAGATTTGCTACCCAATACAAGTTTGTGCGCGTCTAGTTTTCCACCGTCAAAAGCTTTTCCATCAACATATCCAATAGCGTCAATAGTAACTTGATCACCATCTTTTGCTTTTGCCTTAGATTCTTCATCAAAAGACTTGCTGAAGCCAGCTAATCTATCAATTTGTTCATCTATATCTTTTGCTGATATTTCAAGCCTAGGCTTTTCTATAGATATTTTCTTAAAGTCTGGCATTTTAATTTCAGGCAATAATTCAAACTTTACAGTAAATTCTAGATCTTTTCCTTCGTCATTGATTAAATTTTCAATGGCTGGATCCATAGCTATGTTTAGCTTGTTATTCTTGATGATTTCATCAATTGCAGTATTGATTTTATCGCGAGCTATATCAGCTCTCACTGAAGATAGGTATTTTGTTTTTATGGTTGCAGCAGGTACTTTACCAACTCTAAAACCATTTATTTTTGCTGTTTTAGCAACGGTATCTAATTCCTTTGTAACTAACGCTGAAACTTCTTTTTCAGGGAATGTTATTGTTGCATGATATTCGGTTTTATCGTTTTTTAGCTCTGTTATTTTCATAAAGGAGAATCCTGTTGCTTTTAAAATTGTTATTTAATATTAGGTGTACCAATTGATAGTAATTGGTACGGATGAAGGGACTCGAACCCCCACGCCTCGCGGCACTAGAACCTAAATCTAGCACGTCTACCAGTTCCGTCACATCCGCAAATTAAGTTTTTAAATTACTAAGAACTTAATTAAGCTGCTATAATACACGTTATGCAGCGCTTGTAAATCATTAATTTTACTATATTCATTGATTTTATGCGCAGAATCGCAATTTAGCCCTAGCTCTACAATCTCAGTATGAGAGTGAATAAATCTAGCATCCGAAGTTCCGCCGCCCGTTTCTATGGAAGGAGTTACCTTGCAAACTTCCTCTACTATCTGAGCGAAATCTTGCATGCGTTTTGAGTATTTTTGAATAAATGCACCTGATGAACTAGATGATTTCAGGCTATAAGATTCCGTGTGTTTAGAGATGAGTTTTTTTATCTCGGATACGAGATCATTTGCACTATAATTATTGTTGAATCTAATATTAAATTGAGCGGTTACTGAGTCTGGAATAATGTTAGTGACATAATTCCCTGTATCTATAGATGTTATTTCTAGATTTGAAGGTTGGAAAAACTCCGTCCCTGAGTCAAATTTTTTATTCACAAGGTCTTTAAGAATAGCAATCATAACTGGCATAGGATTTTTCGCCTGATCGGGGTAGGCTACGTGCCCTTGTTTTCCTTGTATCTTTAAATAAAAATTAATGCTACCGCGTCTGCCTATTTTAATAGTATCACCTATTTTACTTTTGCTTGTTGGTTCCCCTAGAATACAAAAATCAATTTTTGGCGTATAGTCTTTAATGTGCTCTAGCATTTCGGCGGTGCCATGCTTGGCTTCTCCTTCTTCGTCCGAGGTTAGTAGGAAGCTGATAGAACCTTTCGGTTTATTGTCTTTAAGAAATAAGCTAACTGCGGATAAATAGCATGCTATTGCTCCTTTCATATCCACAACTCCCCGACCAAAGACACAACCATCTCTAGTATTTAAGGTAAAAGGATCGGAATCCCACAGCTCTTCGTTTTCCGGAGGAACTACATCTAGGTGGCCAGCAAAACATATATTGGGTGAAGAGTCGCCTAATATGGCATATAAATTAGTAACCTTAGACCCTTTCGGTCCAAAAATTTCTATTTCGCACTTAAAACCAAGATCAGAGAGATATTGAGCAACAAACTCAATAGAACCTGCAGATTTTGGAGTAATAGATTTAAAGCTAATAAGCTTTTCTAGTATAGATAGAGTATTTTGAGGCATTGGATCTGTATTATATATTTAATCTAAAAAGAGACCTTATTTAATAATACAGATAGTAAGTATCATTGTCATGTAAACTTTACTTCAGCTCGATAAGATGTTGGTTAATATTATTGAGTAGCGCGTTATTAGGAGAGGTAGCTATAGTATACCCCTATATATTTTAATTGAATTTTTAATCATATAGTAATAGAATGCTACAATCTGAAATACTTTGTTAATAAATGGTTCTGAATAATTATGCCTGAAGTTTTTTTTAATGGTCCTGCTGGTCGTATAGAAGGTCAATATGCGCAATCTACTAATCCAAATGCTCCAATAGCATTGGTTTTGCATCCACATCCACTTTATGGTGGCACCATGAATAACAAAGTGGTTTTCAATATATATAAGACTTTATTTAAAAATGACTTTTCTGTTTTGAGAATAAATTTTCGTGGAGTTGGTAGGTCAATGGGTGAATTTGATGAAGGCGTAGGGGAAATGACTGATGCAGCCACTGCATTAGACTGGCTTCAGGTTAATCATCCAATGAGCAAGTTCAATTTGATAGCGGGCTTTTCTTTTGGTGCATGGATTGCTATGCAGCTAATTATGCGTCGCCCAGAAATTACGAATTTCTTAGCAGTATCTCCTCCAGTTAATAAATATGATTTTTCCTTCCTGTCTCCATGTCCAATTTCTGGGTTAATTGTTCAAGGCGATAAAGATAGCGTTGTTACTGAAGATTCGGTAAATGATTTGGCTCAAAGATTAGGAAAGCAGAAAAACATCAATGTTGATTATCGCTTAATCAACGGCGCGGATCACTTCTTTAGAGATAAAATTGATTTATTTAATAGCGAAATGGATGATTATTTAAAAACTACATTTTCTCATCAAGAAGTGAAAGAAGATAAGGTTAGTAGTGAAAAATCTAAGCCATCTCCTGCTAAGAGAATATTTTTAGATTAATTTGTAACACTGTCCAGTAATTTGGTATTAATTTAGCGATAATGTCTGTTATTTTTTATATATGAGCACGACTCCTGTTTATAGTTATAAGTGAATTATCACTATAAACCAAATAGGGTGCTTGGATGGCTAATGAATATGAAGTAATCGCTAAAGATAGTGCGTATTGGAAGATTTTTAACAACAAGGCTAAAGAAGGCGTGTTGTTTACAAATTTTGCTTATAAAGCAGCCGATAAAACAATGCACGCTTTGGCCGATAGTCTGCCTCCAAATTATGAATTATTATTGATGACTGATCAGGTAAAGGGCTTAAAAGAAGCTTCTTTTCGTTGTGTTGTTTTTGTTGATAAACTCAGTAAAGAAGTTGTTTGCGCTACTGCTGGTACTAGGTTGGGGGTAACTAGAAAAGGAATGGACGACGTAATGGATGATTTGTTGCTATCTCTTAAGAAACAGCCGCTTAAAATGAATCCAGCCCGAAGGTTAAATAATCGCATTCTAAATCACCTGGGTGACGAGGCTAAAGAATATAAATTTACTTATACCGGGCACTCTCTTGGAGCTGCCATGGCAGAAATGCAGGCGGTAGATATGGATATACAGCTTGAGAGCAAGGGTATTAAAAAAGGCAAAGATCAAATAACGTCTGTAACTTTTGAAAATCCAGGGGCCAAAAATATTTTAAAACAAATGTATAGAAGTGCCAAAATAGCAGATAATCAAATTAAAAAAAGAATGAATATATGCGAATTTAATAATAGAAAAAATGTTATTAATAACTTAGATAAACAAGCTGGAAATACATATACTATCGTGCCACATTCACAAACTGAAACAAACCCATCTTTGTTACAAATGGTGTGTGAGGTTATTCTTCAAAAATTTGCAGAAATCTATCCAATTATTGCAAAATTCATTAATTTATTGTTGCCTGGTGGGGTAGGTACAAACTTTGTTGATGATCATAAGTTGTCAAAGTTTCATGAAGTATTTGTAGAAAAAAAGGGTGATATCATGAGAGGTGACAAGGTTATATCTCTAGAAGAGGCTTATACAGGTATTAAGCCAGTGATTTATGATAAGAAAGTTGTAGATATGATTCGCTTAAACAGGCAGAAAAATAATACGAGTATTGACAAAGTCCAAGTTGGAGTGCCAGAATTTTCTATGAGTGAGGTTAAAAAAAATAGTAAATCTGATGAGTTAGACCGTATAGTTTTTAGCGCCAAAGAGGCTAGCGCCGCTATGGATCAATTGAAAACAAACCAAAAAAATAAAAATAAAAAACACCCTCCTTCTCGGGCTAAAAAATATTTTGTTAAACGGCATGAAAGGTTATCAAAAAATAAGATACCTGCTCTCAAAGAGGCTCTTGCGCCAGCGAGACAAAGATAGTTTGATGTGATGACTTATCTATATTGTAATAGTTCTTTATTAGAGCTCTCTTATCTAATTATTTAAATTACAATAGGGTATGTCTGGTGTTGTAATAAAACAAGATTAATACTAGTCAGTATTTATACTCAAGATCCAATTAAATTCACTAGTAACAATGAAATAATTACCAGAGTTTAGTGCTGTCTAATGTGTCTTAAGGTATCAGTATAGGGATTTCGTGTGAGCGCCGTTCTTGGCTAAGGTTCTTTAAACAATGGTGAGCCCGCCGGGGCTCGAACCCGGGACAACCTGATTAAAAGTCAAGTGCTCTACCAACTGAGCTACAGGCTCACATTACAGTGTGAACTTAGGTTGAAATTAGTATTTCAACAGATCTCACCATTGTTTAGTTATAAAATCAGTGAAACATAAATCCATATGTCGGCACGAAAATATGATTTACTTTATCGTGGAAAAACGATAACATGTCAACTATTATTTTGAAAAATTACAGATAGATACTCATAATGCATTCTGACGTTGCAATAATTATTCCATCTAGAATCGGTTCTACCAGGCTACCAAAGAAGGCTCTGGCTAAGATTGGCCAGTTTGCATTGATAGAGCACGTAGTACGTAGTGTAAAAGGTATAGCGGAAGAAAATTTATATGTGGCGACTGATTCAGAAGAAATAGCAGCCCTTGTAACATCATCTGGAGCAACTCCAATAATGACAGATGAAAGCTGTCCTACGGGATCAGATCGTGTTTTTCAGGCTTTCCAAAAAATACCGGGGAAAGAAAAAATCAAATACATAATTAATATTCAGGGTGATATGCCTTTTGTAGGAAAAGAGGTTATATCAAAGATCATAGATGATCTAAAACGCGGAACAGTGGATATTGTAACTCCTGTAGTAAAAGTAGGCCTGGACGTGGCTAAAAGCAGTTCTAATGTTAAAGTAGTCGCAGGTCATGATGGCAAAGCAATGTATTTTTCTAGGAGTTTAGTCCCGCATGGAGCGTCTGAATTTTTATATCACGTCGGAATCTATGGATTTAAGAAAGAGGCTCTAGAAAAATTTGTAAACCTTCCTCAAGGTGAGTGCGAAAAATTAGAAAAATTAGAGCAGCTCAGGGCGCTAGAATTTGGTATGAAAATAGGCGTATGTTTGTCTGACGAGATACCAATATCAGTTGATACGCCCGAAGATTTAAAAAAAGCTCAAGAATATCATCTTCAACTAGGATAATCATGATCAGCTTAGAGCGCCATCTAGAAATTAATTCGCAAAATTTTCTTGTTATTATTAAGCTGCTAAGGTCAGCTGGAGCTAGTGCCAGAATAGTTGGTGGAGCTGTGCGAGATGCGCTGCTAAACCTTCCTTGCTCTGATATTGACATTGCAACCGATATGCTACCCGATGAGGTAATAGTATTACTACAAAAAAACCGAATAAAAGTCATGCCAACAGGGATTAAATTCGGAACTGTTACTGCTCTGATAAAAGACGAATCATTTGAAATTACGACTTTAAGAGCAGATATTGATTGTGATGGAAGACATGCTGATGTTATCTATTCCAAAGATTTTGCAGAGGATGCGGCGCGCCGTGACTTCACTATTAATGCTCTAAGTTATTGCCCATTAAAGGGGGTGGTTTATGATTATTTTGGCGGTATAAAAGATCTGGAGGCAAGAAAAGTTATTTTTATTGGCCAAGCTGATCAGAGAATCAAGGAAGATTATTTGCGTATATTGCGTTTTTTTAGATTCTCCTGTCGCTATAGTGCAAAAATAGATCAAGAGGGTTTGAAAGCTTGCGCAGCTTATAAAGAAGGGTTACAAAACTTGTCGTTTGAAAGGATTAAATCTGAAATGGATTTATTATTAACTTTGAATGGAAGCCCGAATATTTTATTCTGTATGTCTGAGGAAGGAATTTTAGCGCAAATATTACCAGTAAATGACTACGATGTGAATTTGCATCTAAAAGCTCTTGAAATGTCGGATAAATTTAAAGCTAAAATTGATGCTTGCATTGTATATGCAATATTATTCAATAATACTAAGTTATCATATGGCCAACTATTATCTTTGAAATTTTCTAGGACAGAGGCAAAAAATATTATAAAGATGCTGGCTCTTAAAGAAATTAAAGACATTAATGAACTTATTGTTGAGTTGAAAAATATCTGGCTTGACGAGGTGCAGAGCTTGCTATATTTTATCTACGCTTCGTTGATAGTGAGTAACCCAAAGTTAGTATACGATTTACATACTGAATTAAGCTCATTAAAGATACCAATTTGTCCAGTAGACGGCAATCATTTGCTAGCTCTTGGTTATAGAGGAAAGGAGGTGGGGTATTCCCTTAATTTAATAAAAAAAGCCTGGATTGAAAGTAACTTTTCTCTTGATCATGGGGCGCTAATCGATTTGGTAAAAAACAATGAAAAATAAAATAGTTTTGCTTATATTAATGCTTTGCGCTAGCACAGCATTTGGAACAGAAACAGAAGTTTCTACAGAAGAAAAAAATCCTATAGCAGAGACTAGTGACTCTGAATCAACGAAAATAGTCACGCAGCCTAAAATCGTTACAAGTATTACGCCAATTGGTAGTATTATTGCTATGGTTACAAGAGATGCGGCGCAAATTGTTGCTATTGATGCTTCTTCTGGATGCCCGCACCACTATCATATGAAGCCTAGTGATAAGGATAAGGTCAATAATGCCAATATGATGGTTTATATTGATAATCACTTTGATGGTTTTGCTGGACGCCTTTTTGAAGGTTTTCAAGGTAAAGTAATAAAAATAAGCGACATTAAATCGGTTAAGTTGAAGGGATCAAGCGATAAAATTAATTGGCATATTTGGTTGGATTTAAATAATGCATTGGCTTTACAAGAAGAAGTTGTTAGTTATTTGTCTAGTGAATTCCCAGCTATTAAAGATGCAGTTTTGTCAAACCTGGAAGAGAGTAGAGTTCAAATTGCTGAGTTGATGAAGCTTAAAGCGGATGCACTAAAGTCAGTTGGTGAATTGGTGGTATTAAGCCATAGTCTTGAGCACTTTTTTACAGGGTCAGAGGCAAAAATCACTAAATTATACCAAAAATCTAACTCAAGTTTGAACGATTTTGCTAAATTAGATAGTACATTAAATGTAGATTCTGACCTATGTATTGTTCTAGACAGTACGCAAGATCCGAAAGCTTATGAAAAATATAATAAAAAAATAGTGCAGCTTGAATCAGAAAATTGGGTTCTGGATGATTGTATGCATGGCGATAGCAAGCTATTTTACAATAAGTATATTAACATAATAAACAATCTAAAAGCTTGTAAGTAGCATAAGTAAAAAGGGGCTCTACGCCCCTTTTTTATAAGGAAAAAATTATGCGTGCATTTTTCCTCTGAATATATATAGTTTTTTTGTTCTAATTTGATGCTTTTAAAGCAAAGTGGGATATTGAGTTATGTTTGAAAATTACAGTTTCAAGTCATCGTTTTTATAAGCTCAATAACTTTTTTACGACTCTGTGGGTTCTTTATATCAGTAAAAGCCTTTACCAAAGTAAGAACTTCTTTTTCTGATGTGTGATCCTGAGTATTTGCTTCATATACAGAGGCTTCTTCTGCAAATACCGAGTTAGCAATACCATTTGTATTATCAACTTTATCATAGAAGTAATTGATAGGGACTTTTAAAAACTTAGCAAAAGCAAATAATTTTCCACTAGAAATGCGGTTAGTGGCTTTTTCATATTTTTGCACTTGCTGAATACTAACATCAACCGCTTTTCCAAGATCATTTTGACTTAAACCAAGCATCATTCTGCGCATCTTTAGGCGCTTGCTTACTAGCTTGTCAATGCTGTCAGCTCTTCCCTTGGTTTCAATTTCCTTGGTCATAAAACATCTATTACATTAATTATTACAGTTAGATTAATCTATTGAGCCAGAAGCTACTCCTTATCGCCGTAAAATACAAGCGTATTTTGTATTTTAATACAATTTTTTGACTAATATTATAATTATAAATTGTAATAATAGCGCGAAAATAGCATACGCAAACAGACTTTTATATCCCCATTCTGAATAAATAGTAGGAGATGATAATTTTAAAGGTATATTGCTGTCTATTATATCAATTTGGTCAAGTTCAAGGCTCTTTAAGACCCTGCCTGATGGGTCAATTATTGCAGAAATTCCATTATTCGCAGCTCTGACCATGGGTAGGCCATTTTCAACTGAGCGCATTCGGCTTATTTCAAAATGTTGGTATGGGCCAGAAGAATTACCATACCAGGAGTCATTAGTGACATTTATCATAATATCTGCATCTTTATTGGATATGCACACTTCCTCGGAAAAAATAGACTCGTAGCAGATGAGTGGATGAATATATAAATCCAAATTTTTAAGATGAGCCACAAAGCGCTTTCCTTCTGTATAGGGCATTGCACCAGGAGTAAGTTTTTGCAGGGGGATATAATCTGAAAGAGGTATATACTCACCAAATGGAACTAGATGCGATTTGTGATAATCAAATAATAATTCCCCATTACTATTAATAGCAATCATGGATGAATAAATTTCATAATCACTGCCACGTAATGAATTGTCATTTACGCCACCAGATAGCAGCACTTGGTTGTTTTTACTAAAAATTGGCATTAATGCATCATGCACAGATTTATAATAATGAGGAACGGTAAGGGCGGCTTCAGACCAGACTATAATGTCTGGATCTCCAGGTTTTTGAGATAATTCTACGTGCTTATATAAATTATTTAAGAAAATTTGTGGATTCCATTTTGCAATCTGAGGAATGGATGGCTGAACAATTCGTACTTTTAATTCGTTATATTCAGTTGGGTTGTTTTGCAGGCGTTCATAGCCAAATATTATCATTGCTATGCAGATTACAAGTGAGACTAATATTCTGCTAAGTAGCAATCTTCTAGTAAAAAAACATGATCCTATATAGATTGCTGAAAAACTTAGTCCAAGGATTCCAAATATACTTGCTGACTGAATTATTATATCTGAAATAGAAAATGCATACCCTATCATCGCCCAAGGAAATCCAGTAAAGGCAAATGATAGTATCCATTCAAAAAGCACCCATGTGCAGCAAAACACAAAATGATAAAAATAGTTGGTTTTAAACTGCCAACTAATATAGCTGTGCGCTCCTATGAATAAGGCAAGAAAAGCGGGTAGACCAAATAAAGCAAAAGGAATTGCCCACCAAAATTGATCAATATATACGCTAAGGGCAAAGGAAATCCAATATAAGGTACTTAAGAAAAATCCAAACCCAAATACATATCCAAATTTGGCTGCTTCTGGGGCGTTCCTAGATAAGCTAATCTGTGAGCATAAGACAGAAAGCATAAAAATGCCTGGAAAGAAATATACTGGAGCAAACGATAAACCGCAAACCACACCTGAAATAAAGGAAGTTTTTCTACTTAAAAACATTGCTAAACCGCTTGTACAAAATTTTGTTAGATGATATACCAAATAGAATTATATGTATAGATTTAACTAAAGGGTTTTTTATGAATACGACTTCAACAAAATTACTTGCTGGTAAAAGAGGCATTATTACCGGTGTTGCAAATAAGCTATCAATATCTTGGGCAATAGCGCAATTAGCAAAAGAACATGGTGCAGATATTGCTCTGACTTATCAAGGTGAAGTCCTTGAAAAAAGAGTAATGCCTCTAGCTGAAGAAATAGGTTGTGACTTTGTCGTAGAGTGTGATGTAACAGATGAAGCTTCAATGGATCGTTTGATTGAGACTGTGAGCGAAAAATGGGGAAAAATTGATTTTATTGTTCACGGAATTGCTTTTGCTGACAAGGAAGAGTTAAGAGGAAGATACATAGATACAAGCTTACCTAATTTCTTAAACTCAATGAATATTTCATGTTACTCTTTAACTGCTCTAGCAAAAAGAGTAGAGCCATTAATGAATGATGGCGGTTCTATACTAACACTAAGCTATTATGGCGCGGAAAAAGTTATTCCATTCTATAATGTAATGGGCTTAGCTAAAGCCGCTCTAGAGACAAGTGTTAAGTATCTTGCTCATGATATGGGTCCTGGAAACATTAGAGTTAATGCTATTTCAGCAGGTCCAATAAAAACTCTAGCAGCAAGTGGTATTGGTGATTTTAAATCAATGCTTAGAATGCATGAAAACACAGCTCCTCTAAAAAGAAATACAACTCAGCAAGACGTGGCTGGATCAGCAGTGTATCTTTTGAGCGATCTAGCAAGCGGTGTTACTGGAGAAATTCATTATGTAGATTCTGGTTATAACATAATGGGAATGGCGTCTTCTGGAGAAGAGAAGTAGAATATAATTTAGTTATAAAAAACACTATAGATCATCCTTTGGAACGAGACTATTTTTTTAGTTAGGCTTCATTAGAGTACTATTCTGTTATATATATATCGATCATGCGGTTAAATTTAATAGACAAGTTATAGTAAAGAGGAGCTAACTATAAATAGCACCAAGATCTGAAATACAAATATTTTATGACAATAATAGTACAGATTACCGATACACATATAGTGCCACATGGACAACAATGGAATAAGGATAATAAATCTAATACCGACCAGAGGCTAGAGCGAGTAGTCAATCATATAAATAACCTGTCAACCGCGCCTGATTTTGTAATACATACAGGGGATATTACTGATGATGGAACGATAGAATCCTATCAAAATACAAAAAAAATTCTAGATAAGTTGCAGACGAAGTATTTTTTAACTTGCGGTAATCATGATAATTTTAATAACTTAAAACAGGTATTTACAAACCATGACTATTTCGGCGATAGCAAATTTTCTCACTACGTTATTAATAATGATAACTTAAAAATAATAGTCCTCGATACTCAAGTAGAAGGAGAAGTGCACGGCTATTTGTGTGACTATAGAATAAAGTGGTTATAAAGTGTTTTGAAGCTTTCAAATGTACCAACGGTAATATTCATGCATCATTTTCCAATAGAAGTGAGTAATATATTATTTAAAGGAATAAATTTATTAGAGAGCAATAATTTTAAAGAATTAATTTCCAGTTATCCAAATATAATAGGCATATATTGCGGTCATTATCATTATTTTAAACAGGATAAATTCGCCTCCAAAACATGCTGGATTTCTCCAAGCACAGCACCGAGCTATAGTGTGGCAGAAGATAATAAAGCAAAAATTAATTACACAAAACCATCATATAGTCTGCATACATTCAATAGCAAGAATGAATTTATAAGTAAAGTTATAAGATTATAAGTAAATATGGACTATCTCCTGACTGCATGAAGTAGTAAAACTTGGATAATATCTGGATGCGGACTATACTTGCATCATAAAACTTGTTATGATGATCCTTATAGGATGGCACAGTGACTATCAAATTTGGATAATTTTTGGATAGCTGGAATTAATTGATTTTTAATTAGAGGTGTATATGGCGAGAGTAAAAAATAAAATAGCTTTAATCACGGGAGGAAGTCGTGGGATTGGAGCAGAGACTGCTAAGTTGCTTGCAAAAGAAGGCGCTCAAGTAATCATTGCTGATATTTTGATTGAAGAAGGTGAAGATCTAGCAAGTAGTATAGGCGGCAAATTCTATGCGCTGGATGTTTCTGATGAAAAATCATGGCAGAAAATTGCAGTCGCTATTAAACGTGATTTTGGAAGAATAGATATTTTGTTTAATAATGCTGGCATCACTGGTCTAAATGAGATTGAATCTTTAGGTTCACAAAATCCAGAAAACATAAGTCTAGAAGCGTGGCATCATGTGCATAAGGTCAATCTGGACGGAGTCTTTTTGGGCTGTAAATTTGGTATTAGTTTAATGAAGCAGCATGGTGGTTCTATAATTAATATGTCATCTAGGTCTGGTATCGTTGGTATTCCTGGGGCAAGTGCATATGCTTCTAGTAAAGCAGCTGTTCGAAATCATACAAAAACAGTGGCTTTATATTGCGCCGAACAAAATTATAATATTCGCTGTAATTCATTGCATCCAGGGGCGGTATTAACGCCGATGTGGGATCCAATGCTCGGAAAGGATAAAGAAAGTCGTGCAAAGATAATTGAAAGCATTTCATCTGGTATCCCTCTTGGAGCTATGGGGCAGCCATTAGATGTTGCATATGCGGTGCTTTATTTGGGGTCTGATGAGTCTAAATATATTACGGGCATTGAGCTTACTATTGATGGAGGTATTCTAGCTGGAAGCCAGGCTGCTCCAAAAAAGCATGATGAGTCATAAAACAAGAAAGTAAAGTGCGTAAATTATTTGAACCAGTAATGAAACCAACCTTAATGACTGGTATTTCTATTAGTCTTGTAGAAAAAAATCATTTAGATCATTTTACATTTCTGCCAAATAAGATGGGTTTTGATGTAAAAGAAATTGATGGTGTCACGATAATCAATTGTAGTCTTAAGACAAGTATGTTTAATATTGCCTATGGATCTCCTAAGTCTCTTGATATGTCAGGTTCCGTAAGAGAAATAAAGAGAATTTTCACAGGGCAACCATTTGCATGGTGGATACCGCCGAGCGACTATAATCCCAAAGTAACAGAAGTTATTATTAATGAGGGGCTTGCGCCTGAAACTACTGAACATGCGATGATTTGTGACATTGGCATTAGTATAGCTTCTGCGAAGAAGACAGATTTAAGTATAAAGCACGTAAGAAATGAGTATTTACTTGAAGATTTTCTTAAGGTTCTAGAAGTATATGATCCTTATGTGCGGAAATTCTATAAAAAAATGCAAGGCGAGTTATTTAATTCAGATGAAAAACTCGTTGTTGGATATGTCGATAACAGGCCAGTGAGTATAGGAATTTTATTTTCTAGCCAAGATAATGCCGGTATTTTTAGTCTAATCACAAATGAAGATGCACGTGGGAAAGGTTATGGCAGAGAAATGATGATATTTTTGATGAATTTAGCGAAAGAGAATGGGTGTCAAACAGTGACATTGTCTGCTTCTAGCGAGGATGGATATCGCATTTATGAACGTCTTGGTTTTCGTAAAGTTGGTGAATTTGAATGTTTTGAATATAAAGGAGATTGGTAAATGAAAAAAACAAATATAGAACTACCAGAAATAAAACTAGTTGGCATCACTGCTAGAACTAGCAATGCTAATGAAATGAATCCCGATATGGCCTTGATTGGACCTACTATAAATAGATATTTTTCAAATAATCTTGGAGAAAAAATTCTAGACAGAGTAAAGCCATATATGACATATTGCGTTTATACTAACTATGCTAGCGATGAAAGTGGGGATTACACCTATTTTGTTGGCGAAGAAGTAAGCTCTTTTGAAAACGTAGATTCTATTTTTGAAAAGCATATAATTCCAGCGCAGACTTATATTAAATTTGAGTGCGGTCCTGGAAATATGCCAGATCTGTGCATTAGTGCTTGGCAAGATATTTGGCAAATGACTCCAGATGACCTTGGTGGAGCAAGAAGTTATATATCAGACTTTGAGATTTATGATCAAAGAGCTATAGACCCTGAAAATACAGTGTTAGATATTTATCTAGGTGTTGATAATTAATGTCAGAAATTAAAGTAGTGCCTTACGATCATAATTGGCCCCGCTATTTTGAAGAGGCAGCCAAGAAGATTAAAGTTTTTTTAGGTAGTAATTTAATTGATATTCACCATGTTGGCTCTACTTCCGTGCCAGGATTGGTCGCCAAAGAAAAAATTGATATTATTGCCGTAGTAAAAAACGGCGCAGATACGGTAGATCTTTTAGAAAGTGCGGGTTATGTCTATAAAGGAGAGTGGAATATTCCTCTGAAATATGGATTTACCTAACGCCCAACTTTACATAATCAAAATGAATATAAAGTAAACTTACATGTTCTGGAGGAGGGGCATCCAGAAATTCAATCGAATATTTTGTTTCGCAATTATTTAAGAGATAACAGTAATGCGCGATATGATTATATACAATTGAAACATAATATTTTAAAAGATCCTGCCGCTAATGAAAGGGTGCACTTAAATTTTTATAATTACACTTTGCAAAAAGGTGTTTTTATTCGTGAGTGTTTAAAAAAAGCAGGTTTTAATGCATTGCGCATACTTATAATGACCGATGAAACCGAGAGAGGAGCCGCTAGAAAATACAGACGAGAATATGCGGATAGTCAACAAGATGAAGAAAGTGACAAGAGCTCTATCCTTGATTCCGCAGATTGGCAGCATTTCATTTTATATAAAGGCGTGGAAATCATAGGGTACGCATGTGTGCATCTGCATACGCAAATAGAAGATACTATTAGTTCTCTTATTATTGACAAGGAAAAAGAGGGGCTAGGATATGATAGAGAGTTTGCTGGAATGATACAAAAATGGATCAATAGAAGGATGATAAGTAAAGGAGCTAAAGTGTAGCTCTAAGTCTGAGTGATTTTCTAGGGAAAACCCAAGACATAGAAATAAATTTATAGCAATCCATCTCTTGGGTTTAAGTGCTTATTCCAGGTCCTTCAGTAAGGCTTTTTCTGAGTTAGATAAATTGTCTTGGTTCTTGGAGTTGCTTTTTGTTTTAACGGAAGTGGTGGCTTGGTAGCAAGGTGGAATTTCAAGATTTTTATTCCGTGTTGTCTGATATTCATCCGGTAAGGATTCTGTTAGTCCAAGTGTTTTTTTCGTTTTATTACTACAGGCTGAAGTAATTAGCAAAGCTGCGCTTAGTAATAGTAATTTTTTCATTATATTCATAATATTTAATTTGTTATTTTTATAGTCTAGTTGATTTTTTCAAGTATTCCAATTAATTTATAAGGCTTTTTGTTTGCTAAATAGATAGTCGTATATAAAGAAGCACGCTCCTATTGTAATAAAACTATCTGCCATATTAAATGCAGGAAATGCAAGGCCTGGATAGTGGAAATAAATAAAGTCAAAGACGGCTCCTCGAAAGATTCTGTCAATAATATTTCCTATCGCTCCAGAGATAATAAAAACAAGTCCTAGTTGGGATAAATAGGACTTAGTCTGCATTGTGAAATAGCATAAATATAAAATAATAAAGCTATTTAATATTAAAAATGCAGCATTACTATATTGGTAATATTCACGAAATAATCCAAAGCTAATCCCATAATTCCAGGCATATACAAAATCTAGTATGGGCAATAGTTCGAAAACATAGCTAGGTTGAGTTTTTAAATAGGAAATAAAAAAACCTTTAGACCCTTGGTCAACAATAACCAAAGAAAATATCAAAATTAAATAGTAAGCGATTTGTTTCTTGGTCATGTGTAATTTAAAATAAATTAGTATCCGCTGCTGAAATTGTTATATCATTAGTGAGTTTCTTGCTTAAAGACTTCACCTGTTCTTTGTGCTTATTGAATTCAGCTAGTTTAGTTCCGGTTAACTTAATTCCTGGAGTAGATTTAAACTTCATAGGATTCACTTGCTTGCCATTGACCCTTACTTCATAATGTAGGTGAGGTCCAGTAGAGCGGCCGCTTGTGCCAACATAAGCAATAATATCACCTTGCTTTATCTTGGACCCACGTTTTAGATTTTTGCTAAATTTCGATGCATGTGCATATGCAGTTGATAAAGTGTTGTTATGTTTCAGTAATATAAAGCGACCATAGCCTGATTTCCATCCGATAAATTCTACAACACCATTACCGGCTGCATATATAGGAGTGCCAACCTCTGCTGCAAAATCTACTCCTTTATGCATTGCTCCATAGCCAAGCACAGGATGCTTTCTGTAACCGAAGTGGCTTGAAATCCTTACCACGTTTACAGGTGTGCGAAGCAATGTGCTTTTGATGCTAGTTCCTTGTCCGGTGAAGAACTGCATATCACTGGTTTTTTTCGTAGGAGAATAGTTGTAGATGTTGTATTCATTTTTTTTAGTTTTTAGCGAAGAGTAGAGGATGTTGCCATGATGAGAGAATTCATCTTGGTCAGTGACAAATTTTTCAGCTAGTACTGTAATTTTATCACCAGTTTTAATTTGTCTTTGAAAATCAATTTGGTGTGAGTATGCATTAATTAATCGTATGATATTATTAGTACTCATTCCAGCTTTCTGCAAGGAAGACATAAAACTTGTAGTTATAGTAGTTTCATATTGCGTCACGAGTCTTTTAAGTGGGGTGGTGATGTTGTGTACTACGAATTTATCATCTTGGCGAACAAATTCTATGGAGTTTGTCTTGTCGATCTTAAGCAACATTCTATTTAGATATATTTGCTCTTTGTTTAGGTCGGAATCCGGCGTTTCAATAAGCTCAGTTCCGTAATTAAAAACAATAGATTGCCCAGCTTTTAAGCGATAAATTATATTTTTAGATTGAGCTAGTGTTATTAATGATTTAACGTCGTCATTTTTTAATTTTAGTGAGTGTAAAATCCCACCTAATGTGTCTCCTTTTTTGACAATTACTTCTTTTGTGATGATGTTTTGTGAAGTTTGTTCTAAGCCTGCTGTCGAATTATCAACATTACTAGTTAGAAATAAGTTTGCTACGTAGTCTTTAGCGAAAAAAATAGTGGTAATTAGTACTACCAATGTTGCAAAAATAGAAAAACGTTTTACGATTTTTTGTAATATAAAAAATACTGGGTAGGCAAATAAAACCCTGAATATTTGAATCATTTTTTCT
>JAQXDF010000024.1 GCA_029251475.1 Rickettsiaceae bacterium
GATGAAGAATTCTACTCTTGCTATTTTCTTTAAGTTCTGGTTATATTGCGACCAGTTGCGTTCTTTTCTGTATTTTTTCATACGTACTTTAATAGCGCAACTACTTATCTTTTTCAACCTCCATGCAACAACGCCGATCAGGCCCGGAAAGACTACTTTTTCACATGAACTTATAGTATTTACTATATGGTTGATTTAGGTCCTTAGATGAAAAGCTACTTTTAGAATTGATTTAGGTAAAGAAAAATAGTTGATATTCTAAGACAAAAGCACCAGGAATAAATCCTAGTGCTTTTGTCTTAGAATAAATATAATTTCTGTTTTATTCAGAATCGTCTTCTGAGAAGTTAGCTGATGCTTCTGCTGACGCTGCTTCAGCTAAAGCTAGCTCTTCAAGAGCGCGCATTTCAGCTTCTATAGCTTCTTCTTCTTTTTTAGACCCACCATCTTTATGGTCCTGAAGAGCAGTTTGTGCTTCTGATTCAGTTTTAGCAACCACAACCAAAACGTTTGTTATCACCTCTGGGTGTAAAACAACTTGAATGTCATATACACCATTAAATTTAATTGGTGCATCAAGCATGATATGAGAATAGTTTAAAGTAATTCCAGCAAGTTTTGAAATTGCTAAAGCTAAGCCTTTAGGAGTAACTGAACCAAATAATCTTCCATCTGCAGCAGATTGAGTTATAAAATCAATATGCTTGCCTTCAATGGCTTTAGATGCTTTTTCTGCTTCTATTTTGTGTTGAGTATCATTTTTTTCCATATCTTTTTGTATGGAAGCGAATTTCTCAATATTTGCTTTTGTTGCTCTAATAGCAAAATTTTGAGGAACTAGGTAATTACGACCATATCCATCAGCTACGGTTACGGTTTCTCCTACTTTTCCCAGTTTTCTAACAGGTTTTACTAAAATAACTTGCATGATTTTTATACACTAAATTTATAAATTAACTTCAAGACTGCAATTAAGTTTTACTTACGTAGAAATACGAAAGGTAAAAGTGCAATCACTCTACTATGTTTAATAGCTTTTTTTAAAGATCTTTGATGTTTTGCGCAAACATTAGTAATTCTGCTTGGTAACATTCTTCCGCCTTCTGAGATAAACTTCTCTAAGAAATCAGGATCTTTGTAGTCTATAACCGGAGCAGAAGAAGCGCATAAAGGACACCCCTTGCTTTTTTTAAAAAACATCTTTGTGCTGTCTTGATCACTGCCAGCCGGAGTTCTTGTTGATTGGGAACTGTATTCTGCCATTAACTCTAATCTTTTTTATTGTTAGTATTTTTTATCGGACGTGTTGTGTTGTTCGTAGTAACATCAACAGTTTGGTCGCCATCTGAGCTTTTTGCTCTTAGTATTGGAGAAGGCTCTTTACTGATCTCTTCAACTTTCATCAATGACGAACGGATAACACTTTCGCTAAGCTTAAGTCTTCTGTCCATTTCTTTTAGAAGTTCGTTATTTCCTTCAATACCCATGAAGTAATAATGTCCTTTCTTGTTGTTTTCAATTTCGTATGCAAGCTGTCTTAGCCCCCAATACTCAGTTTTGATAACTGTACCATTGTGGTCAGCCACTATCTTTGCAAAATCATTTGCTATTTTGTCAACTTCTGTAGAAGAAACATCTTGACGAATGATGGTAATGGATTCATAAAATGCCATATAAAGCGTCTCCAATTAATAACTGCTTTTAAAAATATGGATATTTATAGCAATTTAAACTACTTTGTTCAAGCATTATCTTGTGAAAAAATAAAAAATGTTATTGAATAACCATAATGGCAATTAAAAAAATGCTTAGTTAATGAGGTTTTACTTGGATGTAACGTCATTAAGTACTATGATGTCATTTCAATAATTTTAATTAAATACGTCAGGAGTGCTTGTAGTGTCAGATAAATTACCACCAGAAATATTAGTAATTGAACCAGATGAACTGTTAAATGCCAGTTTATGTAATAGCATAGAGCGTTATTGGTTTAATGTAACGCGCGCAAGATCTGCGGATGCAGCTGTGCGCTCAACTACAGTTAGCCCGCCACATATTGCTATAATCAGTTCTAGGCTACAAGATATTTCATCCGTTGAGATGGCCGCTCAATTACGAAAAATACAAGGACTAAACGAACTACCTGTCTTATTTCTTTTAGAAGAAGATGAGTCTAAAAGTAATTCTGTGGATGACTACACATCTTATTTGTCTAGGCCATTTACCCCTAATGAGTTGATGACAACTATTAGAGCTTTACTTAGAAAATCAAGGCCAGTATTTCAAGATAAAGTTTTGAAATATAGTGATATTAGCATGGATTTATGCACATATAAAATACAACGAGGCAGTAAACAAGTTCATTTGGGGCCAACGGAGTTCAAGATTCTGCAGCTTCTTATACAAAAGCCATCAAATATTTATTCTCGTCGCCAAATTATAGATTATGTCTGGGGAACAGAAAAAGAAATATCAGATCGTACTATTGATGTACATATTAATAGAATTAGAGGTCTGATGAAATTAGATACAGATAAATATCCAATTATTAAAACTATAAGAGCGGCTGGGTATTGCCTAGATTAATAGTTTTATAAAACTGCAGTTTAAGTGTAAGAGTAATCAGGGGAGAGTTTCATTGTCTTTAGAAAAAAAAATATCGTCAAAAGCAGTCATTAAAAGGCTTATAAAAGAGCATGTCAAACCGTATAGAAGCAAAATTATTGTAGCCGTGATATTCATGGTTATTTCTGCTATGTGCGCTGCATCTATTGTGTCTCTAGTTAAGCCAGCTGTTGATGAAATTTTCATGACTCATGATCGTAAAATGCTTTATGTGGTACCTTTAGCTATATTTTTTGTATATACAATCAAGGGTGTAGCGGAGTATTTTCAGAGCTATATAATAAAATATGTAGGGCAGCAGATTCTGACTAATTTACAAATGCGTATGTATGCACATTTGTTATCCTCTGATTTTTTATTTTTACAATCTCAATCATCTGGTCGTTTAATTTCAAGATTCACTAATGACATAATGTTGATGCGTGGAGCTGTCTCTACTATGTTAATTGGGTGCGCTAAGCATTTTCTATCTGTAGTATTTTTAATAATACTTATGTTTAGCTTAGAACCGTTTTTATCTGCATTTGTTTTCTTTGCTTTTCCGTTTGCAATTTATCCTATTCAAAAGCTTGGCCGTAGAATGCGTATGGTTACTGGGGAGGCTCAAGAAGAATTAAGTCATTTCACTTCGCGCCTTGATGAGGTTTTTGCTTCAATTAGGGTTATCAAATCATTCTGCATGGAGCGTTCTGAAGTAAGTAGAGCAAAGAGAATCACAGATAATATACTAAGTTTCTACAAAAGATCGGCAAGGTTCGACTCTCTTACATCACCTATCATGGAAGTATTAAGTGGAGCAACTATAGCTGGAGTAATATGGTATGGAGGCCTTGCGGTAATAGAAGGAAGGATGACTACGGGAGCGTTATTTGCCTTTATTACAGCGTTTGCCTCTGCTTACAGGCCTTTTAAAAGCCTAGTTGCGCTAAATGTAAATTTACAAGAGGGGATTGCTGCTGCTAATCGCGTGTTTAATGTATTAGATTTAAAACCAACTATCACTGATATAGATAATCCATTAAAACCAAAATGGCAGAGCCCAGAAATTGAGTTCAAAAATATTGATTTAAAGTTTGGAAAAAAAGCAGCAATCAAATCGGTGAATCTAAAAATAGAATACGGCCAAACATATGCCTTTGTTGGTGGTTCTGGTAGCGGTAAAACTACAATGGCTAATTTATTAGTAAGGTTTTTTGACCCAAACCAAGGTTCTATTACTATTGATGGTGAAGACATTAAGAATATATCCTTACATCATTTGCGTAGCCAAATAGCTATGGTAACCCAAGATACTATGCTTTTTGATGCTAGTGTCTCTGATAATATTTCCTATGGTTTAAAAAAGCCTAGTAAGGCCGATATAATTGCAGCTGCTAAAGCAGCTGACGCCCATGAGTTTATTGAAGCTCTGCCTAATAAATATGATACTATGATAGGAGTTTCTGGTTCTAGTTTATCAGGCGGACAAAAGCAAAGACTATCCATAGCTAGGGCATTTTTGAAAAATGCCCCTATATTATTGTTGGACGAGGCCACCAGTTCTCTTGATAATCACTCAGAGCAATCAATAATTAATTCCGTTGATGAGTTGCGTAAAAATCGTACTACCCTAATTATCACTCATAGACTTAGAAGCATAGTTGATGTTGATCAGATTGTTGTAATGAATCATGGAAAAATTATAGAGCAGGGCACTCACGAGGAGTTGCAAAATTTGAAGAAAGAATATTATAAGTTATATAATAAGGAATTGAAAGAAAACAACAATTCTGTATAATACCATCATATATAAATCAATTTACAGGGAACTAATATGTTTATAGAAAGCGCAATAGCAGACACAGACACAATAACAATCCAGGAAACAGAAGTGCCTGGGCAAGATGGAGCGGGAGCTTCGGTATCAGAAGGATTATCTAGCTTAGTGCCAATGCTACTTATCTTTGGAGTATTTTATTTTTTACTTATTCGTCCTCAAGAAAAAAAACGTAGAGAGCAAGACAAGCTAATTTCTGGAGTGAAAAAAGGCGAGGAAGTTTTAACTAATGCTGGCTTGTTCGGAGTGGTAACTAAAATCAATGATAGTGATAATATCATTATGGTACAAATTGCTGAAGGGATTGAGATCAAACTATTGAAAAGCGCTATTGCAGATATCGTTAGCAGAAGCTCTAAAGAGGTAGTAAAAACAGTGGAAAAAACTAGCAAAAAGAAGAAGAAATAACTACTATTATTACTTGAAGTTAAAGAAAGAGAGAAAGGGCTGTGCATAAGATATCAAAGTGGAAATTAATTACCTCTATTTTATTGACAATTATTGCTAGTATTTATGTGCTGCCTAATTTCACAGATGAGTCCCCTGATTGGTTGCCAGGCGATAAGGTTAATCTAGGATTAGATCTTCGTGGAGGATCTCATCTACTAGTGAATGTGGATTTTGATAGTTACCTAGATGACGTAACTCAGTCAGTTGCGGAAGGTTTTAAAAAATATGCTAAGCAAGGCAAAGTTGGCTATAAAAACCTTAGTGTAACAAGAAACAAAGTAAAATTTGAGCTTCGCTCAGAAGATGATTTTACTAGCATTAAAAAAATAGTTAGAAATATAGATTCTAATTTATCGGTTGCTAGAGAAAATACGGACTCTGTAATTATATTTTATGGCGATTATGAAATTAATCAGCTGCAAGATAAAGTGATTGATCAATCTATTGAAATTGTACGTATGCGAGTTGATAGCACGGGTACAAAAGAGCCAATCATTCAGCGTCAAGGAGTGCAAAATATATTACTACAAGTTCCAGGAGAAGATAATCCATCGGAGCTAAAGAGAGTGCTTGGAAAGACAGCTAAATTGACATTTCACCTAGTGGATGAAGATGCTAATATAGAGCGTGCTCGAAATGGCTATGCGCCAATAGGGTCAAAAATAGTGAAGTATGATGATGGTTCCGGTGTACTTGTGATCAAGAAAAAAGTCGTCGTAAGTGGTGATGAACTTACTAATGCGCAGGCTCAGTTTCAAGATGCTCAACCAGTAATACATTTTTCATTCAATCAGCTGGGCGCTAAAAAGTTTGGTGAAGTAACTTCAAAAAACCGTAATAAGCGTTTGGCCGTAGTTCTAGATGGAGGGGTGCTAAGTGCTCCAGTTATTAACGGTCCTATAATGGGCGGAGATGGCATTATCTCGGGTAATTTTACAGTTGAGTCAGCTACTGAGTTAGCTATGGTTCTGCGCGCTGGAGCTTTACCAGCCCAGTTAAAAATCATTGAAGAAAGAACAATTGGCCCTAATTTAGGAGCAGATTCAATTGAATCTGGTAAGCTTGCAGCACTTGTAGGTTTTGGCTTTGTGGTAGTCTTTATGTTGCTTTCATATGGCGTGCTAGGCATATTTGCCAACATAAGTTTGGTGATTGCTTTAATATATATATTAGCTCTGTTATCTTTGTTTCAGGCTACTTTAACTTTGCCTGGTATTGCAGGAATCATACTTACTATAGGTATGGCAGTGGATGCAAATGTATTGATTTATGAGCGCATAAGAGAGGAGCTAGACAAAGGATGCTCTAATTTATACGCGGTAAAAATGGGATTTGATTCAGCTTTTGCCACCATCACCGATTCAAACGTCACTACATTAATTGCAGCTTTCTTGCTCTATAGCTTTGGAGTTGGAGCAATTAAAGGCTTTGCCGTAACATTGACTGTGGGTATTATTGCTTCTATGTATACTGCTCTAGTAATCACAAAATTGATGATTGATTTATGGCTTAAATACTACAAGCCAAAGACTATGGGTTTGTAGTTTGCTCTTGTCATGTCACCATACTATAATGATAATATAGGAACTACAAATCACGACGTCAGAGTTAGTTGTCTGGTTAATTTTTATACTACCGCTCCTAGAAGCTACACTAGTATTGAAATAACTGATCATTATGATGAATATGATATTACTGCAACTAATAACAGCAAACTAGTGCTGGTTAATGATATTAAGGATGTAAATGGCAGTATTCAAATGCACCCGTTTTCTAAGATTAAATTTTCATATCAGCAAAAGCAGTATGAAATGAAATCAAATGATAATGGAATCTTCAATTTATTATTTTCTGATCTAGAATTATTTTCTGAAATAACTGAATTTGTAAAAGATACTTTTTCTGAAAACTCTATTGAAGCACATAATATTAGCGATAGAGGTTACGAAATGTTGCAGGCCTATATTGATAACGGGGGTGCAGCTGCGGCTTTTTTATATACTAATTGCCCAGATTACATTATAGAAAACACTGAAATATTTATCTGTACACATGAGCTAGAGTTGAGTCAAGAACTAGCAGGCGAGACTGTATCAGACACAGAATCATACGAGTCATTCGAATAATTCTGTTCTGATGCGTTGTCACGAAGGAAGAATTACAGTTCTCTACCTGTTTTCTTGGGTTTGTTATTTATTGTAGTGTTTACAGAATGTTCCTTCGGTAGATGTTGTTTCAGAGACTCGTTCATTCCGGCTTTTTTAATTATCTCCTCTAAGGCCTCTCTCTCAGTTTTTGGTGTTTCGTCCTTCTTTGTTTCAGGCTTCTCTTTTTCTTTAAAACCAAATTGCTGAGCTTGTGCTTCTTTAATTAAGTCTGAAGGGTTGGGGATATTTTCCTTATTATTTTGCTCTTTCTTGGTTTGTTTATTTTTTTTACTGCCGAATAATGCCATAATATATCCTCTGTTTAATGTTAAGTATCACTTATAAGTTTAATACTTAAGTTATGATTTCGTCAACTGATGGCTGGGCAAATAATGATGTTTTAATTTTTGGTGTGGCAGTTATGGGCAAAGCTAGTCTTTCCGGGCTTGATCGGCGTTGTTGCATGGCGTATCCAAGAGCTGAGATTTCTTATAGCAAAATTCTAGGCAGCAATTATTAAATTAACAATTTTGCACTTAATTTTCGATTGAACAATTCGATTTTGTTCTTTTCTGTTCGTGAGATTATCGCGGCAATGTTGTTTTATTTGCAGCAT
>JAQXDF010000025.1 GCA_029251475.1 Rickettsiaceae bacterium
GATGAAGAATTCTACTCTTGCTATTTTCTTTAAGTTCTGGTTATATTGCGACCAGTTGCGTTCTTTTCTGTATTTTTTCATACGTACTTTAATAGCGCAACTACTTATCTTTTTCAACCGCCATGCAACAACGCCCTTTGAGTAGATTTTTATGCTAGCGGTAAAGTTTCCCAAGACCCTTTTAGTGTTTGGCAAAATGCGTTTATTTCAAATTTTCCAATGTCACTTTTTTCTAACAAAAATTTTATCTCTTTTTCCTTCATTTTTTGTGTCTCATCAAATATGAATAGAACTTTTTTGACAATTTTGGATTGAAACAAATCTTTTTTTGCGATGGATTCAAGGATCAAGCTCTGCGAAGCATTGATAAACACCAAAAATTCAGCTTGGTTGTATTTGGTTAGTTCGTGCGTTATATAAACGGGCTGTCTATCAGGTTGCGGGTCCAAACATGTTGCATGCGGAATAAAATGTTTTTTAGAGTAGGTCCAGAGCACTCTGTCTAAATTTTCAGAATAATCAGAGCTCATAGTAAGTACATTTGTCTTACTATTGCTATAATAGCATTTTTCAATTAATTGACAGAAAGCTTTAGGAAGCTGGTTCTGAGTAGTTTGATAGCAACTAATTTTTTTCATTTGATTTTTAATTTAAAGCTTATTTTAAAACTAAATTGTTAGAGCTTGCTTAGTGGGCATCTTAAAACTATGATTTCATCCATCATAATTCAATTCAAAATAACATATCATGTTGAGATGTACATACATAATACTTATTTATAACAATATAAGCAACATATCGAGTTTGGTTGGTTCGCTTAAAAATATAGAAGGCAGCCTACGAAAGGAATTTATTTTTATTGATGATGGTAGCAGTGATGGGTCATTGTCTTTGTTGAAAGAATGCACAAAAGATTTGCCACGTACTACTATTATTACTCAACAAACTCAAGGTTCATCAATTAGTATCAACAAGGCTTTAAGCTTAGCTACTGGCGATTATATACATTTTGTAGAAGGTGAAGAAGTCTTGCGCCCTGGATCAACGTCGTTGTTAATAGATCTTAGTTTAAAGTTTGATACTCAAGTAGCAATTGGATCCTTGTCTTCTCAAATTATGTCAAAAGAAGAGAGCAGTAAAAGAAAACTTATCGAACAACCAATGAAAGAAATATTATCTAATAAAAAGAGTATTGCAAGTGGGGTTGGTAAATCAGGTTCGTTGGTTCATAAAAATCTAATAGATAAAGTGAATAAATCCGATAGCAGCGTATATACCCATTATATGTCTCTTTCTTTGCGATGCGCGCAATATAGTAAGTTTATCCATACTATGACAGATGTATCATATATGCCAGAAGGCAGAAGGCACGATTGTGATAAATTCACTTCTTATAATAATCTCAGAGCCATTTATAATTTTGCTCAAGACAATCAAGATTTGTTCGTTAATTTAACATCTGAGCTTTTATCCTATTTAGTTAGTGAAGTTAGTACGCCAAGGGACAAAATAAATTACTCAATTAAGTCTATTTTCAGTAAGTATATTAAAGGTGTGTCGCTAGATACAGTCCTTAAACTAGACAAACAAGAATTAGATAGATTATTTTAAAAAAAGAAGGACACTACCCTTGAAGTAATTTTTTTAGTGCATATATGAAAGCGTAGATGGGTAACAACTCAATCTAAGTTTCAATCATATATTAAAGAGGTTACTATGAATTTTAGACCGTTACATGACCGAGTTGCTATTGAACCAATGGCAAGTGAAGAAAAAACTTCTGGTGGAATAATCATTCCAGATAGTGCTCAAGAAAAATCAATGCAAGGCAAAATACTAGCTGTAGGTAGTGGAATTAGAGATAATAATGGCAATGCTATCCCTATGCAAGTAGCAGTTGGTGATATTGTAATGTATGGCAAATGGGGCGGCACAGAAATAAAAGTTGATGGTCGTGACCTTGTCATCATGAAGGAAAGTGACATTATAGGTGTTTTATCTAAATAATTTTTAAAAAGAGGAAATAATATGGCGAAACAAATAGCATACGGAAGTAAAGCCCGTGAAGAAATGATCAAAGGGATCGATATTTTAGCTAATACAGTAAAAGTTACTTTGGGCCCAAAAGGACGTAACGTTGCAATTGAGCAATCATTCGGAGCGCCAAGACTAACAAAAGATGGTGTAACAGAAGCGAAAGCTATAGAGCTGAGCGATGCAAACCAAAATCTAGGTGCTCAATTAGTCAAATCAGTAGCAAGCAAAACAGCTGATACTGCAGGAGATGGTACAACGACAGCAACAATATTGACTCAAGCTATTGTTAAAGAAGGTAACAAAGCGGTTGCAGCTGGTTTTAATCCAATGGATTTAAAGCGTGGCATAGATTTAGCAGTTGAAAATGTACAAGCTGCTATAAAAAAAGCTAGTAAGGCAATTAGCACGCAAGAAGAAATAGCGCAAGTTGGAACAATTTCTGCAAATGGTGACAAGCAAATTGGCGAACAAATTGCTCTTGCTATGGAAAAAGTGGGTAAAGAAGGTGTTATAACCGTTGAAGAAGCAAAGAATTTTGGTTTTGAAGTAGATGTGGTAGAAGGAATGATGTTTGATAGAGGATATCTATCGCCATATTTCGTTACAAATTCTGAAAAAATGACAGCGGAACTAGAAAATCCATATATCCTTATTTTTGAAAAAAAACTATCAAGCCTACAGCCAATGTTACCTGTACTTGAAGCAGTAGTGCAATCTTCACGTCCACTGCTAATCATTGCAGAAGATGTAGAAGGAGAAGCTTTGGCTACTTTGGTTGTAAACAAAATCAGAGGTGGTTTAAAAGTTGCGGCTGTAAAAGCTCCAGGTTTTGGCGATAGAAGAAAAGCTATGCTAGAAGATTTAGCTATACTAACAGGTAGCCAACTAGTAAGTGAAGATCTAGGAATGACTCTAGATAAAGTTGACCTATCTATGTTAGGTAGTGCAAAAAAGGTCAAAATTTCTAAAGAAGATACTGTTGTTGTTGATGGTGCTGGAAGTAAAGGTGATTTAGAAGCAAGGTGTGGACAAATTCGTCAGCAAATCGCTGAATCTACATCAGATTATGATAAAGAAAAGCTTCAAGAAAGATTAGCTAAGCTTGTTGGTGGAGTTGCAGTATTGAAAGTGGGTGGCGCAACTGAAGTGGAAGTAAAAGAAAGAAAGGATCGTGTTGATGATGCTTTGCACGCAACTAGAGCAGCTGTTGAAGAAGGCGTTGTAGCTGGTGGTGGTTCAACATTATTTTATGCAGCTAAGGTTCTTAGTGAATTAAAAGGATCTAATGAAGATCAACAAGCTGGTATCAATATTATCAGAAGAGCTTTGCAAGCACCAATTCGTCAAATTGCTGAAAATGCAGGAGTTGATGGTGCGATTGTTGTTGGTAAATTAAACGAGTCTAAATCCAATCTATTTGGTTTTAATGCTCAGGACCTTGACTATGTTGACATGTTCAAAGCTGGGATTATTGACCCAACTAAAGTAGTGCGTACTGCTTTGCAGGATGCTGCATCTGTTGCTTCTTTGATTATAACAACAGAGGCATTAATTACAGCAGACCCATCTGCAAAAGAGGATGCTCCAGCCGGTGGCGGAATGCCAGGTGGTATGGGGGGAATGGGTGGAATGCCAGGAATGGGATTCTAAATCTATAGTCCTTTAGGTCTAGTCTTTATATACCATTCCTCATAATTTAACGTGAGGGATGGTATATTTCTTTTCAAGTATAAGTGATAATTAACATAATTTTACTATCTAATATTGATGAATTATTGTATAAATAAATCGATTCTAAATTAGAAATTCCTCATTATGTTTATTTACATTACTTTCTTTTATTTGCTGCAATATTGCCTTTTGTTCGTGCTCTTGAGATTTGAATGATTCCTCTTTGGCACGTTGAAAGTCTAATAAGTCTTGTTGATTTCTACGTATAGCATCAGCGCCTTTTGGGGCTATAAGTATGCCATCGATCACTTTAATTCCTAGGTCTTGAGGTGTTGGAACATTATGCGTGGTATGATGTTTTTTTTCTAGTTGTCTTTCTAGGTTGTATAAACAAACTGGTCCACAGGAATGGGTGTCACCTTGGAATATTGTTGTTTCTTTAGGATTAATGGATATTTCGCAATCACCGAATTTTTTTTTAAATCCTTCTTTAATGGCATTGATCTCTTCTTTATAAGAGTCATTTACTTTATCAGGCGAACCTAGAGGATCTGTAATTATTAATTCATTTTCTGTCTTGTTAAATGCTACGGCTATATAGTGAGCTGCTTTTTCAGGTGCTTCGTTGTTTGCGTACATTTGCTCTGTTTGTCCGCCAACTCTGAAGATTCCTGCTACAATATCTTTAGTATCGTTTGGAGTTATTCCTGAAAAATACTTCTCCATCTCACCGGCGGCCGCCTTTAAATTATTTGGATCAGGGATCATGTCATAATCGCCTTGAGCATTTTCTGCCCCAATTGTGCTTCCTATGGCTATAGTTGGTACAAAGGCTTCTGCCATACCATCAATGGTACGTTTACTTAGTTGGATATTAGGTGCATTAGAGTTTAATATTTCTAGTAATGCACTTACTTTTGCTATCTCGTATTCTTCGGACATATTTATAGCCTTGTTTTTATCGTTACATCTACTAAAACATAAAAATAACTAAACGTGAATAAAAATGCATTAAGGCCAATAAAAATTAGTATCCATATGGGTAAGTGGATCAATTAAGTCACGGAGATAGTTATAAGTAGCTAATCTAGTGCACCTGAATAATGCTCATAATCTCCCATAATATCAGAAATATCATCTGGATCAAAATTAAAGTCATCCAAGTTTTCATGATTTGTATCATCGTTATTATTTACGTTGTCCTCTATGTGAGTAGATATAGTATCTGTATTATTCTCACTAAGGCTATGTTGCTCCTGAGTTAATTGAGTTGTACTTAATAATGCCAACTTTTCCTGATATTCTTCGAAGGAAGTATTTGTTTTTTTAAGCAAGATATTCCGCGCTTCCAGATAATTAGTGTGCCCTAAAGCATTATGATTTGCGTCTGGTTTTAGAAGATATAAAGCTGTGAACCCATCATTGTTTTCGATGGCTGGATCTGCCTTCTCTTTAATAAGAACTTTGATTACTTGCGGTAATCCTTTTTTTGCTGCCATCATTAGAGCGGTGTCGCCATTTGAATTTTGAGCATTTATATTGCCACCTTTCTTGATTAAAGTTTTCAACCTGTTTTCAACGTGCATATCGGCTTTACAAGAGTCAATAGCTAGCATCAGCAGCGTATTATTATCAGCTCCAACCAACACCTTAAAACCTTCTTTTACTCTTGGTAAATTTGTCCAGTTTTCAACAGAATTTATTAAGTTCAAATTATACACAAGCTCTGGAGCTGGATTTGGAGCTGATGTGTGGTCATTATCCCAATCATAGTTGTCGCTCTCATCCTCTTCTTCGTTGCTTATATATTCACTTTCATCGGCGCTAGATCCTCTATAATCCTCATCTTCGCCACTAATGTAGTCTTCCTTTTCTGCATACTATACTGACAAAGCTTTTTTATTGTAAGCGCTGATTTTCTTGCGCAAAATAGAGGTGGCTTGTAAATAATCAGTAAATTTATGTGATGCAGTGTTTGTTTCTTCTTTTATAAGAGATAAGGCAGCGTGACCATCATTGTTTTCTATAGTTGGATCTGCTTTTAGGCTAATAAGATGCTCTATTAAAGTTAGGTTGCCAGTTTTAGCCGCTATTATCAAAGCAGTGTCACCATTTAAGTTTTGAGCGTTTATGTCTATGCCTTTTTTTATTAGTTGTGCTAGACGATTTTTAGGAAAGTTAGTAGTGCTATAATGCTCAACCGCATGCATCAATAGCGTGTTTTGATTATCTCCAACTAAGATATTATAATTAGTGCTATTTGAGGTTATTGTTTTCCAGTTTTGAATCTCTTCTATTAATGACTTGTCGGAGAAATCTTCATCGCTAATATCATCTTCTGCATCATCTTGCATAGAATTATCTACTTGATCATTCTCTGAAGTGTTATTTGCAAAATCTTCATCATCACCATCGCTATTATTGTCTATATGATTACTTGAAGCTGATTTGCTTAAAGCGAATTCTTCGTCTTCGCTATCAATTTCTGAATTACTGTCATTTCGATCTGTAACGGATTTTAGTATATCTTTAATGTTTTTTTGGTAACTGTTGCCACCTTCTGTACAGATGAGGTCTATAGCTTTCTTTTGGTCGTTATTTTCTATGTCAGGATTAGCACCAGCTTCGATTAACCTAGTAACAAGAGAGAAAAGGCCTCTTTTTGCAGATATGATTAAAGCCGTATCACCATTATCATTTTGTGCATTTATATCAATTCCAGCGTCCAATAAATCTTTAGCTAAAGTGGATGCACTTGATTTATAAGTGTAATTTTCAACGGCATGTATTAGTAAATTATTGTTATTTTTACCGACTTTAATGTCAATATTTGCACCTTCGTGTATAAGGTTTTTTGCCCGAACTGCATGCCATTTTTGAACCTTATCTGTTAAATCATCGTTTAATTGTTGTTGTTCTTGTGTGGATAGAGATTTTTCATTTAATACATATATTTTTTTAGAGTATTTGCTAAATTTATTTTGATACTCTTCATCAGAAACATTCTTTTTCTCTAATAAGATTTTTTTTATTGATGAGTTGTAGCCAGCCGATCCACCTTCAGTTCCTATCAAATACAAGGCTTCAATTCCTTCATTGTTTTATATATTAGGATCAGCATTTAGTTCTAAAAGTTTTTTGACTATTGTTAGCATACCTTTTTTTGCTGCTATAATTAAAGCTGTGTCACCATTTGAGTTTTGAGCATCAATATCAATATTTGCATCAATTAACTCTTGTAGAAAAGTTGACTTGCTACGATTGATATGATAATTCTCTACGGCAATCATTAGTAATGTATTATTGTTTGGTCCAGCCTGGATAGAGATATCAGCTTTTTGTGCAATTAAATTGCGTAGATTGAGTACTTCCCAGTTTTTTGCTGCATTGATTAACTTAAGATTAATATCTTCTAGCTCCTCTTTGTGCGAGTCTACTTCATTTATTTTAGTTTCCGAATCGGCGTTTTTTAGAGCTTTGTCTGCGGCATTGAATAAATCCTTTATTTTGGATTTAGTGCCCTGACGTGTAGTTGCTTCTGTTCCAATTAGGTCGATGGCTTTCTTTTGATCGTTATTTTCTATTGTAAAATCAGCTCCTGCTATAAGTAATTTTTCGATTAATCTCCAATGGCCTTTTTTGGCAGCTATTATGAGGGCCGTGTCGCCACTGTCATTTTGAGAGTCCAAGGGGATATTGTATGAAGTTAATTTTTCAATTAACTGTAGTCTATAGTGCTGAGTATCTACATAATGCTCAACAGCCAGCATTAGTAATGTGTTTTTATTTGAATCAGTTAACACTTCAATATCTGCTCCACTGTGAACCAATTGATCAATATTTTTTGCTTGCCAGTTTGTTACTGCCTTTATTAATTCATTGTTTATGTTATTTTGTTCTAACGTGGAGAGAGGGTCCTTTGATAGCGACATGAGTTTTTTAGACACAACGTCTAACTCCTGTTGATATTCTTCAAGAGTGATGCCAGCCTTTTGTAATAAAAGTTCTTTGATTGATGCATAACTTTTCTTGCTATTAGCACTATAAAGGTTCGTAGCTTTTTGCCCAATGACATGAAGAGCTAGGAAATTATCATTATTTACTATACTATGATCAGCGCCTCCATCTATTAATTCTTTTACTGCTTTTCCACAGCATATTTTTGCAGCTATTATTAAGGCCGTATCGCCGTTTGAGTTTTGAGTATTTATCTCAATGCCCTGATCAATTAATATCTTTATCAGAGATGATTTATGATAATCATTTTTATAAGTATCAACAGCTAACATCAGAAGCGTATCTTTGTGTTCACCAACTGTAATATTAACATTGGCGCCTTGTGTAAGAGCTATTTTTGCATTGGTTGCGTGCCAATTTTTGACCGCATCTATTAATGCACTATCAGCATCATTGAAATCTGCTGAGCTTGAAGATTTTGTATAACTAGATTTTTTCTTTGAGTTTGAGCTGGTTTTGTCCATCAGCTTTTCTACGAGCTCACGAAACTTATCAACTGGCGTGATTTTGGTTACTTTGTTTAATTTTTTAAGTATCTTGGCCTTGGGCACAAACTCTTCTTCGTTGTCAGAGGAGGTTAGTCCTTCATAGTCGCTCTCATCTAGGTCATCCATTCTTCTTTTTGCCACAATGCCCTAAGCCTTAATGTAAATTAACTATATAGACCTAATAGTAAAGAAAAAATAATAAAATGTCAATAATTAATTAAGGGCATGGCGATATCACACTAATTAGGGTGTGCTGAATAAGATCAGTCAATAACTTGTCTAAATTATAGTGGCGATAGATTTAATGATAGGTAGGTTCAGCTCTATTTGTTTAGCTTTTAAAAAATTCGATAGCAAGCGGGCAGATGATACGCCTTCAACCAAGATGGGGTAATTATTGAGAAAATCTTTGGAATAGTTATTCTGATGAAATTCATACCCAAATTTAGTATTACGTGAAGTAACCGAATAACAAGTAAGCAATAAATCTCCAATAACAGCTGGTAAACATAAAGTTTCTGCCTTTCCGCCAAGGCGTTTTGAAATTGAGGATATTTCTTGTAGTCCGTTACTTATCAGCCAAGCTTTTGCATTTTCAACAAAGCCACTTGCTTGTAAAATACCGCTTTTGATAGCAACTATATTTTTTACAATACTTGCTATTTGAACGGTAATAATATCATCAGAAGTTGTCACATCTAAATTAGGTGTCTTTAATATGTCCGCAATCTCCTTCGCAATTTTAATATTCTTGGAAGATATGGTTATGGAGGTGAATTTATCTTCTGCTACTTCTTTTGCAAAGTTTGGTCCCGAAATAAATGCATAAACATTATCTAATTCTTGTTCAATTTTATCCGAGAATAGCTGAGACGGATTTTCGCATAAGCCTTTAGTAGCTATAAGTAGTGTTGTATCTTTGCGCAGTCCTGAATCTTTTATCTGAAGTAATGTTGATTCAAAGGCATATGATGGTACGGCTATAATAATCACGTCAGATGAGATTATATTTGTTATATCTGATGTTGCTTTAATTCCGCTTGGTAGAACAATGTCCCCCAGGTATTTTTTATTTTGGTGATTATTATTTATTTCATCAACAGTATTATTTTCAATAACATATAAACCTGACTTGCCCGTAGCTCTTGCAACAAGGCAAGCTAATGCAGTTCCCCAACTTCCTCCACCAATAACTGTAAAGCTTTTTTGCATTTCAAATATACCTTTTATTTAGGAAGCTATTTTAACTGACATGTATTTTTCATCAGCACTAATAAGTTCCGCTTTTAATAATTGACCAGAAATAAATTCGCCATCAAGCTTCACTGGAATAAAACTTTCAGAATGTGCCATATTGTTTTTTTCTACCAAAAGCTCTACATTTTTTCCAATATTTTGCTTGAAAAACTTGCTCAGTTCTTTTTGACCTTCTTCTCTTAGAATAGCAGCTCTTGCCTTCCTTATTTTCATGGGTACCTGTGGCATGCGCGCTGCAGGTGTGCCTTCTCTTTCGGAGTACGGAAATACATGTAGATATTGTATTTCAGCCTCGGAGATTAATTTCCTAGTATTCTCAAACATGTCGTCATTTTCAGTTGGAAATCCCGCTATGATATCCGCGCCAAATGAAACTTCGGGGCGTAACTTGCGCAAGGATCGACAGAATTCCACTACTTGTTCTCTAGTATGACGACGTTTCATGCGTTTTAAAATCAAATTATCACCTGCTTGAAGGCTTATATGAAAATGCGGCATTAATGTTTTGTTATAAGCCATCAGATCGAATAAATCATCATCTATTTCAGCAACATCTATTGACGAAAGACGCAATCTTGGTAATTCCGGTACTAGAGACAGAAGTCGCCTAATCATCTGAGCAAAAGTTGGGCTACCTGGTAGGTCAGAACCATAAGCTGTAACATCAACGCCGGTAAATACCACTTCTTTATAGCCTTCTTTTACCATTAGCCTGACTTGATCTACTATAACTCCAATAGGGACTGAGCGGCTATTACCACGCCCAAATGGAATCATACAGAATGTACATCTATGATCGCAACCATTCTGTACTTGCATAAATGCGCGCGCTTTTCCATCAAAACTACTGATCATGTGATTTGCAGTTTCCTTAATAGACATGATGTCATTAACGATCACTCTTTCAGAATCTAGATGATAATATTTATCTGAAAGTTTTTCCTCGTTGCCAATTACTTTATCCACTTCTTTCATGGAAGCAAAGAGTTCTGGGGTATTTTGAGCAGCGCATCCCGTAACTATAATAGTTTTTTCGGGGTCTTCCTTTTTAAGTTTTCTGATCGTTTGTTGAGCTTGTTTTTCTGCCTGTTTTGTTACTGCGCAGCTATTGATAACTACAACATTATTAAGTTCAGACTTAGCTAAATTGCTTTTAATTATTTCGCTTTCATAGATATTTAAACGGCAGCCAAAGGTGATAACTTCCTGATTGTTAGTCATAAATATATTCCCCAAAAAACACGTAGCTAGCTGGTCCGGTTATACTTATGTTCTGACCGTCTTTTTTCATTTTCAACCCACCTAGGGCAAACATAATAGATGCATCATTATTCGCAAAACCTAGTTTATTGGCTGCAGCAAAACTGGCCACAGCACCACTGCCACAAGCATAAGTAAAGCCAGTCCCACGTTCCCATACTTTTAAATGTATTTTATTATCCTCAACTGAAGCAAAGCTAACATTTACTCCGTCTTTGAATAGGCCTATATTTTGGAATTCCTTTCCTATGACGGCCTGATCCTGCACTGGCAACTTTGAAAAAATTACTAGATGTGGATTGCCAACATCTACGCATAACATTTCCTTAGGTTCAATAAGATAACGCTCAGCTAAGTTCCATAATTCATTAGAGCTGGGCATCCAGCTTTCATCAAAGCTTACTGCTCCCATATCAACTTTAATTTCATTCTCGCTGTAATATTCGCAAGAAAAGTTTCTATCGCTTACCTTCAGAGTAATGTCTTTAGCTCCAGTAATATCAAATAGCAAACGCGACAAACAGCGAGATGCGTTCCCACAAGCAAGGGCTTTAGAGCCATCTTGGTTATAGATTTCCATCTGCGCTACACTGGTCTTGATATCGTAATTATATATGATGAACTGGTCACATCCAACTCCTTTGTTACGATTTGCTATTTCTTTAACAAATACTGACATATCAACTGATTTAGGAGCATTATCTTCAGAAATAATAACAAAGTCATTACCTAAACCATGCATTTTAACAAAAGGAATTTTTTGCATTTTGTGCCTTGTTTGTTTATTTAATTGTGATGTACGCTTAGCGCCCATTATACACATATTTTAGAATAGTTGCAAACTATATAGATTTTAAAAATCCGTTCTTTTTGTTAGATATATTGAATAATATTCTATATAGATTTTTTGATTAGTAGTTCACCATCTTGCATCTTTAAATAGATAGATGATGTTTTGTTTGCCTCTGAAACAGAGGAGATATAAGTTTGATCTGCGCCCTTGATCATTGCATATCCACGTTTTAGAACGTTGTTATAGTCTAAGCTAGTAAGCAATGATTGACTAAGTGCAAGACGATGCTCCTGGGCATTTAGTAGAGAGTTTTTTTTACCAATCAAATTATCGCTATAATGCTTATATTGTAAGTATTTATATTTCAAAATTTTTATAGGGCGTAGCCTAGAAATAGGGAAGTGTCTCAAAGATGATTCTTTGTTTTTGAGCAAGTTTGGCAAAGATTCAAGTAGTCTGAAGGACAAGTCATCAATTCTTTGAGAGCGATTATTCAACTGGTTTGAAATTTGATTTAATACGCGATTGGTATTTGTTAAACGCTCAGAATAATATTTAATAAAGCTGTTTAATCTACTAGACAGAGTCATTTGATGAGACACTAAAGTATAGCGCAAGTCAGCTAGTACTGGCACTGCAAATTCTGCCGCCGCAGTTGGTGTTGGGGCTCGCATATCGGCAGCAAGATCTATGAGAGTATAGTCAGTTTCATGGCCAACTGCAGAAATTATTGGAATTAATGAATTATAAGTAGATCTTACAACTATTTCTTCGTTGAATGACCATAAATCTTCAATCGATCCCCCACCTCTGGCTACTATTAATAAATCTGGTTTTTGCTCTGTAGATAATTGGTTAAATCCATCTATTGCTTTGGATACTTCGTTTGCAGAAGATTCTCCTTGGACGCTAACTGGCCAAACTATCAAATTAGTCGGGCATCTGTCTGAAATTCGATGGATGATATCTTTAATTACCGCTCCAGTAATAGAGGTAATTATACCAATTTTTTTAGGAAAAAATGGTAATTTTTGTTTATGTTCTTTGGCAAATAAGCCTTCTGCTTCTAGCTTAGCCTGGCGCTCTTTTAGTATCTTCATGAATGCGCCAGCGCCGGCTGGTTCAATAAAATCTGCTGATATTTGATATTTTGATTGGCCAGCATAAGCGGTTATTTTACCAGTGACTACAACCTCTAGACCTTCTTCAAGTTTAAACTGTAATTTTGCTAAATTGTGTCTCCAGCACGTAGTGGCTAAAATAGCAGTATTATCTTTAAGAGAAAAGTAGCCATGACCTGAGGCAGCTATCTTTAAACCAGATATTTCTCCCTTTACTTTTACTATTCCTAGGTTATTTTCAAGTAAGCTTTTAATCTTACCAGTAACTTCGGAAACAGAAAATTCAGATAAAACGACATTATTTGTTAAATTATTTTCGAACATGCTGTATGGTTGAATATATTTTTTAAAACTATTTACTTAAAGCTAATTTAAATGCGAGTTATTTGCAAATCATTACTGATATTTTTTCTATTAGGGATTTCTTTTTGTGCAAAGGGAGAGATGCCTAAAGGTGTTGTAATGAAAGCTAAAACAGTGCATTACAATAAGGACAAAGACTCTATTACCGCAACAGGTGATATTGTTATTCAAATGGAAAACTACACTCTAAATGCCGATAAAATACATTACAAGATACAAGAAGATTTGATCTTTGCAGAAGGTAATATTCGTATAATCGATGATAAGGGTAAAATAGTACAAGGAGAAAGAGCCGTTCTTAAAGACAAGCTAAAAAGAGGCGTAATAAAAGAATTTATTGTCCAGTTAGATGATGATTCTATTGTAGCTTCCAGGTTGGCAAACCGAATTGATAGGGACCATCTTACTCTTGAAAAGTCAGTATTTACTCCTTGTTCTCGCAATTGTGGAAAAAGACCTATTTGGCAAATAAATGCAGCACATACTAATATATATTACAAAGAACAAAAAGTGACGTACAGACATGTGCTATTTGAAGTATATGGTATTCCAATAATGTATACTCCATACTTTGCTCACCCAACACCAAATGCATCGGCTCAGTCCGGATTTCTTGTTCCTAGAGTTAAAGACGGCAGTTTAATGATTCCTTTTTATTTTAGAGCTAAGCCAAATTTAGACTTTACCATTTCTCCAAGAGTTGGAAAAGGATACATGATTTTTGAAGGCGACATGCGTCATAAAGTGCTTTTTGGGCAGTATGATATAACAGGAAGTTACGCTAATTCCGCTTTGCAAAAAAAAGATGGAAATAAAATAGTAAAAAAAGAGAAATTTAAACGCTATCATGTTTTATCAAGAGGTGATTTTCAAAATAGAGGAGTGCATTATGGGTTTGAATTAAGACGCGCTTCTGATAAAGCCTATTTAGTGAATTATCAAAAGACGCATGATTCATATTTAACATCTAGAATCTATACTTATACAGTAAATAAAAGAAATTATTTTTCTTTAGAAGGTTTGAGTTTTCAAGATTTAAGATCTAGACAAGAAAAAGAGAAACAGAAAACACCATTTGTGTTGCCTACTATACGTACTCAAAATATTTATAGTTTAAACGATGAAGAATCGCTGCTACTCAATATGAGAAATAATTTTATTGTTTACAAAGAGCCAGACAGAGAAATAGCTCGGGCTTCAGTAGATCTTGAGTTAATGAAAAAAATGATTTCAAATCAAGGTCACATGTTTACATTTACCCTAGCTAATCGTGGAGACTTATATTTTACTAATTTTATATCGCCAGATACAGGGCAGGATAAATTCAAAAAATGGTATCGAAATATTCCTGAGTTTAGAACTCAATGGAGATATCCTTTAGCAAGACATATTAGCAAAAAATCTAGCGTTGCCCTGGAGCCAACGGCGATGGTTGTAATCGGAAAAAGATACAAACCAAGATTCAAGAAATTTGAGTTACTTGATGCCCCTAAGAGTGAACTGTCGGAAAATAATATATTTTTGGCTAACAGTTTTAGCGGTATCGACTTACATGATTATGGTAATCGTTTGAGTTATGGTTTGCGCTCTTCTTTAATATCAGATGTTTTGTATTTGAATGCATTTTTGGGTCAGCAGATACATGAATATAATATTCCTCAGAAAGGAAACTATGATTATGTAGGTGATATAAGTGCTGATATAAACAATAATTTTCAGCTTTTTTATCGTTTTAGAAAAAATAAATTTTTAGATCCTATAAGAGACGAAGTTGGTATTAATGCAACTTCAAAAAAGTTAAGAGCTAATGTCATGTTCACAGAATTGCATGATGTTAGTACGTATTTTGCCAAAACACGCTTTCAGCCGGATAGTAATAAAATATCACAATTAAGCTTTTCTACAGATTACAACTTTACAAAAAACTTAGTAGCGGGGGTAGAGTCTAGATTTGATTTTGCTGGGGGGGCTAAAATGCTTACACGAAGTATCAAGATGACATATTTATTTGATTGTGTTAGTATTAACGCTATTATAGCTGATGAGTTCTTGTATGATAGTGAGCGTGGAGTAAAGAAAAAAAGAGCGCAATCTTTTATCGTCGGTTTAAAAGCAATTAATATGTGAGTGTATAAGGCATGAAAAAAATAGTAAGTTTGTTCATTATTTTATTTGCAGCATCGGGGTCCGCTAACTTGCCAGACATAGTAGCTCTGGTGAATGAGCAGCCAATTACACGATATGATTTTGAGTCTAGAAAAAACATGATCGTTACTCTAAATAATATCGAGATCTCAGATCATTTGATGGAGCTGAAGCTAAATAGCGATATATTAAACTCTTTGATAGATGAAGAGCTTCTTGACCAAAAGGCGCAAAAAGTTGGAATGACTATCAGTAAAAAATCACTAGATGAAGCCATTGAATCTATTGAACAAAAAAGCAATATGCCGGCCAATGGAATGCGCAACTATCTTAACGAGCAGGGTGTAGATGTTGAAACCTTTAGAAAACAAATTCGTTCTGAACTTATTAAACAAAATATAATGAGCTCTTTTCCTGGATCAATTTCTATCTCCCAAAATGAACTTGATACTGCTCTGATTAATAATAACAATCAAGATTTTGCTATTGAGGCATGGATATTCACTTCTAAAAGTAATTGTGATAAGAGCCTAAAGAACATGAATTCACTTAGAAATAATTTGAATTCTTGCGAGAACATAGATGAGAAGTTGTACAAAGATTTTGCAAGAGTAGAAAAGTTTGATGGGCCACTCACTAAATTATCAAACAGAACTCAGTCTGTAATAATGGATACAAAGGTTGATTTTTCAAGTCCTGTATATAAAGAAGAAGGTCAATTCAATCTAATCTTCTTGTGTAAAAAGGATAGAAATATTACTAAGGGTGACTTAATGAAGGTAGAAACTTTTTTATCCAATAAAAAAATATCACAAAAGGTTCAAAAGTTTTTTAAAGACCTTAGGTCTAAAGCTTATATCAAAACAATGATTCCGGGTTAGCTATATGCTCCCTTCGATTGCAAAATTAGCTAGCAAACATGGAATTGCGCCTTTAAAAAAATATGGCCAGAATTTTATTTTTGATGAAACATTATGCGACAAAATAGTGAGAAAAAGCCATCTCACTAAAGATTCTTGCGTTTTGGAAATTGGCCCGGGGCCAGCGGGTTTAACAAGGTCTATACTTAAAGCTTCCCCACATAAGGCAACTGTTATTGAGACAGATGTTCGTTGCCTGCCGCTGCTTGAAGAAATCAAAGAATCCTATCCTTTTTTGCATATTTTGCATGATGACGCTTTAAAAGTCGAATTATCTTCTGTGTCTGCCGGGGAAAAATTAAATATTATATCTAACCTACCATATAATATTGGCACGCAGCTTCTTCTTAATTGGATCTATCAAATAGACTTTGTGCAGAACATGACTCTAATGTTGCAAAAAGAAGTGGTAGACCGTATTGTTTCTGCTCCCGGCAAGAAAAGTTATGGTCGTCTGTCTATTATCTGTCAGCTTGTTTGTGATGTTGAAAAATGTTTTGATGTTAGTCCGAAAGCTTTTTATCCTGAGCCTAAAATTTGGTCAAGCATAGTTCGTTTAACGCCAAAAACTAATAGACCTGCAAATAATATTTTATTGCAATTAGGCACAATTACAATGCACGCATTTTCTGCTAGACGAAAAATGATTAAATCTTCTCTAAAGAAAGTTGCTCCAAATATTCATTTAATACTAGATGAAATCGGATTAGATCAGTCGTTGCGCGCCGAAAATTTATCCCCAGAAGATTATTTGAATATTGTAAAAAAATTATAATCTAGTAAATTACAATGAAGACTTGCGATTGAAGTCATCCTGAATTCAATTGGCGTTGTTGCATGGCGGTTGAAAAAGGTAGGTAGTTGCGCTATTAAAGTACGTATGAAAAAATACAGAAAAGAACGCAACTACCTACCTTTTTCAACCGCCATGCAACAACGCCACTCAAGTAAAGATAAAACAGATTTTACCTTTACTTGCAATGATTTTAGTGACCTACTTCTTGGCGGTAAATGTCCTTATATCCACACTTCTGCTCTGGTTTACAGAAAGACCAAGCAAGATATAGACTACGCACAATGGTCTAAATCTACTTATAGAGGGGATTTAATTAGAACCTTATTCTACGGGTCTCAAGGTAAAGTAAAATATTTAAACGAAGTTATGTCTGTATATAGAATCAATGGAGATGGTATTTATACATCCTTAAATAATCTGGAAAAAGAAATAAGACATGTCGAATTTTTCTTGTATCACAAAACACATACTTTTGAGGATAAGTACAATATATTATTTGATAAAGTTACAGTAAGACAATATAACGAGCTTAATAACTTTTTTAATGGCAATTTACCTACTAAAGCAAAGTACTTTTTCCTAAAATGCCATTTGGCCTTTAACATCAGATTAGCTAGTAGTAAAAATTTTATAAAACGTAGTATATATTTTATTGGATCAGTAACTGGCTTAGCTCTTTTCCATATCATGAATACATTCATGCCTTACAACAAATGGTAATTAGCTTCAAGGCCTCCCTATAAAATTACAGGCTATCTAAAAAACCCTCTAAATCTTTGGTTGTGGCAATATTTGTTAGCGTGAAGTTATGAGGGGATTTTTTTGCTAAACCCGCAAGAACACGACCAGACCCTATTTCTACTAATTCATACACTCCCATGCTAGCTAACTTATCCATAGTCTCTCTCCAGCGTACTGTGCCACATATTTGCTGAACTAAATTCGCCTTTACTTGTGCAATGTCAGTTACGATATCGGCAGATACATTAGCGACAAGAGGTGTATCTAATTGCGAGAATTCAACTTTATCCAAAGCTAATTGCATTGGGCCTTCAGCTTCTTTAATAAGAGAAGAGTGAAATGGAGCGCTAACATTGAGCTTAATAGCTCTATGGCCAGTGTCTTTTAAGGCGGCAACTACTCTATCTACATTATATTCATGACCACTAATAACAATTTGTCCTTCAACATTATCGTTGGCTATCTGACACACACCTTCATCGATCAAGCTACCTAACATTGTTTCTAATTTATCAGTCGATATACCTATGCATGCCGCCATAGCTCCAACACCTTTTGGTGATGCTTCTTGCATAGCACTAGACCTTACTTGAAGCAGTCTAGTTGTATCCTCTAAACTTATAGCATTAGCCGCACAAAGGGCGCTATATTCTCCCAAAGAATGCCCGGCAACTACTTGACACAACTCATTGATCTTTTTTCCTGATTTTTGTTGCATAACTCGCAATATAGCTATTGATGTAGCCATTAGGGCTGGTTGCGTGTTTGTTGTTAGAGCCAATTCCCCTTCTGGTCCATTAAATATGATGTCACTTAATTTAAAACCTAGTGTATCATCGACTTCTTGGTACACCCTTTTTGCTTCTTGCTGGGAATCATAAAAATCTTTTCCCATGGAGATAGCTTGTGATCCTTGACCTGGGAAGATAAATGCTCTATTCATCATATATGTAGTATTATTAAATTTCTAATGATCTGATTATGAGAATTCTTTCACAGCTGTCAATTATTTTGATCGTGTGTCTGTCTATTATAAATGCCTGGGCTGAACCAGACAACACATCAAAAGTGTTTACTTTGATGAAAAAAAAGCAATGGAAAGATTCTTATAACTTAGCTTTAAAAGCAACTGACCCGGCATTGAGAAAAATTGTTTTATCTCAAAAATTTTTAGATTCTAGCTATGGCGATAATTGCTTTGAAGAAATAACAAAATTTATAAAAGAAAACCCCTATTGGCCACAAATATACCTACTTAAACTTCGCGCCGAAAGCTGCATTGACACAAATACCAACAAAAAACTGATAGTTAGCTGGTTTAAAAAGCATCCACCTTTAACTGCAAAAGGACATAAATATTACGCACTATCTGCAAGCACGGTTATAAAACACCCAGAGGATCTAAAGAAGATTGTCAAAACTGCTTGGCACAAGGGGAATTTTTCCCTTGATGATCAAAAAAGTTATCATAAAAAGTTCAAGCAATATCTATCCACCCAGGATCATATAAAAAAAATTGATAATAGTATCTGGAACCAAGAGATAACTGCTGCTAAAAACAGTTTGTATTTAGTTGATATACACTATCAAAATTCCTTTAAAGCACAAATTGCACTTGCTCAAAAGAAAAAAAATGCTAAATCTTTATTTAAAAAAGTTCCTAAAAAATATCACACCCCTGGCTTAATTTATCAGTATATAACTTTATGCAAGACATCATTGCCTTCTGGGGCTGAAATTGTAGCTCTTCTACGCTCTGTAAAAGGAGAGCAGGATTATGGAGATCAATTTTGGAAACTTCAATCATATCTAGCTAGAGAATTTATTGAAAAGAAAAAATATAAGTCTGCATATAATATTGCTAGCATTCATTTTGCCAACAGCTCCAGCAATAAAAGTGATGCCGAATTTCTATCTGGATGGCTTGCATTAAGTTTTTTGCAAAAACCTATTTTAGCTTTAAATCATTTTCGTGAATTTAATCGCATAGTAAAAACTCCACTTAGTAAATCACGAGGAATATATTGGCTTGCAAGAGCTCACGAAGGCAACAATGACAAAGAAAAAGCCACCAAGCTATATAACCTAGTTGCAAGTAAATATTCTTACACTTTTTATGGACAAGTGGCTCTCGTAGAGCTAAAAAAAGGAAAAATATCCTTTCCAGAAGATGTTAAGTTGAATAGTTTCAAAGCCTCCGCTCATGACTATGCTATGAAAAATGATATAATCCGTGCAACGAAGATAGTCTCAAAGCATGGATCAAACACTTTAAGCCAAACTTACATTCAATCTTCCCTCGATCATTCAAACGAATCTAACGTTGTTAATGTAGCTTATAATATTCACCAATTAAAGAATGTTCACCATGTAGCCTGGATGGCAAAACACATTTTGCAAAAACACGTTTTTATAAAAAACCACGCCTACCCTACACCTTATCAGATTGCCAACTCGGCTATTGAAACACCATTAATATATAGCATTATAAGGCAAGAATCAGTGTTTGATCAGCAGGCTCTGAGTAGCGCCGAAGCTCATGGATTGATGCAAGTCATAAAAGAAACTGCGTGCGACACGGCTAAAAAAATATCTACTCATTGTCACATTCCTAAGCTAAGATTAGATACTAGCTATAATATCAAGATTGGCAGCAACTATCTTAAACATATGATTGAAGACTATGATGGCTCTTATATACTAGCGATTGCATCTTATAATGGTGGACCACATAACGTAAATAAATGGATCAAAAGATATGGAGATCCAAGAAAAATGAAAACCACTAGAGAAGTTCTTGATTGGATTGAGCTAATTCCTTTTTACGAAACCAGAAATTATGTACAAAGAGTTTTAGAGAATTTACAGATTTATCGTACAATAATAGATAAAAACAATGAATTTTATTTGGCTGACGATTTGTTAAATAAAAAGAAGACTTAGTATTAAAAAATTTTAACTCTATATTTATGTAAAAACATCTGGCAAAAAATACCAAGCCTAATTATTTCACTAGACTGAAGCTAAGCATAGAACAAGATTCTATTAACGATAGGATCTTGTTCTATGCTCGTGCAGGTTTTACCCGATAAAACTATAACTTAACTAGGAGAATAATCCATCTCTACAACCGATGAACCCATCTCTAAGACATCGCTTTTATCTTCGAGAAAGCTAACGTCACACTCTTCTATTGCACATAACCTAGGGCGGCCATGTCCTTGACCAATAGCTTCATCACCTGATTCAGCTCTTGTTCTCTTTAGTAAATTGTCGCTAGAAGATCCTTCATATTGCGCCTTTAAAAATTCACTAGATAACACCATATCTATAGACTCCTCATCACAAGCGTCATCAGCCTCCTTGCCTTCTATAATCTTATCTTCTTCCCATTGCCTCTGATCTTCTGTAGCACAATCTAATGCCGTTTTACCTTCGATGTTTTTAATACGAAAATCGGCCCTAGCCTCTATTAATAATTTGGCTGCCTCAGCTCTTTTTGAACTGGACATATTATTGTCTGTACCTGTATAAATCCAATGTAATGGCGTCTCGCCTTCACTATCTTGCGCAGAGACATCAGCTCCTTTTTCTATTAACAACTTCATAATATCTAGATCTGTATATTGAGCTGCAACATGCAAAGCTGTAAATTCTTCTTTATCAGACGAGGAATTATTATTTAAATTAATATTGATACCATTCTCTAATAAAAACCTAACCATCTGCGTGTTAGTATTATCTATAGCAATACATAACAAAGATTGACCATAATAAAGCTCATTAATATCAGCCCCTCGTTCTAAAAAAGAAACAAGTGTATTTACGTTACCTTCCCTTGCTATCTCTTTTAATGTTAGTTCCGAAAAACGCTCTTCTGATTTTTCATATTGCGTTTCTAGAAGTGTAATAGAAGCTATAACATCCATCGACTTTTCATCACGAATTTTACCCAGAATTTCTTCCCTTTGACTCTGATATTTTATAGCACACTCCAATGCTGTTTGATTTTTGATGTTTTTAATACGAAAATCGGGCCCAGCCTCTATTAATAATTTGACTGCCTCAGCTCTTTCTGAACTGCACATATTGTTGTCTGGACCTGTATAAATCCAATGTAATGGCGTCTCGCCTTCACTATCTTGCGCAGAGACATCAGCTCCTTTTTCTATTAACAACTTCATAATATCTAGATCTGTATATTGAGCTGCAACATGTAAAGCAGTATAACCTGTTTTGTGCTCAGAGGAGTTGATATTTAATTTAATATCAACTCTTTCATCATTTAAGAGAAAATTAACCACCTGCTCGTTATCATTATGTATTGCAATGCATAATAACGTCTCGCCCTCATAAAGCCCATTAATATCAGCCCCTCTTTCTAGAAAAGCAGCTAACCTCTCTGCGCCACCTCGCTCTGCTATCTTTATTAATGCTCGTTCCTGGGAATCATCCTCTGATTCTGATTCCGATTCCGATTCTTCTCCCTCTGCGCCTTCTAGCAATGGATTGATTACTAACGCTGGATTTATTGGCTCCTCATGAGAGTTCAGTAATTCTTCGAATCTTTGTGCTGGCAGTTTACCCATTGTTTTTCTTTATTTATTATTTGCAAAACATAAAAATGTTTTAACGAAAAATTTATATAAAGTCAAGTAAATATTAATTTATTTTGGGTGTTTTTTAATAATACTTTGATGTTAAGTTTAATTTATTACTATTTTATTGTGTTCAAAGCCTTATGCCATTAATAATTTTTGTTTTTATGTAATTTAGAGCTTTTTGGATTCATTACGTCTCAAATTAATGTCTACGCTCAAATACATCTCAGCACATAAGTTAACAAATACATAACAATAAAGTAGCATTTTAATACATTATGTGTTTATGCTTTACCTACAGGAATTACAGCACTTAAACAATATGATAAGAACAACACCACGCGTAATAAATCCATATAATCTTGAGAGATGCACACCTCTTCTTACATCAGTTAAATTAAGAATATATGATACAACATATTTTTTAGTAACTCACGGAGCTGATGTTAACGTAATTGACGAAGAATCAGGAAACACACCTGTGATGATAGCTGTTCAATTAAATGATATTGCGACTATTAGGCTATTACTTTTAGCTGATGTACGAAATATCAACAATACTAATTGTAACGGTGATAGCGCTCTAATCATGGCTATAGAAAGAAATAATATTGACGCAGCTAAACTGCTTTTAAAAAACGGAGCTGATGTAAATATAAAAAACGGAGAAGGAGAAAACCTCATAGCACTAGCAGAGCAGCAAGATAATCAAGAAATGATAGAAATCCTGATTAGCCATGGTGCCATAGTTAATCACAGGGAAGTGCAAGAAGGGAGTAGCGCAGACGATGTTGAGTATAGTAATTATGTTATAATAGAAACAGGAGGCGCTTCCATGGTGGAAAATGATACAAACTCTTCTTAGAAGAAGTAGACCATAAAACTCTACACGGCAAAAGAATTTCCACAACCGCATTTAGCAGTAGCATTAGGGTTGGTGATTTGGAAATAGTTACTCCCTAGTTCTTCAATAAATTCAATACTACAACCATCTAAAAATTCTTGAGAAATAGGATCTATGATAACTTTCACTGATTGATTTTCAACTACATAATCATCTTCATTTATCGAATCAATAAAATCATATTGGTACATAAAACCAGAGCAACCACCGCCATCTACAGAAATTCTAAGACCGACTATATCACCTGAGTCCTTTTTTGACATAAGATAAGAAATGCGCTTTGCTGCAGCGGGTGTAATTTTAAAATCCATATATGACCTTGCTTTTGTCGAAACTGTTTGAAATGACGTTAATATAGTAATATATTAGAGTTAAATTAAAATTTTTCAAGGTATTTAAATATGTTAAAAAGCTATGCTTGCAGACCAGAGAATTCTAAAGAAAGAATTTACCCTGAAAAACCAACTCCATATAGAAATGAATTTGAACGCGATCGTGATCGAATAATTCATGCCAATGCCTTTAAACGTCTACAATACAAAACCCAAGTTTTTGTAAATCACACAGGGGATCATTATCGAAATCGTATGACTCACTCTATGGAAGTTTCTTCCATAGCAAGATCAGTTTGTAAAACCCTAGGATTATCTGATGATTTAGCAGAAGGCGTTGCTTTAGCTCATGACCTTGGCCACTCGCCTTTTGGTCATGCTGGAGAAGATGCATTAAATGAGTGTATGAAAGATTTTGGTGGATTCTCACATAACGCTCATTCATTTAAGATATTAACTCAATTAGAGGGCAAATATGCCGCATATAATGGCTTAAACTTAACCTGGGAAGTGCTTGAGGCAATTGTTAAGCATAATGGACCAGTGCAGAAAAAAGAATCTTTTGCTTGCATATTTGATTATGATGCAAAACATAATTTAGACCTAGACAAACATTCCTCAGCAGAAGCGCAAGTAGCTGCTTTGTCAGACGATGTCGCCTATATTTGTCATGATTTAGAAGATAGCATAAAAGCAGAAATTATATCTTATAATGATTTGAAAGAAGTCGAGTTTATAGATCGTTACATTCATGAAGTAAAAACTACTTATAAAGACATTAGCGGTGAACGCTTAATTTATGAAGTAGGACGCAAGCTAACTCATCACTTGATCGATAGTTTATTGTTCCAAACGCGATTAAATATCGAAACAAATAAAATTGAGTCTGAACAAGATATTCGCCTTCTTGGAAAGCAAACTGTTGAATTTAAGGATTCGACAGTAGAAGAAGTAAAACTAATTAAAGACTTTTTGATGAGAAAAGTGTATAAGCATCATCGAGTTGCATCAGTGACATTGCAGGGGCAGAAAGTAGTTCGCGATTTATTTAAGCTGTACGCAGAAAATATCGAACTAATTCCGTTTAGTTGGAGAATGATGATAGATGAAAATAAAGTAAGCTCCAAAATGTCTGTAATTGCTGACTATATTGCTGGAATGACGGATCGCTTTGCCATTAAGCAATATCAGACTTTTTATAATTTAAATTTTGCCGACACAGATTTATGAACATTTTCAAAGAATTAAGGGCCGATATAAAACAAATCGGACTTCAAATATGTAAAGACGAAACTATTTGGTCCAACGTTAGCCTTGAAACACCAAAAGATCCACTAAACGGCGATATTGCAACGAATATTGCCATGATTATTGCCTCCAAAGAAAGGAAAAACCCTCGTGATATCGCACTGAAATTTAGTGAACTGCTTTCAACTATACCATATGTAGCTAGTGTTGAAATAGCTGGACCAGGTTTTATTAATTTTACTATCAAGGCTGAAAAATGGCACGAATGCGTTACCAGCATTCTAAAAAATGACAATGATTTTTGGCAAGTTGATGTCGGCCAGGGCAAAAAAATAAATGTAGAATATGTTTCCGCCAATCCAACTGGTCCTATGCATGTTGGGCATGCTAGAGGAGCTGTTTATGGCGATGTGTTATCTAATATACTTACCAAGTGCGGATACCAAGTAACTAAAGAATATTATATAAACGACGCTGGATCTCAAATAGATACATTAGTAGATAGTTTAATTTTACGCTACAAGGAAGCTGCAACTGGTGAAGAAGCAACAATTCCTGAAGGTTTATATCCTGGAGAATATCTTAAAACATTAGCAGCAAAATTAGTCGCAAGGGACAAAGGGCTAATGCTTAAGGCTCCTATTGATAAAATGCGTATAGAACTTAAAAAAGTTGCCGTAGATGAAATGATGCTTTTGATTAAGTCAGACCTTGCTGGCCTTGGTGTGCACCATGACGTGTTTTTCTCTGAACAGACTTTGCACAAAGATGGTAAGATCGATCAAGCTATAGCCGAGCTTGAAAGAAAAAATCTCATATATACTGGCATATTACCAGCGCCAAAAGGCAAAACAGATGAAAGCTGGGAAGAAAAAGAACAGCTATTATTCAAATCTACAGAGTATGGAGATGATCAGGATCGACCAGTGCAAAAAGGCGATGGATCATGGTCATATTTAGCCGCTGACTTTGCGTATGCAAAAGACAAAATTGACAGAGGTTTTGACAGCTTAGTCTATATTTTGGGTGCTGATCATAATGGTTATATCAAAAGAATAAAGGCGGTCATTGACGCACTTAGCAATGGCTCTGTGCAAAGTGACATCAGAACGAACCAGTTGGTAAATTTCATGAAAGCTGGCCAGGCAATTAAGATGTCGAAACGCAGTGGAAATTTCATGACTGTGCGAGACGTCACCGAAGAAGTTGGGAAAGATGTGATTCGATTTATCATGCTGACGCGTCGCAATGATATGATGTTGGACTTTGATCTTGATAAAGTAAAGGAGCAATCAAAAAACAATCCAGTATTTTATGTACAGTATGCTCATGTACGCACTAAATCAATTATAGCTAAAGCCAAGGAAACTATTCCAGAGGCTTATGCTAAATTTATTGCCAATGAGTTTGATTTATCATTATTATCGAGCGAAGAAGAATTTCAATTAATTAAATTACTAGCAGCTTGGCCTAAAATCCTAGCTTCCTCGGCGATTCATTGCGAACCACAAAAAATTGCATATTATCTTATTGAAGTTGCTTCAAGTTTTCATGCAATTTGGAATTTAGGAAAAGAAAATAATCAATATCGTTTTAATATTGAGTCTGACATAGAACTAACAGCCGCGAGACTCGCTTTTGCAGAAGCTGTACGTAAAATTATAGTTGGTGGATTTGACGTTATAGGAATTTCTCCTATGGATAGTATGTAGATGAAAATGCGCAGAAGACATGTTATATCATTAGGCATATTAGTCTTAACAGGACTTATGTTAATGTTATATGTTCTGCGCCCATTAAACAACGAAATTCCAATTTTACAAGCAGACGAAGGTGATACAAAGACAAGACCTCTAGACTCAGGAGGAGTAGTTATCCCATATTCTGATAATCTAGTATATGATAAATTACATTCAAAAGGTACAAAGCCCGATCAAATTCATCTATCTCCAGAGCCAGAAAAGCCAATTACTATTGAGCATAGCGTTGAACAATCATCAAGGTTTTTAGATTCCATAGATGCTATACTAGCTAATATAGAACATTATGAAAAAGAATTACTAGAATCTTCGGATGGCAATGATAATTCTGATTATATTATTCCAAATAAGCTGCTTTCTAAAGAAGAGGCTAATAGAGGAGAATCTGAATCTGAGTTTATTTACCTGCCAGGAACTAAACTTAAAATCATTAAATCCATAGAAGATAGATATAAAGTAAATAGTGTCAACGTTGTATCGCAAGAAGTAAAGGGATACAAGTTACAACTATCATCAGCCCATTCAGAGGAAGATGCTAGAAAACAATGGAGTAATATTCAACAAAAATATGCTAAGATTTTACTAAACGCTCACTTCATTGTAAAAAAAATTGAAGGCAAAAATAATCGCATTTTTTATCTTGTTATGGCTGGAACATACCCATCTCTAAATCATGCCAAGCTAGTCTGCAAGCGCCTTAATGCAAAAAAACAAAATTGCATCGTAACAAGATAGATTTGAGCAGCTATTTGAATCTTGATTCTTAAATGAAGATAAGTTTTATACAATAGAACGCTGGCGCCGCTTATTGCAGTTTTTTTCTCATGAAATACATTTTGGCATTTTTCTGGAAACCGCTTCTTACAAACTCTACTTCAAATCCGTGTTTTTCATAAAATGGCCTAGCTTCGAACTCCATAGTGTTTACAGCCATAAACAAGCAATCTCTTGAACGCGCAAGCTCTTCAGCCTTTTGCATTAACTCAGTTCCATACCCCTTGCTTCTATGTTCCTTTGGTACAAATAGAATGTCAATGTAAAAGCAACCATAATAATGATATCCCGAAATTCCAGCTTGAAATTCATCCTGGTCATTCTCTATTACGAAAGAAAATGCTGAATCAGACTGCCCTATTCCCAGCTTCTCGTAAGCGTTATGCTTCAAACCCTCCAGAATTATTTTTTGACAATCTGTGTTTATTTCTTTTTGGTAGATAATGATATTATTGCTCATATATTTTAACTATGATCTGATAGGCAATAATAACTATCACCTAATACGCACTTCACAGACTCATCGCTATGCGTTGCAACTGGAGTATCATTTGCTTCGCTGCCACAACTACTAACAAAATCAGGTGATATTGGCGAGGGCGAGGGCACAGACACTATTATCATTCCTGGCTCTCCATCCGGCAAAGTTAAATCACTTAAAGGGCTCTTAGGACCCAAGCCCCTATCTAGGTCACTTGGTATGGATGCTGTATTCGTATCTTCAGGGACAAGGGGAGCTGAAATATTATCTTCAGCCCCATTTTCTTCATCCTTAGCAGCAGCTGCAATTCCACCTATCGATATATCGTTACCTAGCAAGTCACCTGGTAATTCTATATTTTTAGCTCCCCAGCTATGATATAGCTTTACTAGGCCAATACTAACCCCTAGTAATAGTGGTACTTGTAAGTGAACGGGGACTTTTGCTAACATGACACTTCATCTAATACGTCTTCGCCTAAAACCTCAACCTCCATTTCTTGGTTATTATCTGACACTATTGTCTCAGTGCTGCTTGCAAATAAACTTTTTAAATAACCACCCACTCCTGGAGCGTCTGTTTTTGCCTCAACTTTTTTTACCTCGACAGCATCAATCTTATCAAAACCATTCTCAAAAGCCTCCTCTGCGGCCTTCTCTTTCGCTATTTTAGCCGCCGCCTCTTCTGCAGCTTTCTCTTTTGCAATTTTAGCCGCCGCCTTTTCAGAGGATAACTTGGCTGCTTGCTTTTCGACTACCTCAAGTTTCTTAAGTAGTTTTTCATTTTCTTGTTGAGCCTTTGCTACTTTTTTCTTTTCCGCATCATGCGCTTGATTAACCCTAGCATTTTCTTTTTCTGCAGTAAGAGACTTATTTTTTTCAGAAACAAGATCTTTTTTTGCTTTTTCAGCCTCCTTATTGGATGCTTTGATTTCTTGCTTTAACTTATCTGCCTCTAGATTTTTTTCTTGAAGTTGCTCTTCTAACTTCTTTACCCCTTTTTCTAGCTTAGCCTTTTCTTGCTTTACTTCCTTAAGATTTTCTTTCAGTTTTTCTTGCGCATTACTTTTTTCCTGAAGATCTTTCGATTGATGCTTAGCTACCTGCTTTACCTCTTCAAGTTCTTGCGTTAGAGATATTTTCTTTGCTATTTCAGCCTTCATTTGCTCTTTATGCTTTTCTTTATATTCTATTGTTTCTTTTTTAACTATATCTAACTCCTGCCTTAATCTTGTGTTATCAAGACTTTTTTCTTGAGCGATTTTTGAGGCTAATTTTTTTTCACTTACAGCGGCCTTTTCTGAGTCCTGAAGGTCTTTTATTGTGGACTTTAACTTGATATTTTCGTTTCTAACATCCTTGGCAGCTTCTTCAACAGCCTCTCTTGTAGAAATCTCTTTTTCCTTTTCTTGTCGGACTTGCGCTAGCTCTTTTTTAGCCTCTTGCAATGAGACCTTCAACTTTTCCTTTTTTGCAGCCTTATCATCTACTAAAATCTCTGAAGGTAAAGCGGCACTATTACTTGCATTATTTTTAAAATTAACAGATTTGTTTTTACTCATATTAATTACTCCATTTTATTTATTTAAGGATTGCTGTACATTTTTAGACATGCGATAATAAATACTATTATAGTACTCATCTCTATCTGCATATTTTCTCTTACGAACCGAGAGGCTGCCAAAGCCCCGGACTTCCACTCTATTGCCTTTAGCCAGCTCGTCTTTAATATAATTCAAGGTGCAATCTATAGCGTTTTTTGCATCCTCTTGAGTAAGATAACCAAGCTTCGTCGAAAGAGTTTCTAATAAATCTTTTTTTGTTGCCATATCTATACTTAAATCATTGATTTTAAGCCCTTAAAGCTTGTTGTAAAAAAACTGGAAATACTACCTTGTAAATCTTCTAACAAAATATCTAGTAATTTTTCACGCTTTTTCAAACGCACATCAACTACTTCTATGTTTTCAGATATGCCTTTGTTTTTCCAAAGCCACTCTATTGCAGTATCCTCATCACCTATTGCATCAATTAACTTAAGTTTCAATGCTTGACGACCAGAATAAATACGACCATCTGCTAAGATTTTGACATCCTTAGGTTTCAGCTTTCTTCTTTTGGCTACAATCTCTATGAAATAATTATATACGTCATGAATACTATCCATAGTTGCTTCTCTAGCTTCTTCAGTTAGCTCTTCCATAGGGTTTGGATTAGCCTTTAATTCACCTGATTTAAAACTATTAAATTTTATACCAAGCTTCTCCGCTAGCTTTGTAATCTCTGGTGTTTGCATAATGACTCCAATAGACCCTGTTATGGTCCCATTATGGGCAATGACATAATCCCCCGCAAGAGCAGCTAGATAACCACCTGATGCTGCTACTGACTCCATCACAACGACCACAGGCTTTTCCACAGAAAGTTTGCGCAAAGAGTTATATAGCATTTCAGATCCAACAACGCTTCCACCGGGCGAGTTAACATGAACAATAACAGCTTTGATATCCTTATCCTTTGCTAAAGAGTCAATTCTTCTTACGCGATCCATATCATCTAAAATCATATCATCTATTTTTATAGATGCTATATACTCAGAGTCCGTAGAGAATGATTTTTTATTTATATTCTTTTTGCCCAATAATAACCCCCCTCCTCCTAAAATCATTAGACCTATCAATCCAATTGAAATTAACTTCCATCTGGCAAGATGAGACTTGTTTCTTTTTCTTTCTATTAGGTAATCGGGGGAAATGTTCATTAGTTTTTATCTCTCATTAAACGACCTTGGTCTCTTTTCCAATCTTTTTCTTTAATAGTTTGGCGCTTGTCATGTTGCTTTTTACCTTTAGCCAACCCCAGCTCTACTTTGATCATATTTTTTTTATTAAAATACATCGATAATGCAACTAAAGTGCATCCCTTCAGTTTTATTTTACCAAATATTTTTTGCAATTCTCGCTTATGAAGAAGCAATTTTCTTGGACGGCGTGTCATATGGTTAAAACGATTAGCCTTTTCGTATTCTGCGATGTGGCAATTATACAAAAAAAGCTCGCCTTTCTCTATTGCCGCATGGGAATCTGTTATAGCAACATTATTTCCTCTAATAGATTTTACTTCACTACCAGCTAGAACTATCCCTACCTCAAGTCTTTCTTCAATAAAATATTCAAACAAGGCTCGTTTGTTTTGAGCCACTACTTTTTTATACTCAGACATTATTTTCCATTGTTAATAATTCTTTCATACTCTCATCTATTTCTGCTCTGTTGCTTGCAGAAGGAAGGGTCAGTGGCAAGCGAATCTCTAAGCCACATAGACCCATTTTAGCTGCAGCGTATTTAACTCCTATTGGGTTACTTTCTGAATACATCATTGAAAAGAAAGGGTAAAATTTTTGCAACAAAGTACGAGCCTCTATCAAATCTCCTTTATTCCACAAATTATCAATCTTTTTATATAATTTAGGAAAAAGATTAGACACTACTGAAACGCAACCAGAGCCACTATTTGCTTTATAAGATAATACGCTTGGATCATTCCCCGTCATCATCGTTATATTTCCCATATGCGGCAAGAGACGCAAAGGTTTATCTAGATCGCTAGTTGCATCTTTGATAGAAGCTATGTTATTTAGCTTTCCAATCTCTAGCAAGGTACTATCAGAAAAATCACAAGCAGTCCTAACTGGATGAATATACACCATAAGCGGAACTGTGCTGGCCTCGTTAATTGCTTTATAATGCAAAATAAGTCCTGATTGTTCTGGCCTCACATAATGTGGAGCTGTGCACATTATACTGTCAACTCCTAGCTCGCACAAGGCTTTGACCTTGGCTGTAGCCTCTAAAGTGCTAACAGCATTCATACCTGAGATAACAGATATTCTTTTATCAGCATATCTTACTGACTCTGTAATTAATTCATAATACTCAGATTCCGATAAGCTACTACCCTCGCCTGTCGACCCTGCTATTACTACTGCATTTATTTTTGCTTCAATTTGCTTGTCCAATAATTTATGTAAAGCAGCGAAGTCTATCTTTCCATTATCAAATGGTGTGATTAGAGCGGTAATTATTCCTTTAAATATCATAATGTTTTTCCTACAGTTTTTGCATATTCCTGTTGTAAGATAAAGAGCGTTTTATCATTAGTAAACTCTAAAGTTTTATCTCCTGTAAAAATAGATGACACACCTCTTATTTCAGCAGAAGTTCCTGTTGCAAAACATGAATCATACTTAGAAAGATCCTCAAGCGAAATTCGCTCTTCTTTTACCTTCATACCTATATCATGTGCTATTTGCATGATAGTTTGCCTAGTTATGCCATTTAAAAAACGATCAGCAATAGGAGTAACTAGCTCGCCCTCTCTAGAAAAAAATATATTAGTTGTTGTACATTCAGCAACACTTCCGAATGAATCTAGCAATAATGCATCATCATAGCCTTGATCTTGAGCCAATTTTTGTGAAATACCCAACATCGCATAATGCGTAGAAGACTTAGCCTGCACCGGAATAGCATCGGAAGAAATTTTTCTCCATGGGCTTAACCACAATCTCAATCCTTTACGAAACTTTGGATTAGATTCCTGCGCCAAGATTAATAAATTAGTAGTTAGCACTGGATTATATGCACCAAGAGATTCAGCGCCACGCCATATAAGAGGCCTTATATAAGCATTTTTTAGCTTGTTTTTTTGTAAAAGATCTATAGTAGCTTTTTCAATCTGATTTACAGAATACTCAACTTCTAAGTGCATTTTTTTGGCAGACTCTAGAAGACGCTTTGTATGCTCTCTTAATTTAAAAACTTTCCCCTCATAGGCTCTCTCTCCCTCAAACACTGCTCCGGAATAATGCAAGCTATGAGTCAGCACATGAATATACGCTTTATCCCAAGGAATCATTTGTCCATTTATCCAAATATATTCTGATAATTTATCTGCTTCATTCCAATCCATAACATTACTCCATAAAAGCACTAGTCAATTTTTCTAATTACTATTATAATCAAAGTATCAACCATAAGGATAGATACATATGAATCATATTTTAATAGTAGATGATGATAGCAGAATATTGAAGCTTTTGAAAAAGTTTCTTTCACAAAGTGGTTATTTAGTTTCCACTAGTAACTCTGCCACAGAGGCTATTAACTTACTAAGCAATTTTTCGTATGATTTAATCATTCTAGATGTAATGATGCCAGAAGTAACTGGACCAGAGTTTGCTAGGCAGATCAAAGATAGTGGAAGCGTTATGCCGATAGTGATGCTTACGGCTCTATCCGAGCCAGAAGACAAAATAAAAGGACTAGAATCTGGAGCTAACGACTACATTACAAAGCCGTTTGAACCGCGCGAACTATTACTTCGTATAAATAATTTAATCAACTCACACAGCCTACATAAAAAAGAGCAAGAACTAGTTATGTTTGGCAACAACCGCTATAACCTGATTACAAAAGAACTTGTCAAAGACGATGCCATCATCAAACTTAGCTCTTCTGAATCAAAACTTCTAGACTCTCTTCTAGATTCAGCAAACCAGGTTATTTCTAGAGAAGAGCTGGCGCAAAAGACAGGTACAACCAACCCTCGCTCAATAGACGTGCAAATAGTCAGGCTAAGAAGCAAGATTGAAAACGATCCTAAAACTCCTCAGTTTTTAAAAACCATACGTAGTAAGGGATATGTTCTCTATACCTAAATTTATAAAGAAAATCTTGTTACCAAGAAGCTTGCTAACAAGATTTATGCTGATAATAATTATCCCGACTTTAATTGGGCAATTATTAGCTGTATATTTATTCTACCAGAGACATTGGTACAACGTATCTCAACACACAGGAGAGCTAGTTGCAACCGAGATATCATCGCTTCTAAATATAGAAAATTATGAAGATCAACCAAACCAAACACACAGTTATCTTGATTTGGATTATGAATTCATACCTAATACAAACTTGCCAGAATCTAATGGAAAATACATTGAAGAGCTAGAAATATTCAAAAGAATTCTGATGTCTAAAATTGGGCAGGAAGGCGTATTTTTTGTTGATGATAGCAACCGAGTGGAATTATATCTACAAATTGGTCGTGACCTACTAAAAATCAAATTACCATATAAATCCTTGTTAAATCCGACTACTTATATTTTTGTAATATGGATTATAGCACTTACTATTTTATTATTATCTGTTTCTTTGATTTTTTCCAAGAACCAAATTAAATCTATTATTGATCTTACTAATGCCGCTGAAAACTATGGGCGAGGAGAAGAACTATATAATTACAAACCATCTGGATCAAAAGAAATTCGCAAAGCTGGCATTGCATTTTTAAAAATGAAAGATCGTATCGAACGTCAAGCAACCAAGCGCACACAAATGCTTGCAATGATATCACATGATTTAAAAACCCCCTTAACTCGCATGAAGCTTCAAGTCGAGATGATGCCTGACTCAGAAGAAAAAGAAGACTTCCAACAAGATATTCAAAGCATGCAGCATATGATGCTATCTTATTTAGATTTCGCAAGGGGAGAAGGTGGAGAAGATTTTCAAACAATAGATGTAAATCAATGGCTCAATCAATATATTACAAAAAAATGGGCCCAGCATAATATACAAGTTAATGTAAATGAAGAGCCTATTTTGGTACAAATTAAGCCCCATTCATTTGAAAGAGCAATAGCCAACCTCATTAGCAATGCTCTAAAATATTCCACACAAATTATAATTTCTTTATATTCAAAAAATACTAACGCCCTTCTTATAATAGAAGATAATGGATTAGGAATAAAAGAAGAAGATAGAAAACTAGTGTTCAAGCCTTTTTATAGAGTAGACAAATCTAGGTCTATTGATCATTGCGCAAGCGTGGGTCTTGGACTTGCTATAACAAAAGAAATTATAAATGGACATTATGGAAATATCACTCTAGATAATAGTCCAACCTTAAAAGGTTTGCTTGTTAAAATTCAACTTCCTATAAAAACTAATTACAATGAACATACTAAAAAATAATCACAATGTATAATATGAACCACTTAGCTATAATAATGGATGGCAACGCTCGCTGGGCAAACCAACACAACATTACCAAAGCCCAAGGGCATAAAAAAGGCGCTGAAACACTAAAATCTCTACTGCCAGCCGCATCAAAACTTGGCATAAAATACTTAACTCTCTATGCGTTCTCTTCTGAAAATTGGCAGCGCCCTGCAAGCGAAGTGTCTATACTTATCGACCTGCTATGTCACTATATTAAAAATGAGATCAACACTCTTGCTAAACACCAAATTAAGCTCAAGGTAATTGGTGATTTAAGTAAATTATCACCTACCGTGCAAAAAAATATCAATGACGCTGTTGAGGCTACCAAAAATTGTACGAAAATGACTGCAACCATTGCGTTTAGTTATGGAAGCCGAGATGAAATCTTGCATGCGTGCCAACAAGCAATAGATTCTGGTGTTAAGACTATAACCGAAAAAGACTTTTCTAGTTTTCTATACGACCCAGAAATGCCTGATGTTGATTTACTTATACGAACAAGTGGTGTATATAGAATAAGTAACTTTTTATTGTGGCAATCAGCTTATGCAGAATTATATTTTTCAAAAAAATTCTGGCCCGATTTTAATGAAGAGGATTTAGTAGAAGCTTTGGAAGATTATTCACAAAGACAAAGAACTTTTGGTGGTAGATGAAGATGGATAAAAAAAACCTTTTAACTCGCTGTTTTTCGGGAGTCTTTATTGTTATATTATTTATACTTTCTATATTTGTGCTTCGCCCACTATTTTATGTTCTATTTTCTTTTATTGCAGGGTTTATGCTTCTTGAATGGCGCAATATGACCAAAAATTCAACTCCGTTCTATAGATATCTTGGACTTATATTAATTCCCGTGCCAGTTATCTCTATATTACTTATTTCCTACACAGATCAGACTGGCTGGCTATTGCTTACATATTTTATGATTATTTGGAGCGTTGATGTTATGGCCATGCTTGGTGGAAAATTGATTGGTGGCCCCAAATTAGCTCCAAAGCTTAGCCCCAAAAAAACAATAAGCGGCCTGATCACAGGAGTTTTATCCGCAATAATTGTTGTGAATTTACTAGTTTTATTACCGAATTATCTAGAACCGTCTATGTTTCCGCGTACTGGCATTTCAACTAGTATATTTGCTTTGATTATCGGTATTATTGCACAAATGAGTGATTTATTTATATCTTATTTTAAAAGAAAATTTCATTTAAAAGATAGTGGGTCTATAATACCAGGTCATGGTGGAATGTTAGATAGATTTGATAGTATTATCCTTACTGCTCCTGTAGTAATTATAATTTTATTGGTAGTTCGTACATATTTCATATAAAATAAAATTGAAAAACTCTAAAGAACCAGGTTCATGAAGTATAAAGATCAAAGACTATTCAAGTTTAATAGAAAAACATCATTGAATACGTTAGCATTACTGATGCTGGTATATTTTGTATTTCATTCAATTTATGGGAGCCGTGGCATCATAGCCTACTTTAAATTACAATCCGAACTCAAAAGATCTCATAAAAAATTAGAATTAATACGATCCAAACGAATAGAGATTGAAAATAGAACTAAATTACTGAGACCAAATTCTTTGGACAAAGATATGCTAGATGAAACAACTCGCAATGTACTTGGGCTTTCAAGGCCAAATGAGAAGGTCTATAAAGCAACGGACATAGAGCATGATAAAACAGAAGAAGATAATAATATTTAAAATATAGGAGGCTATTATTAAAGTTACAGCATTTAAAAACGACTTACCGGATGATTTTCATATTGAAGGTGACATTGCAATTGACACAGAAACCATGGGATTGCAATTCCACAGAGACAGACTTTGTGTGTTGCAAATGAGCTCAGGAGATGGGGATGCTTTTTTAGTTCAATTTGATGGAGTTGATTATACTGCTCCTAATCTAAAAAAACTACTACTGGACCCTTCTAGAAATAAAATATTTCACTATGCAAGATTTGATGTAGCCGTTATCAAAAAATATCTAGAAATAGATCTAACCAATATTTTTTGTACTAAAATTGCTTCCAGATTAGTGCGTACTTATACAGATCGCCATGGGTTAAAAGATTTATGTAGAGAATATTTAGATCTAAATATTTCAAAACAACAGCAATCATCATTTTGGGGAGCTGAAAATTTAAGCACTGAACAAAAAGAATACGCAGCAAAAGATGTAGTCTACCTACATGCTCTACGAGATATTTTAATAGAACGTTTAATAGATGTTGGTAGAAATAAAATTGCTAATGAATTATTCAACTTTTTACCAACTCGTGCCAATCTTGATTTGATTGGTTGGAACGACATAGATATTTTTTCACATAGCTCCTAATAATAAACAATGACCCATTTAAATATAGCCAAAACTGTAATTGAAAAAGAAGCCAAGGCCCTAGAGCACTTGGCTAATAACTTACCAGCTGACTTTGAGCCGCTAGTTAATCATATATTGGCTTTAAAAAAAGGCAGAGTGATTTTAGTTGGCATGGGTAAAAGTGGTTACATAGCCAAAAAAATAGCCGCTAGCTTGGCCTCAACTGGAACGCCATCATTTTATGTACATCCTAGCGAAGCAAGTCATGGAGATCTTGGCATGATCACAGTTGATGATCTTGTGATTATGCTTTCAAACTCCGGAGAGACACAAGAATTATTCGATACAATAAATTATTGTAAAAAATATAAAATTAGCATGTCTTCTATTACCATGAATGAAAAATCTACTTTAGCCATTAATAGCAACTTCCTGCTCCTTTTACCCAAGCAACCAGAAGCTAGTGCATTACCCGCACCAACAACTTCTGCCATAATGACATTATCAATAGGAGATGCTTTAGTAACAGCTCTACACAAAGCTAGAGAATTCATGCCAAACGACTTCAAAATATTTCACCCAGGTGGGAAAATTGGTAGCAGTCTACTAAAAGTAGAGGATATCATGCATAAAGGTGACAGTCTGCCTATTGCTAAATTTAATGATAGCTTCATCAACACGATAGTTATTATGAATAAAAAACGCTTAGGTTGCGCAATTATTCTAGATGATAATAATCAAATGTCTGGAATAATAACAGATGGAGACCTAAGAAGACATATAAATGACAATTTAGATTCACTTAAGGCAGAAGATGTCATGACCCCTGACCCATTAAGCATTGACTCTAATGCCTTGGCGACTGAAGCGCTATCTATTATGCGTACTAAAATTATTACATCTTTGCCTGTTATAGATAATAATAAATTGATAGGGGTTATACATATACATGATATTTTAAAAGTTGGGGTAGAGTAAATGAAACCTTTGGTTAGTTATAACAGAGCTAAAATAAAAATATTAAAATATGTTTTTCTAAGCATGAGCTGTTGCGTTTTGCTGGCCATAATTGTCACTTTATATCTCAAAAATAACACCTTGAACTCCAGTTCTGAAGAACCAGTAGGCAAAACTCCTAAAGAAAAAAATTATAGCTTAGCTATAAACCACTCAATGTTTGAAGGATTTACAGGATCATCTGCGCCATATAAAATATTAGCTAAAACCGTTACTAAAAATCAACTTAATCAGTATCTTCTAGGGTCAGTAAGCGGCCAATGTACTCTTGCAAATAACGACGATATAACAGCAAAATCAATTAACGGAACTTTGGACGAAGAAAACAAACTTATAACTTTAACAAATGATGTTAAAATTTTTCTCAATAACATGGTTCTTAATAGCCAAGAAGTAAACTTCAATATTAAAAACCAAGACACATATAGCAACGAATATGTTGAAGTTCATTCTGAAATGGGTAACATTAAGGCTAACAGTTTCAACACAAAGGAATCTAATAATATCATTGAATTTAAGGGCAATGTAGAGTCCACTTGTATTATCAATAACGATGACTAACTATATGATATTTAAACATAAACTGCTTTCGCTATTTTATTTTTACATTTTATTTGTGAATGTGACTTTTGCAAACCCTTTTGATAATTTAAAAATCCATTCTGATCATTTAACGATCCAAAAAGATACTTCTATGGCCACTTTTTCTGGTAATGTAATAGTTCATTTTGAGGATGCAATTCTAACTACTTCCAAACTAATTGTTTATTATACTAGTATTAATAACTCACAAAAAATTACCAAGATAGTTATTCCTGGAAAATTAAAAGCCCTAAAAGATTGCGGCAAGGAAATTATTATTGCAGATGAGGGCATGTTTAATAATGTTAAAAAACAACTTACCTTAAAAGGTAATGTTACATCTCAGACAGAAGATAATATACTGATAACTGATAAGCTGATATACTCAAGCTCTCTAACTAAACGTGGTAATTATGCAAAATAAACTAGTCATTCAAAATATATCGAAAGCATACGATAAAAAGCCCGTCTTAAAAGATGTTACTTGCAGCCTAGAACAAGGTGAAGTTGTGGGATTATTTGGCCCTAATGGATCAGGAAAAACCACTCTTTTTAGTGTGATTATCGGACTCATTAAAACTGACCTTGGCCAGCTTCTTCTTAACAACCAAGACATAACTAGTTTGCCCATGTATTTAAGAGCTAGGCTTGGGCTTGGTTACTTGCCACAAGAATCTTCTATTTTTCGCGGTCTTTCTGTGCAAGATAATATCAAAGCTATTCTTGAAATAATTTATAATGACCCAGAAGAAATAGAATCTCGCACTGAAGAGCTGCTTGATGAATTTTCTATAGGATATCTGAAAAACAAGATGTCTACTACTTTGTCAGGCGGTGAGCGCAGAAGACTTGAAATTGCAAGAGCCTTAGCCTCTAATCCTAATTTCATATTACTAGATGAGCCCCTAGCAGGCATTGACCCTATTGCAGTTAGAGATATTAAGCAACTAGTCTTACAACTAAAAAATCGTAATATTGGTGTGTTGATTACTGACCATAATGTACGCGACACATTAGACATCGTCGATAGAGCATATATCATATACGATGGAAAAGTATTAATGGAAGGCGCTCCTTCTGAGATTATAGAAAGCGCAAAAGTTCGCGAGGTATATTTAGGGCAAACTTTTTCTAACAAAAAACACTAAAAGCATGTCCAATAAAACTACCATAGTTTCTATACTATCCTTACTAATTAGCATGATACTTCTTACTGCAGCCTCGGTACCACTTTATAATCTTTTTTGTAAAGCTACGGGGTTTGGTGGCACGACACAAAGAATTAATCCTTATGCAAAAATCAAAAAAGGATCTCGTAAAATTAAAGTTGAATTTGATGCCAATACCGACAAAAACTTGCCATGGAAATTTATACCAAAACATCGTTGCACTGATGTCATTACCGGAGAAAATACGCTGATATTTTATGAGTCAAAAAACCTGAGTGACCATGATATCATTGGCACATCTGTCTATAACGTAACTCCATTAAAGGCAGGAAAATATTTTGTCAAGATACATTGTTTTTGCTTCGAAGAACAATTACTTAAAGCTGGGCAAGAAGTTTTAATGCCAGTTTCATTTTTTATCGACCCTGAAATAGAAAATGATCCAGACATGCAGGATGTTGATAGAATAACTCTGTCTTATAGTTTCTTTAAGGTTAGAGATATATAGCACTTATTGTCTTTTAAATAATGGACTTTGGCAAATAAATCAGTTTATAATAGCTAAATAAATAATAAAAATAACTAACTAATAAAATGAGTCAAAAACCTAAACACCCTTTTCACATAGTTGAACTTAGCTACTGGCCAATTTTAACCTCATTCTCGCTTCTAGCTTTAGCTCTAGGATCAGTTATGCTTTTACATGAATATGCTGGCGGAAAACCTATGGCTATCATTGGTTTAGTAACTGTTATTTATTGTATGGTTGGATGGTGGAAAGACGTCATTACTGAAGGTAGAGTCGGCAATCATCATACCACAGCTGTGCGCTACGGACTAAGAATAGGAATGACATTATTTATCCTGTCTGAAATAATGTTCTTTTTTGCTTTTTTCTTTTCTTTCTTTTTTGCTAGCTTTTTTCCAGCAGGAATTCTTGATGGAGTATGGGTTGTAGCAGATGGGACCTGGCCACCAAAAGGTATACAAACTTTTGATCCTTGGAATTTACCTTTTATGAACACATTGATTCTATTATTATCAGGTACTACTGTGACCTGGGCGCATCATGCAATTGAGCATAACGATCAAAAAAGTTCAGTAACTGCGCTTGGAATTACTGTGATACTAGGAATAAGTTTTAGCTTATTACAAGCATATGAATATCATCATGCTGCCTTTGGTCTTAGTGATGGAGTATACGCTGCTAATTTCTACCTAGCGACTGGATTTCATGGCTTGCATGTCATTATTGGTACTATCTTTTTAGCTGTATGCTATTTTCGTGCAAAGAAAGGTCACTTCAATAAAGGTAATGGGCATCTAGGATTTGAATTTGCTGCATGGTATTGGCATTTTGTTGACGTTGTTTGGCTATTCTTGTTCTTATTTGTGTATGTTCTAGGCCGATAAACCAAGTACTGATACTATTTTCACTAACATAATTGATTAATTGGAATGATTAAAATTTCTCCGTCTATACTTTCCGCTGATTTTTCTAACCTAGAAAAGGAAATAAAAGCTCTAGAGAATGCTGGTGCTGACATGATACATATTGATGTTATGGATGGACATTTTGTTCCAAACCTAACTTTTGGACCACCAGTAATTAAATCTTTGAGAAAGCATACTAAACTTCCATTTGATGTGCATTTGATGATTGAAAATCCTGAACAACATATCAAATCCTATGTCGATGCTGGTGCTGACATTATCACTATTCATCCAGAAACTACAAAGCATTTGCAACGCACTATTTCAGAAATAAAAAATCTTGGAGCGCAGGCAGGAATTTCTCTGCTTCCTACCACTCCAATTAATGTGCTGGACTTCATTATTGATGATATAGATTTAATTCTAGTTATGACGGTTAATCCGGGCTTTGGAGGGCAGCAATTCATAACCTCCCAAATAACTAAAATAGCCGAACTATCAACTTTAATTACCAATAAAAATATTATGCTAGCGATAGATGGCGGCATAAATCAAGAAACTGCCAAAATATGCCGCGAAGCAGGCGCAAATACACTAATTTCTGGCAGCTATATCTTTAAAGGAGACTATAAAAAACAAATTGCCTCGCTAAAGGTAAGCTAAAATTTTAAATCTTGCTCTTGCTTCATTTAAATCTAGATATTATTTAAATTAAACTATCCCGAGCGAGCAAGGCGGTCACCTAAATCTCTTGCAAAAAGCTTTGCCTGAAATCTAACAAAGGCTGAATCTTCTATTTGTGGGGCCTGTTTATTAGCTGCAAGTAGTATGTCTAGATCACGCCCAAGATTAGCAAAAAAGAATTCCGGCTCACCGCTCTGTTTTGTTCCAAGAATTTCACCCCCTCCCCTAAGAATCAAATCTTGTTCGGCAATATAGAATCCATCGCAAGTTTTTCTCATTATCTCTAATCTTTGTCTTGCGGTACTAGAAAGGCGCTTTGGATTATACATCAAAACACAATATGACTGCAACTCTCCACGACCAACTCTGCCACGAAGTTGATGCATCTGAGCCAGGCCAAATTTTTCTGCATTTTCTATTATAATAAGAGTAGCATCAGGAACATCTATACCAACTTCAATCACCGTTGTTGCCACTAAAATATCAATTTTACCTGATTTAAATTCTTGCATTACCTGCTCTTTCTCTGCAGATTTCATCTTTCCATGCAAAATAGCTGCCTTACCAGGATACGCTTTCTCTAATTCTAAATAACGATTTGTGACATCTGCGTAGATAGTATTTTCATCACGCTCTATAGTTTTATCCTTTTGGTCAATGAGCGGACATACCCAGTATATTTTCTCTCCAAGATCTATTTTTTTCTGCAAAGAATCTATCAGCTGCACCTTCTTTTCATTCGAAGCAAGCGTTGTGATGATGGGTAATCTATTTTTAGGCTTCTCCCTTACCTGCGATACACTCATATCACCAAACATAGTTAGAGTAAGACTACGAGGTATTGGCGTTGCGGTCATAACCAGCACATCTGGATGCGACGCCTTGGAAATTAACTCAAGGCGCTGCTCCACTCCAAATCTATGCTGCTCATCAATAATCACAAACCCCAAATCCTTAAACTCCACTGCGCTTTGGAATAAAGCGTGTGTACCAATTAATATATCAATTTGGCCATTTTCTAACTGCTCTTTTATCGCCCTTCTATCTTTTGCACTAGTTTTACCTGTTAGTAGCGCTGTAGTAATCCCCGCGCCTTCAAGAGCAGCAGAAAAAAACTGAAAATGCTGCACACTAAGCAAATCTGTTGGCGCCATTAAGGCAGCTTGAGCTCCGCTACGAACTGCATTAATCATAGTCATAAGTGCAATTAGTGTTTTGCCTGAGCCAACATCGCCCTGCAACATTTTCATCATCTGTCCATCAGAACTTTGTTCGGCTTCAATTTCGCAAATAGCAGAAGATTGTGCTTCCGTAAGCTGAAAACCTAGTCTATCTAAAACTTTTTTCTTAGACTCCTCATCAATAGTAAATCTCCTTCCTGCTGTACTTTTTTCTTTTTTCTTTAGATTCGCTAAAGAGACTTGATTGACCAATAATTCTTTAGTCGCTAATTTTTCTGTTACTTCTTTCATTGAGCGTTCGATCACTTCCGCAGCTGGAGCTAATCCAATTAAATGCAATTGCTTTATTTCCTTCAGAAGATCATTTATATAGGATCTTTCCATTTCTCCTGGATTACCAAACGACATTACCGCTTTAATTGAAGTTTCAAGCGCATTGATGGCACTTACAATATATCCATATAATTGCTTATTTATTATGCCATATGTCAAAGGGTATACAGGCTCTACCGGCACAGACAACTCTTTTTTAAATATAAAATCAGGATGGGTAATTTGCCAATTACCCTCAAAAAATTGTGCCTTACCAGTCACTATGCATTTTTCTCCTTCCTTCAAGCGATTATATATAAAAGCAGGTATTTTATTGAAAAAAATTAATGCAAGCGTGCCTGTATTATTAGACGTGTAAATTTTGGTAGGAGAGCGTCTGGAAGTTGATTTTGAGATTGCGTCAATAGTAACCTCAGCCTGGACCAAACTGCCATTTTGAAATTTTGTAAAATCTGAAGAGACGTCTATAACATGATATGATGATGGTTTATAAAAAACCAAATCACGCAACAAATAAATACCTAAACGATTAAGAGCTTTCTCAGCGGTCTCTTTCATAGGTACAATTTGTGTTACGGGCTGAAAAAATATATCATACATGCGGTGGATACTAATTAATTTCATTCAAGATAGCTTATACAGCTATTCTTATACCTTAACATTTTTACTTAATAATAAAAAGAGTTTCTAGGCTGCTATCATTGGCTCTGTCTCTACTTCATCTAAATAAACTATATAACTAGCTTACATAGTTAATCTACATGCGCAATATCAACTAGAGCTCTAGAGAAGTCCCTAGAAGAAAAGGGCTTTAAATCGTCAATAGCTTCTCCAATACCGATAAAATGAATTGGCAGTGCATATTTCTGCACTATTCCTACTACAGAACCAGCCTTTGCTGTTCCGTCTAGTTTTGTAATCACTAGACCTGATACTCCAGCTAAGGATTTAAAGTTTTCAACTTGTGCAGAAGCATTTTGCCCCGTAGTTCCATCAATAACTAATAAGCTATGGTGAGGAGCTGAGTCGTCAACTTTCTTGATTACACGAACTATTTTAGCTAATTCATCCATTAAGTTTTTGTGATTATGAAGACGCCCCGCCGTATCAATAACTAATATATCTACACCCTGCTCTATGGATTCTGATATAGCTCTATGAGCAACGCTAGCTGGGTCGGCTTTATCTGCACCTTGAAACAAAATAGCTCCAGATCTCTCGGCCCATTTTTCAATTTGCCCTACTGCAGCAGCTCTGAAAGTGTCACAAGCGGCAATAGCAACTTTTTTTCCTGTAGCTCCGTAAGAGGCAGCCAGTTTGCCTATAGTAGTAGTTTTGCCATTGCCATTGACGCCGCAGACAAGAATAATATTAAGACCAACGTCTTTTAATTGGAATTGATGATCTTGCTGCGACAGAATTTGCTCTATCAGCTGACTAAGATCCTTTTTGATTTCTTCTGGAGTGACTTCCTTATTAAATTTATGCTTGCGCAGGGAGGCTATTATATCACTAGATACCTTCACCCCCACATCTGCAAGTAACAATAAATCTTCGAGCTCCTCTAAGGTTTTGTCATCAAGCTTCTTTTTGATAAATAAATGGTCAATTGAGCTGCCAATTTTGTTCGATGTTTTGCTTAAAGCAACCTTTAATTTACCAAACAATCCAGCCATTATTTATCCTGCTTTATTTTCATATTATTCTGCTTTGACGAATAAACCAGCAATTCTTGAAACAACATTTCTTTAATAACATTAGAAAATTGCTCCTTAGAGGTCGATTCCATCTTATTAACTCTAGATTTATTCGTTGTTATGTTTTTTACATAAGCAATATATAGGTTCTTATCGTCATTGACTAACTGCGTGAATTCTCCCTTTTTCACTACAAACATATTCTGCACAAGATCGGTTGGTATTTTATCTTGTTGAGGAGCTTCTTCTCTTGTTAAAGATTTGTTTGACACTAGATTAATACCCTTGGCTCTTAATGCCTCTCTGGTAGTTTTCTTAGGGTTATATTCCTTTGCCGCATTTTGTAACTCCTTAACATTATAATTTGCTAAGTCACGCTTTTGAATAAGCTCTTTTATGTAATTTTTTACTTCCATAAATGGTTGTTGCCTTTCTGACACAATAGCATTTAGCGTAACCAGTAATATTTCATTATTATCCGCTACTTCAATAGGATAAGACGTTTCTCCTTCTACCATTGAATAAACATTATTTGACAGCTCAACTAGCTCTTGCATTGAACTAGAGTTCATATCACTTAGTGGCATGTTTTTAATAGATGAAATTTTTAGAGAATATTTTTGAGAAATTTCCTGCAAAGTAAGTCCTGCAGAAACATCTTCCTCGAAGTTTTTCGCGAGTTCGCTTGTTAGTTCTTCTAGCTTTTCGCTAGTAAGAGCCTCTTTTGCTTGTTTTTTTGCGCTTGTATAAGTTTCACCAGCAAATTCTGATTTATTCTCATTGTAAAATTGTTTTAATTCAGCTTCAGTGATTTTCAGCTTCTTTGCCAAGAAAGATTGATCCGCTTTTATATAATCAAAACTTCTGTTTTCTGGAATAACAAATAAACTTTGATTATCTTGATAAAATTCTTCTAGATCTTTGTCTTCTAAAGAAGGTGCTTTATAATTATTTGATTTATAAGCCATATCTATTGATAATATGTCCACAGTCCTTGCTTCGGCCAAATAATTAATTATATTGCTAACCATAATTTTAGGAACTACAAAAGACTCTTTAAAAATATCGAGTAGCGTAGATTTCATTAAATCTTTTTTTATTACCTGGAAATACTCGCTTTCTCTATATCTAGAATTGTGGAAAGCGCTTTTAAATATATTTAAATCAAACTCGCCTTTATCATTTTTAAAATACGGAATAGTTTTAACAAAATCTCCTACAAACTCTTCGCTAATGTCAAAATCATAATGATTTGATAAATATTGAATCATCGACTCTTGTATCAAACGACTCAGAACAGCATTATCTATACCAAGTTCTTTTATGTTTTCGTCGGTTAGGTTTATATTATTTTGGAATGATTCAATTTCTCTTGTCTTCGCTGCATAAAATTCTTGCATTGTAATAGAATCGACTTTATCAAATACGACTACGTCGCCTCCATCATTACCCCCGACAAATGAAGCTCCACCAATACCAACAAAACTTAGTGCAATAAGCCATAAAAATATTTTTACCGCTAAATTATTTGTGTTCTTCCTGATTTTTTCTAACATGCGCCTTTTTTCTATTTACTTATCAATGATATCTTCCTAAAATAATGAGGTAATTGAATTACTGCAAGAGATTTCTCCTATGAAACCAATCATTATTGCCAATTGGAAAATGAATCTAACCTTGGATGAAGCATATAGCAAAGCCAAGAACTTAGATAGCAAAAGCTATTCTTCTCAACTATTGTTAGCTCCGCCTGCTCCATATTTAGCATATTTTGCTCAAAACTTTAAAAACACAGCTATCTGCGCTCAGAATGTTAGCGCCCTTAATGGCTTTGGGGCTTATACTGGTGAATATTCGGCCGAGATGCTAAAAAGTTGTAATGTAAACTACGCAATTCTTGGTCATAGTGAACGCAGAAATACACTAGGCGAAACCAACAAACTAATTAAGAAAAAAGCCTTTAATTGCATTGAGGCACAGATTACGCCTATTATATGCGTTGGAGAAACCCTAGAAGCTAGAAAAAACAAGAATTACAAAGAGTTTATAGCCGATCAATTAAATTCTTCCATTCCAGACAATGCTGAATCTATTATTATTGCTTATGAACCATTTTGGGCCATAGGTACCGGATTGGTGCCAACTATTGAAGAAATAGCTGAAATATTTGACTTCATAAAAACAAGTGGAGATATAAGTATTGTTGCAAAGAACTCTCAGCTAGTGTATGGTGGTTCCGTTAGTTCAAAGAATCATAAAGATATTCTATCGGTGACTGGTAACAATGGTGTGATTTTAGGATCAGCTTCTTTAGATGAAAATGAACTCAACTCAATTTTAAATTAAATAAATAGATATTACTAGCATGATAAACACTCTGCTTTTTATTCACCTGATAATTGCAATATTACTAGTTGTTGTTATTTTACTGCAAAAAACTAGCACTGATGGCCTAAGTGGCATAGGTGGTGGTGGAAATAATATGGGACTAGTTAGTGGTCGTTCCGCTGCAACTTTCCTTAATCGCATGACTGTAATTTTAGCAGTTATCTTCTTTGGGAACGCTTTAGTTTTGGGTAATTTATCATCACAACCTCGTAATGATATTTCAACAAAGCTAGAAAATTCTGTAAAAAACCCTGGTAGTCAACCTGCAGGAAATGAAACATTACCGATTGCTAAATAAGAGTTTTTAATAATCTTATTGTACTGATAAAGTAATTTGAGAGATGAATAATAGTAATGAATATAGTTAAAGTTGGAAATATTTCCATTGCCAATAATCTACCATTTGTGCTAGTCGCTGGACCCTGCCAAATTGAAACACTAGATCATGCATTATTCATTGCCGAAAACATCAAAAAAATTACCGATAAATTAGACATTCCCTTCATCTACAAATCATCATTTGATAAAGCTAACAGAACCTCTGCCAGCGCAGAGCGTGGAGCTGGTTTAGACAAAGGTCTTAAAATCCTAGAAACAGTAAAAAAAGAAATTGGCTGCCCTATTCTTACTGATGTGCATACAGAAGCACACTGTAAACCTGTTGGCGAAGTTGTTGACGTATTACAAATTCCAGCTTTTTTATGCAGACAGACAGATTTGCTAAGAAGTGCAGCCGAGACTGGCAAAGTAATAAAAGTAAAAAAAGGACAGTTCCTTGCTCCTTGGGACATGAAAAACGTCTATGAGAAACTAGTTAAATTTAATGCAAAAGGCATCATTCTTACTGATAGAGGCACATCATTTGGATATAATACTTTAGTTTCAGATATGCGTGGTTTGTCCATCATGGCTGAAACTAGAGCACCTGTGTTTTTTGATGCTACACACTCAGTTCAACAACCTGGTGGTATAGGGGCTGCTAGTGGTGGGCAAAGACAATATGTTGAGCTTTTAGCACGCTGTGCTATTGCAGCTGGCGTTTCTGGCTTGTTCATGGAAGTGCATGAAGACCCTGATAATGCACCTAGCGATGGACCATGCATGTTAAGACTTGATACTCTAGAAAAAACCTTGTCCAACCTAAAGAAATTCGACGAGATCAGCAAAAGTCTTTAAACATACACAGCGAACGAAAAAAGAACCATTATTAACATGAATTTTTCGTTCATAACTACTCACACTTTATCTTAACATCACGGTATCTCGGGCACTTGTCCAGTGATACACAGATTATCACTTTCATCTGATGTTGTTATGTCTAATTCAGCTATATTATTGTTACCTTCAGCGTTTAAAATACCACTTGAATCAACAATATTGTCTATCCCCACAACTGCAGAATAAGTTAATTCATTGATTTTATCTATATCAAAGTCTTTAAGATCATCAAATGTTATCCCTTCAGATTTATAGGCATCTTGTGTATTAGAACTGGTTAGGGCATTGATTTTATCTACATCAAAGTCTTTAAGATCAGAAAACTGTACCCATCCAGATCGATAGCATTCCATTGAGCCATAAGAGACAAGCGCCTCAATTTTATCTATATCAAAGTCTTTAAGATCATCAAATGTTATCCCCTCAGATTTATGGGCATCTTCTACATTAGAACTGGTTAGGGCATTGATTTTATCTACATCAAAG
>JAQXDF010000032.1 GCA_029251475.1 Rickettsiaceae bacterium
TGAGCAATGATTTATTTGAAAGCGTAAAAAACTGGGATACAACAGCAGTTAGAGAACATCTAGATAAAGGCGCAAATACTAACATGACTTATACTGATTGTGCAAATAACACCACAGGCAATAGTTTGATAATGCTCGCGGTTGCAACTTATAAAATCGTGTCCAAAGAAAAGAAAAATAATATTAATAATATAGACTTGATAGAATTACTAATTGACCATGGATGTGATATCTATGCTCAAAATTCCCAAGGTAAAACGGTTATAGATCTAGTTGAAAGCCTGAGTAAAAGCTCCAATCTATATAAAAGAATCTCAAAAGAGCAAGCTTATGTGGAAAGTAAAGCAAAATATGACTCATTGAAAGATAGTGCAAAAAAAGAGGAAATAAATAAGAATCTTCTAGATATCTTAAAAAGGAAGCCAGGCACATCCCTAGACTATATTACAAACAGAAAAGAACTTATAAAGTTAATATCACAAAAAAGTGTTGACGTGAATATCAAAGATTCTGATGGCAACACGCCATTAATGCTTGCAGCTCAAAATCATCGTGATTCTCCTGATAGTAGATATCTAAACTCTATAGTTAGGATAATAATTAAATGTGGCGCAGATATTAACGCTGAGAATAACAATGGAAAAACAGCTCTTGATTTAACTACGCATTTTACAAATCATCTAGAAGAGCTTCGAGCAGAACAAGACAGTGCCGCAGAAAATTCAGACCCTGAGGTAATGAATAACCCAGATAGCAACCTAGACAACGGAGAGCGAGACCTAGAAGTTGCACAAAACTCAGACGAATCGCCTGAATCTGATCGTTTACTAACTGGTCAAAATACAGAAGATGATGTTGATGCTTATTAATATCACCCAATAACTAAACCTATCATCAGTCCTTAATTTACTAGAGGCAATTGCAAAAATTCACCTCTAGTAAATTACATTAATCTTCACATTTCCTATGCATAAAGATTGCTTATCTGACGCGATCTTCTTAACCATCTTTATTTCTTCTGCAGATGTCACGTTCTTTAAATCAGCTATCAGATTCTCTGACATATCGCCCCGCTCTATTTCTATATGCGAAATTGGTGCTTTGATTGATAGATTATCTTGGGCTTTTATTTTTCTTACTAGCTCAAGAACAGACACAAGATTTTCTGACTCTTCTATATTGAATCCATCAAAAGAAATATTTAAAACAGGCCATGAGTGGCGCGCATGAATAGACTTAGTTGAATATAATATATGATAAATTTCTTCAGTTATATGTGGCACAAACGGAGCAAACAATTGAAGTAACACTTTTAATGAATGGAATAATGTAAGCCTTGCACTCAAGGCACCAGAAGCATTCATTTCCTCTTCGTCATATGCTCTTGTTTTTGTAATCTCTAAATAATTATCACAAAATTCAGACCAAAAGAATTGCTCAATTTTATGCATTGCTCCTGCATATTCGTATTGCTCAAATTCAGCAGAAGCCGAAGCCACCAGCTTGGATAACTGAGTTAGGAAATATTTATCAAAATCACAGTAAATTTTATCTTTAACTGCCGAAATGTCTAAGGCCTTATCCTCTTCTAGAATTTTATCAAAATGCTGAGATACAAATTTCGCCGCATTCCATAGTTTATTTACTAAACGCTTACCATTTTTTACTACATCTTCAGAATAAGCAGTATCTGCTCCTAGTTTGGAGCTGGCAGCCCAATAGCGCACAACATCAGAACCATGCTGCTCTAGAAGAGTTTCTGGTACTAAAATATTACCCTTTGATTTAGACATTTTGCTTTTGTCGGCAGCTAAACACCAACCGCTAACCATAATATTCTTCCAAGGCAAGCTATTCTCATGAAGATGACTTTTAAGCATAGTATAATACGCCCAAGTACGCAGTATTTCATGTGCCTGTGGGCGCAAATCAGCTGGGAATAAATTGCGATGGCGCTCTTGGTCAATCATAAATCCATTAGCAATTCCTAGTGAGTTAAGCTGCGGAGATACAGAACTTGTCGACCATGTATCCATAACATCTTTATCCGCCTCAACTTCCTCTCTAGCATAACCTTCTGGCAAATCCTGCATAGGATCTACTGGCAATTGGTCAGGAGTTGGTAGTATTATTTTTCCTTCTTCGCCAGCTCTTTTTGAATACCAAACTGGAAATGGAACACCAAAATATCTTTGTCTTGAGATACACCAATCAAGAGCTACACCTTGTATCCAACTATCTAGTTTTACTTTCATAGATTGTGGATGCCAGTTCAGTTCATTTGATTTTTGTGTCAAAGCTTCTTTATGTTCAATCGAACGTACAAACCATTGTGGGGTTGTCAAAATTTCAAGAGGAGCTCCAGATCTTTCTGCGCATTTTACTGTTTGAGATCTTTCTACTTGAGCTAAAAGTAAATCTTTATCCTTTAAAATATCAATTATCTTTTGACGAGCAGCTTTGATTTTAAGCCCTTGAATCTCTGAATATACTTGCTTAGCATCATCAACATCTATGCAATTTTCATCAAACTCGATTTCTGCAAGAGTCCCCCATTTAGTAAATATCACTTTCGTCGGTAGTTTATGCTTTCTCCACCAAACAATATCTGTCTGATCACCAAAGGTACAGCACATCACAAGACCTGTTCCTTTTTCTGGATCAACCATATCATCTGGCAGTAGCGGAACTCGCACACCAAACAATGGAGATATAGCAAATTTTCCTTTAAGGTGTTGATATCTTTCATCGTCTGGATGATAAAAAACAGATACACAGGCTGGCAATAATTCTGGTCTAGTAGTAGCAATTACAATAGGATCACCATCTTCAGTTGTGAATTTGATATCATTCATAAAGGTGGTATTTTCCTTATCTTCAATATCAGCTTGTGCTAATGCTGTTTGGTCAACTGGATCCCAAAGCATTGGCTGAGAGTCACGATAGATCTGATTTTTATGCATCAGGTCCAAAAATGACAGCTGAGAAATTTTACGAGATGTTGGACTGATTGTTTGATATTCAATATTCCAATCCACTGACAGAGCAATACTATTGAATAAATTACGGAACTTTATTTCTTCTGCCTCCACAACATCTTGGCATACAGCAATAAACTCTTCACGCTTCATTTGGTTAGCGCGTACCTTCTTTTGTTTTTCTACTAAACGTTCAGTTGGGAGTCCATTATCATCAAACCCCATTGGGTAAAAAATATTTTTTCCTTTCATGCGCTGATAACGCACAATAAAATCTGTATGGGTATAGCTATAAACATGCCCTATATGCAATTGACCAGAAACAGTGGGTGGAGGCGTGTCCACAACATAAGTATTAGCTCTGGATTCATTCTGATCCCAAAGATACACTCCCTGCTCTTTCCAAAAAGCTTGCCACTTTTTTTCACTTTCATCAAATTTATATTTATTCTGAAATTCCGCCATGCTACCATCCTTTAATAGTCAATATTATCTAATTCGGAATCATATTATAAATAGTTTAAAAATGCCAAATAATTTTTCACCAAAATACCTAAGCTTACTAAAGCTAATACGCATAAACGCACCAACTGGATATTTGCTATCCTTTTTTCCAGCTAGCTTTGGCTTGATGCTAGCCTATGAGAAAACCTATGATTTAATTTATTTGCCTATATTTTTTATTGGAAGTATTTTGGTACGAAGTGCTGGATGTATTATTAACGACTTATTTGATCAAAATTTAGACAAGAAAGTCGCCAGAACACAAGATAGGCCCCTGGCTTCAGGAGCCATCTCAAACAAAGAAGCTCTTATATTTTTATTTATTTTGCTTGGCGCCTCTCTCTCCATACTATTATCCTTAAGCCTGACTTCTATTTATATAGGCTTTGTATCTGCCTCGTTGATTACTATTTATCCATTAATGAAGCGCATCACCTACTTTCCACAAGTGTTTCTAGGCTTAACCTTTAACACAGGTTGTCTTATTGCTTATGCCGCACTTAAGGATTCTATTTCATACGATGCTATACTTCTTTATATAGCTTGTGGGTTCTGGACAATAGGATATGATACAGTTTACGCATTTATGGACTTAAAAGACGATAAAAAAGTTGGCATCAAATCTAGCGCCCTATTCTTTGAGCATATGCCTTATAAATTCATAATCAGTATATTTTATACAATATTCTTCGTTGGTTTTGCCGCTGCTATCGAAGATATTCTTTCTCTATACACCATCACAGCCCTATCAATTAGCACCATTATAGCACTATGGATCACTGTATATTTAGACATTAAAAACATGCAGAATTGTATGATTCGCTTTAAAGCAAATAATTATATAGGTTTTTTATTATTTTTAGCGATGCTGCTTGAAAAGCTCTGAAAAAGCTATTATATTATTTATATGTAATTAACAATATTTATTGAGGTATAAAATGATCGATTACACCAAAACATTTACCGCAAAAAACACTAGAGGCTTTGATGAAGGCCTAAGAAGCTATATGCTCAAAATATATAATTTTATGTCACTAGCTCTATTAATCACTGGCGTAATGGCTATGGGAACTTTGAACTTCCCTCCTCTGATGAATATAATGTACAATATTGGACCTAACGGAGAATTCCTAGGATCTAGCATGGCTGGTACAATTATCACCTTTGCTCCTCTTGGAATTGCTATCTATTTTTTCATGGGAATGGGCAGAATGTCTATAGAGAAAGCACAAACTTTATTTTGGGTTTATGCTGCTTTAGTTGGTATGTCTCTATCATCCCTTGGACTAATCTACACAGGGCAATCTATTGCAAAAACATTTTTCATATGCTCTGCTGTTTTTGGTTCTATGAGTATTTATGGATACACCACAAAGAAGGATCTAACTTCAATGGGGTCTTTCATGATAATGGGATTAATTGGTCTTATCGTTGTGTCTGTGATAAATATTTTCTTGCAAAGCCCAGCAATTGAGTTTGCTACTTCTTTCATCGGAGTTGCAGTATTTATGGGTTTAACTGCTTGGGATACACAAAAATTAAAATCAATTTACTACAGCTCTGGTGGTGGCGAGATGAGAGAAAAGATGGCTATAATGGGTGCCTTTACTTTGTATCTTGATTTCCTAAACTTGTTTTTATACTTGCTAAGATTCTTCGGAAACAGAAGATAAATAGCACTAAGACAAATACTAAATACACAAAGAGTCAATATTTTATATTGGCTCTTTTTTGCTAGATATTAGTAAATCTAAACAAAGTATAAACTAGGAGAGCGAGGAGCAACAACATCCCTACTAAAAACAAATTCACTCTATATTATACCATTGCCTCGGGAACACTTGATCATTACTTAGTTTGATCGTATTATACAAATCAATTTTATTTTAAATTTAAGCGGCAAATAATAATGTCTACCAATAATTTCTACATTACGACTCCCATATTTTATGTAAATGATGTGCCGCATATTGGCCATGCCTATACAAGTATTGCGTGTGATGTAGTGTCACGATTTATGCGCCTATCTGGCAAAAATGTTAAGTTCCTCACTGGAACAGATGAGCACGGTCAAAAGGTAGAGAAGTCTGCAGAAAAAGCTAATATTGACCCACAAAAATTTGTTGATAATACATCATTAAGCTTTCGTAAAATGATGGAAGCCATGAACATCTCGAATGATGATTTCATACGCACGACTGAAACAAGACACAAACAAGCAGTTAGCGCTTTTTGGAAAAAGCTTGAAGAAAATGGCGATATATATCTAGGAAAATATGAAGGATGGTATTCCGTTAGGGACGAAGCCTATTATGCTGAAAGTGAACTAACTGAAGATGGATTAGCCCCAACAGAAGCTCCCGTTGAATGGCTAGAGGAGTCTAGCTACTTTTTTGCCTTGTCCAAATGGCAAGATAAACTATTGGAATATTACGAGCAAAACCCTGACTTTATTCGCCCTAGCTCGCGCCGCAACGAAGTGATAAGCTTTGTAAAAAATGGATTAAAAGATTTGTCAATTTCTCGCACTAGCTTCAAATGGGGCATACCAGTGCCTGGTGATGAAGACCATGTTATCTATGTGTGGCTTGACGCATTAACGAACTATATCGCAGCTTTAGGATACCCAGAGAAAACTGCAGAGTTTGCTGATTTTTGGCCAGCTTCTGCTCATGTGGTCGGCAAGGATATTTTACGCTTTCATGCTGTGTACTGGCCTGCTTTTTTAATGGCAGCTGACATAGAATTACCTAAATCTATTATAGCCCATGGGTGGTGGACAAATGAAGGGCAAAAAATTTCGAAATCCATAGGTAATGTTATTGACCCTTTTGCGCTAGTTGAAGAATTTGGCCTTGATCAAGTACGCTATTTTTTAATGAGAGAAATAAATTTTGGCAATGATGGGAACTTCTCTAGAGACAACCTTGTATTGCGTAATAATAGTGAACTTTCTAATAAAATTGGCAATTTATTGCAACGCACTAGTGCTTTTGTCTATAAGCATTGCGATCAACAAATTCCTTCTATATCTATTGATTCCATCGATGAAATATATAACTCACCTATATTCAAAGAAATCGCTAATATTATTGAGAATAATTCAGTTCAAATGGAGCAGTTTAATATAAACAAAGTCATAGAAAATATTCTACACATAACAGAGATGGCTAATACTTACATAGATAAAGAAGCCCCTTGGACTCTACGAAATACAGATCCAGAGCAAATGAAAAAGGTACTTTATTTATTACTTGAAGCTCTGCGCTATATCGCAATTATGCTGCAACCATTTATCCCACATTCTGCTAATTCTATGCTAGATCAGTTAAATATCCCAGAAAATCAGCGTGATTTTCTCAGCATGAATAGAGAGAAAGCCCTAGTTCCAGGCGCGCAAATTAAACAACCAGAGCCAATATTCCCAAGGTTAGAGAAATGATTATAGTTGATTCGCATTGCCACTTAGACATGCTAATAGAATATGATTCGCTTGATGCCATAGTGCAAAGGGCTTCTGATAGTAACGTTAAATACCTACAAAATATTTGCACTAATCTGGATAATTTTGATAACATACTAAATATTGCAAAACAATATGATAATGTTTTTGCTTCTGTTGGGATTCACCCTAGTGAAGTAACTAAAATTCATGCAGCCGAAGAGCTAGTAACATTATCCAAACATCCAAAAGTAATTGGACTAGGAGAAACTGGGCTTGATTATTTTTATAACAAAGACGAAGCTCAACAAAATTTGCAGCGCTCTTCTTTTTATGAGCATGTCCTAGCCTCGCAACAAAATAATTTACCCGTGATAATCCATGCTAGAGATGCCGAAGATGATACTTGTCGCATTCTGGAAGAAGGAAAAAAAAACAAGGATTTTCCTGGGCTAATACATTGCTTCACCGCCTCAAAAGAGTTTGCTACCAAAATGCTTGATCTTGGAATGTATATCTCTATTTCAGGTATTGTTACTTTCAAAAACGCAGAAAATATTCGCGATGCTCTAAAATATATTCCTATTGATAAAATATTAGTCGAAACCGACTCGCCATATCTTGCCCCTGTGCCAAGGCGCGGGAAAACAAACGAACCTTCATATACAAAATATGTCGTGGAATTTTTGGCTGAATTAAAGGGAGTTAGCGTGGATAAAATGGCAGAACAAACAACAAATAATTTCTTTCAGTTGTTTTCTAAAGCTAAAAAATAGTGTAATTAGAAGATGTATTTTCTATCATGGCTGGGACGGGAGGGTTCGAACCTCCGACCTACGATACCAAAAACCGTTGCTCTACCGCTGAGCTACGTCCCAATTTAATGCTTATTGTTTATAGCAATAATAACTACTACAGTCAATAGTTCATCTTCCAAAAGTGATGTTTTTACATAATTTAATCACATCAAATAGGTAGCTCAAAGCTAAAAATAGCCCCTTCTCCTTTACTTTCCGCTTTTATGACGCCATCATGAGCTTCTATTACAGATTTACACAACGCCAGTCCCAAACCTCTTCCTTCAGACTTTAATTCCGAATTAGAACCCATTTTAAACGGAGTAAAGATATCGTATATATCTTTTGGAGGAATACCAATCCCCTGATCCATAATAGTAAATAATACCGAACCCCTCTGTTTTTTTACTGTCACATTGATAGAACCATGTTGACTGAAATTAATCGCGTTAATCACTAGATTATCCACCACCTGTCGCATGTAGTTTGGATCAACCGAAACCATTGTTTCTGCGTCAATAACTAGCTTAAAACTAAGAGGTTTTCCTTGTAAATAAACTTTTCGGCAAGTTTTAACCCTGTCTTTTACGAGCTCACCAAAATTTATTTTTGCTTTTTCAAGGCTAACTTTTTGCACATTCAAGTTTGCTAAATCAAGCATATTCAGAATCATACTAGATAGACGCGTAGAGTTTTTGTACACTTCGTCGGAAAGGTTTTTCAGCTGACTATCATTAAACTTTCCTAAGCCTTCATGAAGCATTTCGGCAAAATTCATTACATTACCTACTGGCAAACGTAATTCATGATTCACGTTATTTAATATCCTTTGAGCCGTGCTTCCCAAGCGATCAATCTCTTTGTCCTTTTCGCTTATTTTCTCTTGGAAATGGTATACTTTTTCATTCAAGCCACTTACCTGAGTGTGTAAAGTTGTTACCGAATCGTGAAGATCATCAACTTCATGATCCAAATGAGTGATTTCGGTCTCTAGGCTATCAACATATTCTTGCCTTGGTTTCAAGAAAGCAATCACTGTTGAACTTAAAAACAGCACCATATATATTAATATGAATTCAGGAGAACCAAAATTGTTCAGAAAAATCCTTTCCCCTAAAAAAGTGTTGGTAAAACTCTATGCTCAAATAAAAACCTATTATTATTGCAGGAGTTGCCAGGCGCCAACCAAGAAGGAGTGAAGCTATAATTAAGTTCACGCCGAATAGCAAAACTTGCAGCATTGCGAATTTACTTACCAGAACAAAGAAACAGCTAAAGAAAATCAACATGTAAAAAATAGCTATTTGATACCATGTTTCAATTATCGCTTGTTTGATATATTTAGACACGCTAAGAGGCCAAATTTGATACATAGCAATTCCTGTTCCACTGACCAGCATTAATGGGTAAATAATTTTCATTAATGGAGCGTTTGACCCTAGTAATTCCACTTGAGTGGAGTACATAGTAGCGATGGTACAGATGATGAAATATATGCCTAATGTAGTATAGGTGATGTCATTATGAGGTCTTATTTTTCTGCACATTCTCCTGAAACTAAAATTCTTGATGTATTTTACTAGATTAGTCCATCTGCGTTTTTTGCGCTCCTTTTGCGCGTTTAGATAGCTATTATCTTTAATACCAACCCAGCCACCTTTTTGGCGCAACAAATAATGCGATCCAATTAAGAAGAGTGTGTTACAAATCAGAGCAAATAAAACCCCTATAACATTTTGAGACAAAGGTAGAAAACCTACTGGCAAAAATTTCCATATTACTGTTATTACCAAAGCAACGGACATGCCTATCAACACGGATTTTGCACTACTTCGAAAGCCGAATATAGCAAGAGTAAATGGCGGGAGAATCAAAGGGGAATAAAAGCTATTAGCAGAAATAATAATCCCCAATAGATCTGTTTCGATTAAAGATAAAATAATTGCTCCAACCCCTAATGTGCATGAAAATAATTTAGCTACAAATAATTCATTTTCTTTTTTGTGTGAAAATAATCCATAAATATCATGAGTAAATAAAACAGAAGATGAATTAATAAATGAATCTGCTGTTGACATAGCAAAAGCAATAATTGCCACTATTATAAAACCTTTTAGCCCTGTAAAACTATATGTATCTACAATATAACTTAATAAATGATCTTGGCTTATGTTAGGGTTCATTGTATAGATCAAAAAAGGTATCCAAGCTATAGCAAATTGTATTACAATAAAAACAATCGCGGCAATAATAAATGCTTTTTTTGTTTGTTCAATATTAGAACTCATAGAAATTCTTTGGAAGGTAGCGGCCGAAATCGGTGGGACAGAAAAATACAAAAATAATAAAACACAACCCCATGAGTTGAGGTTAGAGCTATCAAATAACAACTTTAAATCAAATTTAGGATCACTCATCGCTACAGAAAGTACTATATCAGAGTTGTAAAATTGACTCCATACAACAAATCCAAGCATTGGGATTATTACCCCGAAGGTGAATGCCTGTAATATATCAGTGAATGTAACAGCTCTTATTCCGCCAAAAGCTGAATATATAGTAGCGATAATACCTGAAATTATAATAGCAACGGTTGGTTTTATACCCATAAAATAAGAAAATACATTGCCAAAAACTTTAAATTGTGCTGCAATTACGCCAGAATAGCCTATGGTACCTGCAATTGCGGTAATGAGTCTTACTTTTTGTCCAAACAAATCTCCCATTGCTTCAGCAATAGATAATTTACCTAAAAACTCACCCATTCTTGGTACTAAAATTACTGCAGTAACGAGAAATGCTATGCTAAATCCCATTGTGGCAATTAGATCATAAAATCCATTTGAGTAAGTTTCTGCAAGCGTAATAAAAAAGCCGCTACCACTAGCATAAGTTGCAACAATAGTCGCAACTAGAGCAGTTGTTGAAAAGTTACGTCCGCCAAGAGCGTAATCTTTTATTGTTTTAACTGATTTTCCGTGTCTAAGACCCACTATGAGAGTAGCAATTAGAAATAATGCTACTATAAAAATATCAATGTCAAAACTCATAACTCATATCCCAATATCAATTGTAATTTAATAAATGTTATAATAACTAGGTAATATTTTTTTTCAAATAAAAACATCACCTCTATTAAACTATAGGTGGCTTTTTATAAAACTAGTTCTATTTAAACGTAAAATCAATTACTTGATGCATTTCTACACAATAAACTTTTTGGCAATTTTGCTCTTGAACCGCAATATCAATCCAAAAGCCCTAATCACAGCAAACCGTAACACACTATTGCTGAATAACTTGTTGGATCAATCGCTCAAACATATTTATCATTAATTACCCATAAAAAAAGACGCTCATTTAATAACAAGCGCCTTTAGTTTGTAAATGTATTTAGGTATTAAACCCTTAAGCAGCTGTGCTCTTTTTCTTTGGCCAGCTACCAGCAGTTTTACGCTTAGTAAAGTTACCATTACTAGGCTTTCCAGTTCTTTTTTTAGAATCTGTTCTAGCTGGTCTAGAATCGCTTCTACCGCGATTTTTACCATTACTACCACCTCTAGGACCACTTCGTTTACGACCACCACGACGCTCTCCTAAATCATCAGGTTTTGCGTTCGGATCTAGTAAGCGCTGAATTGCTCTCCACTTGCTGCCATCTGACGAGCTCAGGAAATTTAGTGCGTTACCAGTCGCTCCTGCACGCGCTGTACGTCCAATACGGTGAATATAATCTTCAGGACATTGTGGTAAATCATGATTAATAACATGCTGAATATGAGGAATATCTAATCCTCTTGCAGCTACATCCGTTGCTATTAAAATACGATAACTTTGTTTACGGAACCCTTCAATAACTTGAGAGCGCTTGTTTTGGCGCAAATCACCATGCAATGCATTAGCTTTGTGGCCTAATTTACGCAATTTTTGTGCCATTGAATCAGCAGCATATTTTGTCTTAATAAAGACAATAATTGAACCTTCTCTTGAATCAAGCTCCTCTAAAAGACGAGGGTACTTTTCAGATTCTGAAAGCTTAACATTCTCTTGAGTAAGATTTTCAGTTGGTTTATGCTCAGCTCCTACAGTTATACGAACTGGGTTTTTTAAATATTTAGCCGAAAGAGCTTGTATGTTCTTTGGCATAGTTGCTGAAAACATCAATGTTTGACGCTTTGGAGATGTTAAAAATTTAGCGATAGCATCAAGTTGAATACCGAATCCTAAATCTAACATACGATCTACTTCGTCTAATACAAGAAAATTAGTGTTATGTAATTTTAAAGTACCACGAGTTAAGTGATCATTAATACGACCAGGTGTTCCTACTATTAAACGAGGATTAGACTTTAACTGAGTTATTTGTCTGCGCATATCTTCACCACCAATTAATAAGGCTGTAGATATTTTACTTTTAGCGCTAGAAAATTGTGCCAATGATTTTAAAACTTGCGATGCTAATTCACGTGTTGGCAATAATACTAAAGCTGTACCACGATCGTTAGTCATTAAGTTTGCAATTAATGGTACACCAAATGCAAGAGTTTTTCCTGTTCCAGTTTGTGCTGATCCTAAAATATCGCTACCTTCTAGCGCTACAGGAATAGATTTTTCTTGAATTGGAGTTGGAGTTGTAAAGCCAAGTTGTTCAAGGCGATGAATTAGGGGCAGGGGAATCCCTGCCTCGTTGAATTTTTTCATAGTGTTATCCATTTATTTGACAGGATAACTCCTACTTATGAGTCTCTGTCAGTTTATAATAATTAAAAATGACAGAGTTACTCTGCAATTCTACTCTTAGTTCATTAATTCGATATCAGCAGCAGCTTCTCTGCCGTTATTTTCTACGATATTGAATTTAACTTTTTGTCCTTCGTTTAGTTGAGATATACCAGCTTTCTCAACTTCACTGATATGTACAAACACATCGTTATTGCTATCGTCGTTAGTAAGGAAACCGTATCCTTTAGTTGGGTTGAACCACTTTACGTTACCTGTCGTCATAAAATTCTCTTTAAAATAAGCGTTAAATATAAACTTTTCCAAACAACTTGAAAAAGTCTGGAGCCCAAATACTTTAAGATTTGCATTGACTTACGACTTAAAAACATTGAGAAGATCGTAAGATCAACGCCAGTTTCTGAGACACGCTTATACAAAGCTCACAACAAACAAAGACTTTTTAGAACATATAAGTACTACAAAAAACTAAGTTAGTTAGTATTAAAACTCTTCCTACATGATATACTATTTTCTCAAGTAAGCAAGGCAATTCTTTTGAAAGATACGAAGCCTTATATTTAAAGAGATAGAATCAAACTTAAGATAAGTTATTATACCCCAAAAAACTCTTTAACTTTGGCTGCGCAATACAAAGCTTCTTCCTTTTTTAAATGCGGACCAATTGGCAGACTTATCACTTCAGAGCAAATTTCTTCTGTTTTAACAAAAGCCCCTTCTCCCAGATTCATGTCAGAGTATGCTTTTTGCATATGTATTGGTTTTGGATAATGCACTACCGTTCCAATTCCATTCTGATTTAGAAACTCTTGCAACTCATCACGCCTGCTAGTTCTCATAGAAAAAACATGCCAAACATGTCCTTCATTATATTCTGGCAATGCTAGCCCATCAATATCTTCTAATTCCGATATATAAAGCTTGGCAATTTCTTTTCTTCTACCGGTCCATTCATCCAAATGCTTGAGTTTAATTGACAAAACGCCTGCTTGCAATTCATCTAACCTACTATTTCCAGCTATAATTTCGTGCTCATAACGTATTTTGCTGCCATAATTTCTTAGTGACCTAATCTTTTCAGCTAGAGCATCATCATTTGTTGATATACAACCTCCATCTCCAAAGCATCCAAGGTTTTTTCCAGGATAAAAACTAAATCCAGAACAATCACCAAAACTACCAGCCTTTTTTCCTGAATTAACGTCATAGGCACCATGAGCTTGCGCAGAATCTTCTATTATTTTTAGATTAAATTCATTGGCGATTTTTATGATCTCCTCCATGTCGCAAACGTTACCATATATATGTACAGGCATAATTGCTTTCGTTCTTGGAGTGATCGCACTACGAATATTAGCAGCATCAATTAGTGCGTTACCATCAACTTCAACCGGCACTGGAACAGCACCTGTTTCACTAACTGCAAGCCAGCTAGCAATAAATGTAAAAGCTGGCACTATCACCTCATCTCCGCGCCCTATTCCCAAAGCCTTCATACTTATGGTCAGCGCGTCCAGCCCATCTCCCACACCAATAACATGCTTGACGCCTAGATATTTAGCAAAATCTTCTTCAAATTGCTTTAGACGCTTGCCAAGTACATAAAAACTATCTTGGTTTAGGTCTGACCATAACTGATCAAATTCATTTTGAAGCTCTTTATATGCTCCTTTTAGGTTTAGAAATTGGACTTCCATAATTTAAACTCCTCATAAGATCTTATATAATCGTCTTCATTATATTGCGCTGACGCAAGCACAACAAGACATGGACTATCTTTAAAATTAGTAATGTCTCTCCATAATGGCTTATCAATAATCACTCCAATATTTGGAGAATCCAAAGACACAGTCTCTGATTTTATGCCATCATCAAGTATAAGATCTATACTACCATGCACACAAAAAAGCAATTGTTTTAAATTCTTGTGAGCATGAGCTCCTCTTTCTTTCTTGAGGTCATACAGCCAATAAACTCTGTTAATTTGAAAATCTAGTATTTGGCCATATTCTGCAAATGACAAGCTCCCCCTATCATCACTAAAACCTGGTATTTTAACTATTTTATATCCGTCTATCATATATATTATTTATCCTTCTTTATATACCTAACTACCTACACCAACAATTCTTTAGCTGCCTCAATCCCTGTTTTGGTTATTTGCTGACCAGATATCATGCGAGCAAGCTCCAAAGCCTTATCTTCAACTTGCAGAGATTTTACCTCTACATTTGTATGCGCATTATGCTGAGTTTTTTTCACTAAAATATGCTGATCCGCCTTACCAGCAACTTGAGGCTGATGCGTGATTACAATAATTTGTACCGCCTGACTTAATAGCTTTAAACGCTGCCCCATAGAATCTGCCACTGATCCACTTATCCCTACATCTATCTCGTCAAAAATAATTACCTGTTTAGAAGAATTATCAAATAAAGCGACGCGAAGAGATAACATAAAACGTGACAATTCTCCTCCAGATGCAATTTTATCAATAGGAGCAAGCGCCATTCCTGGATTAGTCGAAGCGACAAAACGCACGCGGTCTAATCCTTTCGATGAGCAATGTGACTCAGAAGATATTACTTCTGTTTTAAAAATAGCTTTTTTCATTTCAAGCGTAGAAAGCTCCTGCATGGTTTTTGTTTCCAGGTTTTTAGCAGCTTGAACTCTTTTTTCTGATAATATTTTTGCCTTGCTAAAATACTCTTCTTTGCACAGATTAGCCTGCTCTTGAAGGCTAGAACTATCTCCAATTTGCGACTGGTATCCCTCTAATTTAGCCTCTGATTTTTGTAAAAACTCAATCAGCTCATCAGGCTGACAAGAATGCTTTCTTGCCAAAGTCCTAATTTCATATAATCGATCTTCAATTTCTTCTGAAGAATAATGATTTTCAGATAATTCTTGTAAATTTCGATTCAGATCTGATTTAATGTCTTCGATTTTATCGTATACTAGATCTAAATCCGAGTTTATTTTATCTAGACTCCCTACGATATCCAAACTGCCCATAGAACGCTGAGATTTTGAAATAACCTGCTCAATTGAACTTGATTCAATGTCAGCTAAAATTGAATTGATAATCTTAATTTCCTTATCGCGATTCTGAAGACGCTTCTTCGTATCAGCAAGATCCTGCTCCTCGCCAACAGCTATATTAGCTTTTTGAAGCTCGGCGCACACATGCGATAAATAATCTATTTCACTTTCAATTTCATCCTTGTTCTTAGCAAACTCTGCTATTTTACTCTCTAAACTTTGCCACTCTTGATAACTCAGAGCTACTTCACTTTTTAAACTAGATAACTTGCCATACTCATCGAGTATTTCCATGTGGGATGATGGGTTTAGTAGCGTAGTGTGATTATGCTGACCATGTAACTCGAGCAAATAATCAAATATGCTTTGTATAATTTTGATAGTTACAATCTGGTCATTGATAAAAAACTTTTTGCGTCCATCTTTAGTTTGAGTACGCTTCAGTATGATTTCATCGCTAACATTGATTTCTAGATCTTGCAGATGCTGCTCAATTTTATTGCACACAGAAAAGACCAAAGTAACAGAACACACATCAGAACCGGGCCGAATTGGATTGCTAAAGTTTTTACCTCCCAAACAAAAAAGAATAGAGTCTAGAAGAATAGATTTACCAGCCCCGGTATCTCCAGTAATTACACAAAAACCTTGGGTAAGGTCTAACTCTAGTTTTTCAATTAGAATGAAATCATTAATATGAAGGTTTTGCAACATCGCATTACTTCAACAAATCTTCACTATACTGAGCCCAGACGCTGCTAGAATAATTGTGCTTCAGTACAGATGAATATTTTTTAGCTTCATCTACAAGCCCAAACATAAGATTACTTTCAACCATTCTATACAAAGCTTCTTGTATATGTGAAGTAGTGTTATACTTTTCCACTACTGCTTGAAATCTCTTGATCGCTGCTACGGGATTTTTCTTTTTTAGATAATAACGACCAACAGTCATTTCTTTTCCAGCCAAATGGTCATTCACTAAATCAATTTTTAACGCTGCATCAATTGCATATTTAGAACCAGGGAACCGTTCAATAACCTCTTGCAGACCTTCTTTTGCAAATCTAGTTTTAGATTGATCCAATCTTACGTTTGAAATTTGCGCATAGTTAGATAATGCCTGCAGATAATAAGCATAAGCAATATTTTCATTCCTCGGATGTAATTTTATAAAAATATCTAGTACATCAATTGCTTCATCAAACTCATTGGCTTTGTACAAAGTATAGGCCTGCATAAGTTCTGCATTCGGAGTGATTTTATTTCCAGGATGCTGGTAAAATACTTTCTCAAACTCCATAGAAGATTCTTTATACTTACCCTCTTCCAACAGATTCAAAGCAGAATTATACAATTCTGAAGGTGGAGTGATTTGTTCCTCTTCAATAATCTTGGACTTACAAGAAACTAAGGTTAAGGAAGATAAAATAACAAGCAAAAGATATTTTTTAGAATTCATAATTCAAACTAGTGTTTTTTGATTACGTGAAGCATACATGAAAAATATTATTAAGTACAGTGGGTTGATTATTTTGAATCATCATCATTAGGTTTATCATCCTTTATGGCTGACTTAAATGACTTCAACCCCTTGCCAAGTTCAGACATAACGGTAGGTAACTTTCCAGCACCAAATAACAATAATACAATTAGTAATATTAGTAATAATTGAAAAATACTTACACCCATAATTTAGACCATAATAATTAAAATCTATCAGAAACTGATGATAACGCAGATTATTCTATTTGTCCGCCAAAACTTGCTAAATTATAAAATAAATAACATAATTTTTATGATCTGAGCAAATATTGCATTGTCTGCGCTATCATTCATCTATTTTTAATTGAAATGGCCTGTTTTTATTCTCCAGATACTCAATTACAACATGATTATCTTTTGCCACTTCAATGTAATTCACGTAATTATTAGCTTGGAAATAGCCATTAATATTACGCTTCTTTATCCTCTCTTTCTCTATATCTTGGAGGTCAAAACCGCCCGCTTCGGCAATTGCATGAATAACCTCTAGCACATCCGCTAACTCCATTTTCAAATGGGCCAAGTCTGTTGCTTGTTGCACTTCCTTGGCCTCTTCGACTATTTTGTTTTTAAGCTGAACAATATATTCTTCTTCAGACAATTTCTCACCATTAATAACCACACCCTCGCCTATCATGCGCTCGGGTAGTTTGCTTCTGATGAGTTTATTGAATGAATATTGCTTCATGCTATATTTTGCTTTCTATCAATTTAATAGTTTGAGATACTCCGTAAAGCTTAAAGAATGAACCAAGACGAGGACCCTGAGCCTGACCCAATAAAATTTGATATATTTCCTTAAAGAAATCTCTTAAATTCTCATATCCTGCTTCTCTACCTATTGCATAAATCTCATTTTGTATCTCTTCAGCAGTTGCTTCTTTTGACAACTTTGAAAGCATTAAAGAAACCTCTGCTAAAAGCTCCTTATGTCTATCACTAGGCTCAAGATATTCTTTTTTACTTTTTACAAAATCATTATAGTAGTTGACTGCAAAGCCAGTTAAATGATCTAAATATGGTGCATTTTCTGGCGTAGCTTCCGGCGCGTATTGCGAAATAAAAGACCACAACACAGATTTATCATCTGGATTACAAACAGAGGCTAAATTTAACAACAAGCTAAAGCTAATTCCATAGCTATTAATCACTGGTACGTTTCCATTATGTATGTGAAATACCGGATTAGAAATCTTCTTTTGTGCATCAGTTTCAGCGTGATAAGCTTTATTAAACTGCAAATATTCATCTACAGATTTTGGTATCACGTCAAAATGCAATCTCTTTGCCTTGGAAGGAGACTGGAACATAAATAAGCTCATACTTTCTGTTGGGGCATAATGCATCCATTCGTCAACACTAATGCTATTGCCTTTTGATTTCGAAATCTTTGCTCCATCTTCATCTAAAAATAATTCATAGAAGAACTGCACCGGAGGAGTTCCTTCAAATATCTTACAAATATTGCTGTATATTTCTGCATTTGGCCTATGGTCTTTACCATACATTTCATAGTCAACATCAAGAGCCGCCCAACGCATACCAAAGTCTGGCTTCCACTGCAATTTACAATGACCACCTGTGACTTTAGACTCCACCAATTCACCAGATTCATCCCTATAATATACGCTCTGCGCCTCGCGATCAGTCTTTTCAATTGGAACTTGCAAAACAACTCCAGTTTTAGGGCAAACCGGCATAAAAGGAGAATACGTTTTCCGACGCTCTTCGCGAAAAGTTGGTAACATTAAATTCATAATATCATCATACTTATCGATAGCTTTAAGCATCATACTATCAAATTTACCAGACTTGTAGTAGTCAGTTGCACTACAGAAATTATACTCAAAACCAAAGCTATCTAAGAATGAACGTAGTTTTGCATTCATATAATGCCCAAAACTTTCTTTTTCCTCGAAAGGATCTGGTATTTCCGTTAAAGGCTCCCCTAAATGTTTTGCCAGCATTTCTGCATTAGGCAAATTACCAGGTATCTTACGCAAGCCGTCCATATCATCAGAAAAGCATATTAACTTAGTCGGGATATCATACATTTTTTCAAATGCATTTTGCACCATAATAGTCCTGGTGACCTCGGCAAAAGTACCAATATGCGGCAACCCAGATGGGCCATAGCCTGTTTCAAATAATACGTAACCTTTAGCAGGTGTTTTGCCGCCTATTTTATTGTGAATTCTTTTAGCTTCTAAAAATGGCCAAGCATTTGAAGCCATATAATCATCGAAATTTATTGTCATAGTTTAAATATATGTTTAGAATAACAGACGAACCAATGCAATATTATGTCGATATTAGAATTATGTCAACGAAACTAAAGAACCCTTATATTTTACTTTTACTACTTTCTAGTTTTTGTCTCTTTGCAGCGTATTTAGTTGAATATGTAATGCACTTGCCGCCATGCCCATTATGCGTATATCAAAGATGGCCTTACTTGCTATTTATTATGCTGTCGATAATCTCCTTATCTAGCACTAAAAACTATAGCAGCTACTATATTATTATAGCAATAGTAGCCATATTTCTGGCTGGTTATCATACCGGTGTTGAAAGAGGAGTATTTGAACTATCTGGTTTTTGCAAACCCTTGCTTTCCATGTCTGATAATATTTCTATTCAAGATTTTCAGAAGATACTTTATAGCGAGAATGTTGCAATGTGTAACAAACCAGCCTTAGTAGTTCTTGGTCTTTCTATGACAGAGTGGAATCTACTTTTAAACATTGCTCTGCTTGTAGTATTTATAAAGCTTAGAAAAAGCAGAGGAACAATATAGTGCCAAGACCATATTTTTCAAACAAGAATAAAGAAACTCAAGAAATTATTATGGTCAACCATGCCGGAGAGTATGGAGCGCAAAGAATCTACGAAGGGCAAATTGCTTATACAAAAGACATAGAATCAAAAAAATTAATTCAACACATGCTCCACCAAGAATTAGAGCATTTGGAATATTTTGACTCACTAATTAAAAGTGGTCAAGCTCGCCCCACTGCGTTAATACCCATATGGAAAATATTTGGATATTCTCTTGGCGCTATTAGCGCTAGGCTTGGGCCTAAAACCGCTATGCTTGTAACAGAAAGTGTAGAAAAAGTGATAGTTGATCACTACCAGGAGCAGATTAATTATCTTAAAAAAATAGATAATAATAGTGACTTATTACGCAAAATCAAAAAGTTCAAGCAAGACGAAGCGGATCATATACATATTGCTATTGAAAACTCTAGTAACGAAGCTCATTTCTATGCTATATTATCCAAACTAGTTGAAGGTTTTTGTCGTTCAGCAATTTTTATCTCTAAAAAAATATAAGGTAAATAAATTATGCGTTTATTGTTAATGCGCCATGCAACTACTGCTTTGGCCAAGGATGGGAATGATTTAGAACGCCTTCTTACTGGTATAGGACAAGCAGAAGCAATACAAGCAGGGAAATTTCTAGCTCAGTATAGAATAGATAAAAAAATAGTATCCTATGCCAAGCGCACCCTGCAAACTCACAGCATAACACAGGAACAAATGAGAGAATCTAAACTGCAGGTTGTTGAAGAGCTATATAATGGAGACATAAGCGAAGCTCTTGATTTAATTCATTCTCAGGAAGATCATTATAAGAACATCTTAGTTATTGGCCATAATCCATTAATTTATGATTTAGCGTTGATTTTGGCAAAAAGAAACTCGCCACAATATGATGATTTATCTAGTAGCCTTATGCCTCCTGGCAGGATAGTGATTATAGACTTTCCAAACTTGAATAATTGGCATGATTTACAAAACAGCAGTGGCGAGATCGTAGATATTTTCACACCATCTATAAGCAAATAGATCCTTTGAAAATCATTATTACGCCTGAATAACGTCGTTGATAGATTTAAGCAAATCTTCTTGTTTATAAGGCTTATATAAGATCTTTACGTCCCCAGTAATATGTTTACGAAGATATTCTTCTTGATCAGCCAAGCCGCTTTGAAAAATAAACGGTACATTTTTTAGTTTTTCGTCTTGCCTAAAGATTTTATATATCTCATAGCCATCAAGGTCCGGCAAAATTATATCAGATAGCACAACGCACAATTCATTAGAATATCTCTTTGCAAGATCTATTGCCTCAGTAGCATTAAAGGCACTAACTAGCTTTAAATTTGTAAAATTAGGTATAATAAGTTCAACTAAAGTATGACAAATTTTTTCATCATCAATGAATAATATTACGTTTTTTTTTCTAGATATGTTCATAAAGATAAAACTAAATTTTTATCGGGAGATGGAAATCAACAGTCACACCAATCTTTTTGTTATTTGATGCACTAATAGTTCCTCCATGAGCTTCGACTACTTCCTGGCATATTGCCAAACCAAGCCCACTACCCTTGAAGTATAAATTATCTCTAGACCCTCGATTAAATGGTATAAAGATAGTATCCAACTCCCCTTCTGGAATTCCTACTCCTTCATCTTGCACCAGAACTGAACAATAATCAATGCCGTTGATTTTATCAGTCGACAACTTTACACTAATTGTACCTTTTTGGGAATAATTAACAGAGTTTGAGATTAAATTAGTTAAAACTTGTCCATACCAAAAAGCATCAGCCATAGATACGCATTCTGCAATATCTGTTTCTAATTTTATTTCAATGTTCTTTTTATTTATATATAGATTCTGACAAGTTACGACTATTTCTTTAGCTATTTTAACGAGGTCAACTTTTTGAAAATCAAAATCTATTTTTTCTTGGTTATGTCTTTTATTTAATAATGAATCAACCAACGTCACTAAACTCTCGCTAGCTACAGTAATCGCTTCTAGCCCCTTGCGTCGCGTGTCGTCATTTAGTTCGTTCCAATTATTATTTAGATATGCAGATATTCCACTAATGCCGTGTATGGGTGTTTTTAACTCATGGCTAAGCTTTAGTATCAACGACACATCACTTGCTGAATCATCTACATTCTGATCTTCTTCAGCAAAAGAGACTATATTTTTTGTCATTTTATTCATTTACAAATAATATTATGGCGATAATTATTAACAATAATTCAATATTAATATAATTTCTAGCATAGAAGGCTTGCAATGTCTAGTATTTGTACGCTTCTAAATCTAATACACGCATATTTATTCGAACCTTAGGTTGTATAACATATAGATAGTTTATATTTATAATATAGATTTTTTGAAAAATATTATTACTTCTGATTTTCATAAACACATTTCTGCTGATTTTTCCTGTAATAATCCAAAACTATGTTTATATTAATTGGATAACTAATTAAATTTTAAATAACATAGTGCAGATAATAAAAATACTAGTACCAAAAGTTGGATTATTTCCCTTAGATTATGCAACAGATATTGATTATACCATTGGTGATTTAATCATTGTTCCTTTCAAAAACAAAGAGCTAACTGGCATTGTCTGGGGGGTTAACTGCCCTGATAATGGAAAAACACTAAAAAAAATATCCACTCCGCCTCTGTTTCCTGCCACGATTAACTCTAGCCTTATTGATTTAATAAAAAAAACTAGCAATTACTATCTAACAGACCTTGGATCTATCGCAAAACTGGTATTACCAGTCGATATTAATGAAACTCCTATCAAAATTACACGTCATGATGATGCCATAAAGCCAAATTTATCACCTCTGTCTGATGATCAAGTGACAATTTTGCAACAAGTACAAAGTTTTATTAAGCCTGTTTTAATAAAAGGGGTCACAGGCTCTGGAAAAACTGAAGTTTATTTTCATAAAATTCAGCAACAATTGGAACTTGGTAAGCAAGCTCTAATTATGCTACCAGAGATAGCTTTAAGTCAGCAGATCATTTCTAGGTTCATTGAGCGATTTGGTTTTGAGCCTGCCATATGGAATTCACAAATTACGAAAGCACAAAAAAAACGTATATTACGAGGAATCATAGAGGGGTCGGTACGAGTAGTAATTGGAGCAAGAAGCTCTTTATTCTTACCTTACAAGAATCTTGGCTTAATAGTAGTCGATGAAGAGCATGACCCTTCTTACAAACAAGGCGAAGGAGTGTTGTATCATGCTCGTGACATGGCCATATTAAGAGGGCATATTGAACAATTCCAAGTACTCTTAGTTTCAGCGACTCCATCTATTGAGTCATTATATAATGCAAAAATTGATAAATATCATCTTGTAGAATTAAAATCTCGATTCAATGCTGCTATTTTGCCTACCGTTAAAATAGTCGATATGAAACAGGAGAATTTAGAGCGTAATTCTTGGCTTTCAGAAGATGTTATAAAATCCATCAAAAATAATCTAGCAAGCAAACAACAAACTCTAATATTTTTAAATCGTAGAGGCTATGCTCCGCTAATGCTATGCAAAGGATGCGGGCATCGCTTTGATTGCAAGTCGTGTTCCAGCTCTCTAGTCATGCATAAATCTATGCACCGCCTGGAATGCCACCATTGTGGTTTTGTTGCTCAATTGCCAAAAAACTGCCCTGAATGCTCGGAAGAAAATACATTAATACTATGTGGGCCTGGAATTGAACGAATCGCAGAAGAAACAGAAAAACACTTCCCAAACAGTAAAATAGCTGTAATTAGCAAAGAACAAACTACGTCACCTGGTATGATGCAAGAGCTTCTGCAGAAAATGGAACGTGGCGACATTGATATATTGATTGGCACACAGATTATCACTAAGGGCTACCACTTTCCTAAATTGACTCTAGTAGTTGTAGTTGATGCTGACGTGGGATTTATGGGCGGCGATTTACGCGCTTCAGAGCGAACTTTTCAGCTGTTACATCAAGTGGGAGGCAGAGCTGGCAGAATGGATCAGGAGGGGCTAGTGTTGCTACAAACCTATTGTCCTGAACATAAAGTAATCTCAGCTTTGGCAAATAACGAAGAAGAGCTATTTGTACAAGAAGAGCTTCTTTCTAGGGAAATAGCAACCATGCCACCTTTTGCAAAAATGGCAGCTATTACAATAACTGGAAAGAACTCTGGTAAAACGCTAGATTGCGCAAGAAACTTTGCAGCTAATGCGCCGAAAAGCTCAGCACGCATATTAGGGCCAACTGAAGCCATGATGCTAAAACTCTCTGGACGCTATCGTTACAAAATATTAGTCATAGCTGAGAAAGATTTTAATATTCAAAAATACCTCAAGATGTGGAAGGATCACGCTAAAATTCCTTCATCGTATCAAGTTAAAATTGATATCGATCCACATAATTTTATTTAATAATAAAATCTTATTGAGGATTAACCAGTCAAGAAATTGGCGCTTCTCCTATCGATTCTACAATATCTTCATTGTTAGAGCTTGCTACTTCTGGAGAATCTACATGATTAACACTTGATGATGACATAGAACCACTGTGTCTCTGAAATAATAATGCATTTATCTGGTTTATTTCCTCGCGAATCTCTTCTGTTGATTTAGCTTCTAATCTTTTGATGAAGGCTTCACCTTCAGGAGATAAAGGCTTTGATGTACCAGAACATTGTATGCCGTGCCTGGCCATTCCGTATGGGGTGATATCATAGTTAGATTTAAATCTTTTTGCTGGCCGAGCTTGATCTGTATTATTATCTTCAGAGCGTGGCATAAGTTTACTCAATTTATTAAATGACGCAAATTATAGCATTACTATAATACTGTCAATATATTAAGAGTTATATTTTGTTACCAATAACAACAACTATTAAATACCAAATTAAAACTTGCTACTATTATAATAAAAAGACCAACCACTCGACTAGCTCCTCTCTTTCTTCGCGATATATAACAAGCTACCTTTATGACGCACTATAGAATCACATCCACATAATTAATAAATTTTAACTTGACGGACATTAATTAAATAGTTAATATGACTATACGTTTAATTAATATGTATGAGTGAAAGTTATGGGAAATCCTTTTAAAAATTTACAAAAAGGTACTAAGAAAATCGTCAAAAATACAAAAAAAGAATTTAAATCAATTGGTAAGGAAATTCAGAAAGGCACTAAACAATTCGCTAAGGATGCTGATAAATTTCTAAAACAAGCCGATAAACAAGCTCAGCAAATTATTAACGAAATTGAAAAAGGCATAGACAAACCAACTAAGCAAGCAGATAAAGCGCCTACACAAACTAACAAGCCTACTATGCTTGCAGCTGAAGAACCTGAGCAAGCTAATAATGATAGCGCTGAGCTTGATGTAATTTATGCAACAGAAATAACAAAAGGAAACTACAGCGATGAAATGATTTTTGCTGATGCAGTAATAATTGATGAAGCTACCGAAGAAACAATCTTAGCAGAACCTGATTTTATTCCTGGACTTTTAGAAGCCAGTATATTTCTAGCAGAAGATAGTAATGCGAAACCTTTGGGAGAGTCATTTGAACCTGTAGAATTCACTTCTGGCAATTAATTTTTTCGCTAGATAATATATTATACCACGAATCTTTCCACCCTTCTGAGTGCGAAGATTTGTGGTAAATTTTTTGCTTCACACAATTCGATGAAGCAGCATCCACAAATTTAGCCGCAATAGATGGGGGAACAATCTTATCTTTCCCTCCGGATAAATGCAATTGCGGTATGTGCTTTACTTTATCGACATATTCAATTGGGTTCAAAGACTCATTCATCGGTGACACATTATGAAACAAGTTGAATGCTCTGTGGTCTAAATTCCCTGACACTGTAAGTATATCTTTTACCTGCTGATTCCTCGCAGCAATTAAAACTGCCATACTCCCTCCACCAGAAAAACCTATGAGACTAAATTTTTGTTTATTATTTATTTTATTAATTGCCTCGTTTAAAGAATAAACACTATCTTCCGACATTCTTTTACTAGTCCAATACGCATTATTGCAAGAGGGATTTAATTCCATCGGAGTATACTGACATGGGCGTGCTACATAAACTATGTTCGGACGTTCATCTTGGACTACTAATCTCAATAACATTTGATGTTTAGGGGTTGTGTTCGGAGAAATACGATACTTATTAATATAAGCTAGGCCATCACCTTCTATATAGAAGACATATGTTTTATTTGGATTGGTTATTTTTTGATAAGTGGTAATCCAAAAATCACCACCTTTTACCAAGACTTTACTGAACCCATATTCATCAATAGACTCAGTCGGCATGCGAGCTGTCTTGCACGAAGACAGCACACATGCTGCAAAAAATAGGCAAATTATTTTAGAAAGGGATTTCGTCATCTAAATCACTATTATCAAAAGTTGGTGCTGAACCTTGGCTACCGACGCCTCCACCCATAGAAGACTCTCCTTTTGAATCTAGTAATAATAATGTCGAGTTAAAATTTTGTAGGACTACCTCAGTAGTATAACGCTCTTGATTTTCACTATCGGTCCATTTTCTTGTTTGCATTTGGCCTTCTACAAATAGCTTAGAGCCTTTTTTAACATAACTTTTAATAACACGAACAAGCCCTTCACTGAATACAACTACGCGATGCCATTCAGTCTTTTCTTTTCTTTCGCCAGTAACCTTATCTTTCCAGCTTTCACCAGTTGCTATACTAAAAGTAGCAATCTCTCTACCATCACTAGTACTTCTGATTTCTGGATCGCGCCCTAAATTACCTATTAATGTTACTTTATTTAAACTTCCTGCCATTACGCAACAACCTCTATTAATTTCTAAAATTCCGTATAAATCTATATCATAGATTCCTATAGCTTCAAACAAAAAAATATAAGGAAATTTATTGCCGCCTGTAACTGATGCACATAAACATAGGCCCTTATAATATATTATGTATTACGCACTACTGTATCAAATGCATAAATGACTTTGCAAACAATCTGTTTTATCCTAGAATGAATTATACTCAAAAATAAAATGGTCATGTATGTCTGGACAACTAATCGAACTAATAATCTTTGCAGCTATCGCTTTCTTTGTAATAAATAAGCTAATTGCTATTCTTGGCACGACATCAGAAGATAATCCAAACAACAATAATTCTTTTTTTGGTGAAAGCTCTAGTTTAAAAGATGTGACGAATACAAATGCTGGGAAAAAAAGTGCTAAAATCATAAAGACAAAATTTTCTCAAGAAAAAACTACTCCTCTTAAGGGGATAATCGTTTCAGAGAATGAGAAAGATATTCAGGAAGGTTTGATGAATCTTTTAAGCAAACTTCCCTCATTTAATCCTGTTAAATTTCTTTCTAATGCCAAGTCTGCCTTTCACATGATTATAGAAGCCGGTGATGCTCAAGATGAGGAAGAGCTACAGTCATTAGTTGATAAAAGATATCTAGAAAGCTTTAAATCTAGTGTGACTCTATATGGCAAAATCACAAGTGATAAAAAAGATCTTGATGCACATATCTCAGAAGTATATTTGTTTGGAAACAACCTGTTTATTAAAGTATTATTCACAGGTAAGGCCATCAGTAGTAAGATAAAAAATTTACATGAAGAATGGACATTCACTAAAAGCGCTCTGAGCCCTACCCCTGAGTGGCATCTTACTAATATCGATGGGCCTCACTAATTAATACGAGGCCACTTCTGATGAAATACCCGTTTATACTCTTAATTAAATGCTATCAATTTTTCATATCCCCCTGGCTTGGATCAAATTGCAGATTCACCCCAACTTGTTCGGAATATGCAAAAAACTCGTTTGCTCAGCATGGTGCACTCAAAGGGTTATATTTAAGCGTTAGGCGTATTCTTCGGTGCAACCCGTTTGCAAATGCAGGTTATGATCCAGTGCCGGATTCACCTGACAAGAATGACAGACATTCCTCGCAATGACGAACAAACTACAAGGTAAAGACCTAATCAAATCACACCTAAGCAATGCTCCTGAATTACCGGGTGTTTACCGCATGCTTGGTGCGGATAAAAATATATTATATATTGGCAAAGCTAAAAACCTTAAAAACAGGCTATCTCAATATACATTAGAGCTAGTTGGTAAAAATAAAATCATGGTGTCTTTAGTCCGTGATCTTGTCTATAGCGTAACAGACTCTGAATCCGACGCTCTACTTTTAGAGGGGCAACTAATCAGAAAGTTTAAGCCCAAATTCAATATTCTGTTAAAAGATGACAAATCCTTCCCTTATATTAAACTACGCATAGATCACGACTATCCCCAATTACAAAAATATCGTGGAAAAAACCTCAATGACGGTAAATTTTTTGGCCCTTTTGCCACGTCTAATCATGTGGATGTGACCTTAACAGAGCTGCAAAAAATATTCAAACTTCGTTCATGTAGCGACACTTATTTTGCAAATCGCAGCAGGCCATGCCTGCAATACCAGATCAAACGCTGCTATGCGCCGTGCGTAAATAAAATATCAAAAACTGACTATGATGATTTAGTGCTGCAGGTTAAATCCTTCCTGACCGGCAAAAACAAAAAGCTTCAAGAAGAGCTTGCCGAGAAAATGGAAAAATTGAGCAATGATATGCAGTTTGAAAAAGCAGCTGAAATCCGCGATCGCATAAAAGCCCTCAGCTACATACAGCTGAAAGCCGATGGCATCCAGAATCTAGAGAATGCCGACATACTAGCCCTTGCCTCGCATAATGGCGAGTTTTGCATTCAACTTTTTATGTATCGAGCGCACCAACCATGTGGTAACCAAGCTTATTTTCCTGAGCACACCAACATCGAAGAGTCCGATGCTGATATATTGGGAGCTTTTATAATGCAGCTTTATCAAAACAAACAACCACCAGCGCAACTACTCGTTAGCAGCGCGCTAGATAATCCAGAGCTTTACACAGAAGCATTGAAGAAGCTGCATGGGAATAATGTTAAGATATCAGCGCCCAAACATGGAGCTAAGCATAAAATCATGCAAAACGCTCTGCATAATGCACAGCTAGCACTCGAGCAGCACTTGAAGATCTCGGCGAAAAACTCTGCGGCCTTAAGCGAGGTGCAAAAGTTATTTAACCTAGAAGCCTCCCCAAAGCGTATCGAAGTTTACGATAATAGCCACATACAAGGAGCATTTGCCGTTGGTGCTATGGTTGTTGCAGGAGTTGATGGCTTCGAGAAAAAGGAATATCGCCTGTTTAACATTAAGAATGATCCGATCTCTAAATTATCGCACGCTGATGATTATGCAATGATGAGAGAGGTTCTGACGCGCCGAATAAAACGCCTTAAATCTGAGCCGTTCAGAACGCCAGACCTATTGATTATTGATGGCGGCAAGGGGCACATGAATGTAGTAGCAAAACTTATGGATGATCTGAAAGTGCATTTACCCTTTGTCTGCATGTCTAAAGGAGTTGATCGCAATAGTGGACGCGAGCAGTTCCATGTGCCTGGACGTGCAACTTTTACCTTGGATAAAAATCTTCCGACGATGAAGTATCTGCAGATTTTGCGTGATGAAGTGCATAATTTTGCTATAAAATCTCATCGAAACAAACGCTCAAAAGCGATCAAGATTTCGTCGCTAGATGGAATTCCAGGAATTGGGGAAGCAAAGAAAAAAGCTCTGCTAAATTATTTCGGCTCTTTTAAAGAAATATCTGCCGCCAGCCCAAACGAGCTGAGCAAGGCAGATGGCATCAGCCCCCACCTCGCTCAATCTATCTATGATGCTCTGCACGATTAACGAGCGAGTCTTGTTTGCTTTGCTTTCTGTGCTCTTTCCTCTCGTCGAGCTTTGACTTTATCTTGAAGTTTTTGAGCAGCTGGATGTGTTAGGATGTCGTTCACTTTAGTCTTTGCGTCCTTCTCTAGATCATCTAAGAGCCTATATGTATAACTCTTATCTTCACGGCTAGTTTCCCCCTTAATTTCGCTTAATTTTTTATCTAAAAATCTATTTTTAGCAAGTGCATTTTCTCTTTCACGCCCATTACTATTTTTTTCTACATATTCCGCCATCTCTTGCAATAATGTTTCTTTATTCTTTTTTATTTCTTCCTCCTCCATCTTAGTCTGTTTTGCATTCATGCGCTGCATAATACCCCGGGCCTCGTCTTTTAAGTCAACTCTTTTCTTTTCTACTTTTCCTACTTCATCGGTAACAATACCCTTAGTCTTGGATCCCCCTCTAAACAATAAAGAACTTGATTCTTTAAGCTTTGCCATTGATTTTTCGCTATCTCCTCCTGTTGCAATATCTTTGCAGACCTCTGCAGCTGCGCTCAAAAAATCTTTTACCTTAGTGAAAAAAGTCTTCTTTTTGTTCGCTCCATGTATAACTTCCACATTGTTTTTAATAATACTTATTTTCTCCTCTATAAAATGAACACTAGCCCATTTATCATCAGGGTTTATTTTATGATCTTTTATTTTCTCGAGTACTGTATTTATCTCTGTGGCTTGCGTGCCTTCTCCTATAAATTGCTTAAACTCTTTATTTTTTGATAATTCATCAAAAGCCCCCTTAAGCTCATTAAATTTTTTATCAATATCTATAAAATTATCCAATAAACTTTGCTCCTCCCAAATCTCCATTTGCTTAGCCGAGACACCTACAAAACCTTTTTCGTGTTTTTTCATCTCTTCACGTAGTACTTCCTCTCTAGTTTTTTTTATTTCTGTACTAGTATTCTGTTGATTATCGTTTTCAGCCATAATTCTACTCCTATGATTAATTAAACATGCTTATAGGATACCACAAGCGCAATACTAACTGTTTACTAATTATTTAATATTCGAAGTCGTTAACAAAAATACGTGACTAATTGGGGACAGATTTTGCTTTATTAACGCCGCACCAGGTCAGCATAAAGAACATAGCGCCCACTAGGGCGGCGCTGATAAAGAAGCCAAAAGCAGCCGACCAACCCCAATTATCAATTAGCGTACCAACGCAAATACCCGATAATCCAGAGCCAACATATCCCATAGTACCTGCAAAGCCATTTGCAGTGCCAACCGCTTTTTTGGAGGCAAAATCAGCAGATGCTACTCCTACTAATACCTGGGGGCCATACACAAAAAATCCAACAATAATCAGAGAAAAGGCACTGAATACTTCATACCCTTCCGGTATTGACCAGAAAACCACCAAAGATAGTGCTAGGAAAATCATAAATACAGCTCCAACAGGGCCACGCTGTCCGCCCATAATTTTATCCGAAGTCCAGCCAGCTACAAACCCACCAATTAACCCCGTAACCTCGTAAGCAGCAACTTGCCACCCAGCATGTTCCAGCGATATATTCCTCATTTCTTTTAAAAATAAGGGGGCCCAAAAAATAATACCTATGCGCACAATATACACGCACATATTAGCAAAACATATGTACCACATGTTGCGGTTTGCGAACACTTTGCAAAAAATTTGCATAGTACTCAAATGATCTTCGCTTGTATCTTCCTGAAAATTTTCATTCCCTTTATAGGCCTCCACTGGAGGCAGACCTAATTGCTTAGGAGAATCTCTCAATCTATTAAATAGGATCATTGCAATAATGGCTGCAATCATTGCTGGGATAAAAAATGCATATCTCCAACCAAAATTAGAGACTAAATATCCAGAAAATATCAATGTTAATGCACCGCCAATTTGATGAGATGCAGCGCCAAGAGCCCATTTAGTGCCCAGCTCATGAGGGGCAAACCAATGAGTCAGCATACGCGCAGCTGGCGGCCAACCCATAGATTGAAGCCAGTGATTAATTATAAGGAAAAAGGCTAGGAAATATAGATTATTGGAAAAACCTAATATAAAGGTAACAATTGAGGAGCATACTAACCCAATGACTAGAAAATAACGCGAGTCTGACTTGTCGCTTAAATATCCATTAAAAAACTTACCTACACCATATACTATAGACGTAATAGTTAAAACCCATCCAAGCTGAGTTTTAGAGTAGCCAAACTCTTCCATAAAGGCTGGCATGATCATAGAAAAATTTTGCCTGCATAAGTAATATGTGCCATAGCCAAAAATGATTGATATCAAGATTCTAAGACGCCATCTATTATAGATTTTGCGCTCAGATGCACTCATGAAGGCTGCTTTACCTTCTTGGCCGCTATGCTGGTGAGTTGAAGCTTTTTCCATTTGATATATAAATATTAGTTTATCTAGAGATCCTGAATACTACTCAATAATGATCGTCTTAGCAAGATAATATCAAATGAGGGAGTTAAAGACTATATATAGCGAATTTAGATAATTGGTTGCGGGGGCTGGATTTGAACCAACGACCTTCAGGTTATGAGCCTGACGAGCTACCTAGCTGCTCCACCCCGCGTTAATAAGCGAATGCTATGTGAGGGATCATAAACCAATTAAGCGCTACGCGCAAGATAAATCTTAAGTATAATTGAAAAGCTTGGGTATATTGAGTACAAACTTAGCTACTTAACTACGTGGATACTCTGCTGATCCAATCGCTCGTCTTACTTGCTCATCTTTTACAATTCCCATTTTAGCAGCCTCAATTAGCAGCAAGCCGTCGACAAAATACTCTGGATGCTCATCAGCTAATTGTTTTACTAAATCAGGGTTTTTCTTAGCGAATTCTATAAAACAAGTTAAATCTCTTTCTTGACCCTTCGACACTAACCTAGACATAATACTAAAATTTATCGCTTCAAAACATAGTTCTTTCGCTATCTTAAGTTGATTGCTTGTCATTCGAGAGCCATAAACTTCTTTTATATTATCATCAGATATATAGCTCATAGCTCCAGCGTTAGTAACGATATCGCTATTTTTCTTAAATCTAAACCAGTTATTAATTCTACCGGAATCCTTCCATAGACCTTGCGAGCAACAATTATGCAATTTATTTAATATCTTATCTTGAATTCGTGCCTTTATATTATATCTTTCTTTAGTCATAGCCCCTCTTTGTGTAATAAATATTCTATCATCAGGACTGTCTAAAAACTCCGGAACAAGCCTTCTAAGGTGACCTAAATGCTGCTTACTACGCGGGTGCCGAGCATCATAATTATTACGCAATAATATAATATAAGCTTTTTTATAATATTCTATTGCTTCTACCATATTTCCTAACTTCTCTTGAAGTTCTGCTATTCTAAGCAAAGCCCCCATAATATGTACATGCTGATAATTATTATATAATTTATAAGTTCCAATTAGCATTTTTTCATTGAATTCTAAGGACTTCTCATAATCCCCTATATCTTAATAGGTTTCTCCTAGCCTAGAATACGACCCAATCATATAATGGTTCAACCGACCACCACTCAGATATTCCCTTGTTTTTAGAGCCTGCAGCTGATAATCAAGTGCTAATTGTAAATTCTTATTTCCACCTAACTTTCTATATAAATCACCTATGCTATTTAAAGAAGAAGCAATATCAGGGTGCATAGATCCCTTAAATAGCCGCCTCCTCATAGCAAGCGATTTGTTAAACCACTCAAATACTATATCTGGATCATAATTATTACCCTGATCTTCTTTATAGCGATCTTTATAATACCAACCAATATTATGCATAGCAGTAGCCAATAAACGGTGGTCCTTACCCGAATATAATTTTTTATAGATTTCATAAGCTTCCATGTGGAACTTCAGAGAATCTTCTCGTGGATCTATCCATTTTTGTTGATCATGAACCAAACCTTTTCCACGAAGTGCATTTGCTTGCATCTCTCTAGGAACAGAGCGATCTAATAATTTCAAGACCTGATCGAATTTAGATAGTGCTTTTTCAAGATTCCTTTTCATAAAATAACACCAACCTTGGTTCATCAGAACTTTTGCTAAATTTACATCCCCTATCTTTAATTTATTATATATTTCTTCTGCTGAATCATAATATACCAACGCCTTGTTAACTTGATAAAGATTATATTGGTTATATAATCCTAGCTTATTAAATAATTCAGCCTTCTCCAACAAAACATTTTGATTTTCTACTAGATCAGTCTTCAGGATCTTATTAATATGCGGATATAATGTATTTATTACATGCCCGTCTTCATTTTGATCTTCGCTTAACTTAGGAGTTATAACATTGAGAGCCTTACATAGCTTCTCATATAAAGTGAAATTTGATGCGTTTTTATGCAGCTTAGAGCCAAGCCAAGAATGGACTAATCTATGTACAGAAATGTTATCTGATGAAGTTTTAATTAGAGAATATTTTCTAAGTAATGTCAAAATTTTATTTAAACGCACCATAGAAGTATTATCAGTGTTATTATATAAATACTGAGCTAGAAGCTTTTTCGGTATGTGCTCTGGATAACAACAGGAAATAACATTCAATAGCTCTATGGCTTGCTTACCATCTATTTCTATTTCTATTTTTTTAATAGCTAAGTCCCAGCTGATATAAGCAGGTTTGTGATCATCCATTGATGGCATGGTTTCATCAGACAAAAGAATATTTTGTTCTGTAGCGTACAATATTAAATAATCTTGGATACTTAACATATTTTCTCTGATATACGCACCAGCCTGCGCTATAGCCAAAGGTAAATATTCCAATGTACTTGCCAGTATTTTAATATCTTTATTGTAATCACCCTGCTTCTTTATGGATTTTGGCATTAAATTATCCAGCAAATTTAATGCCTCTTTTTCATCCATAACATCAATTTCTATTGCCCCTGGAATATTAGGATTTCTTGAAGTAATGATTATATCTCCTTTTTTAGGTAAATAGTCGCGCAAGACCTCCATATCATCGACATTATCATAAACTAGCAAAGCATTAGACTGACTCTCTAACCATTGTTTTACCAATAACACTTTGCGATTTACTGAAATATTATCTTGAGTAAATAAATTTTGTTGCTCTCCTAATCCCAAGTAATCAGCTAGAAGTAAATTTTTTGTTTCAGCACCAAACCAGCCTCTAAAACTATATTTCTTCTCTGGATAATTAATAGCATGCTTAGCTAAAGTTGTTTTGCCTATACCTCCTAGCCCATGTAAACCAGTGAGAACTGCCAAACTATCTTGGCCCATATTAGGCTGTCTAAATTTTTCCCACACCGCTTTTGTTAAAGATGGACGCTGCGTATAATGATCTATTGGCTGTGGCATATTCCACTCCCCCTCTCTTATTGGCGTCCCTGAACTAGAAAACCAATATAACCATGTATTATTTATAAAAACCCAAGAGCTTAAGATGACTACTAAGGATGCAAATAATGCAATGGTTTTTTATTTATATATTTTTTTGCGCTCGGTTTTTCATCCGAAATATTAATGTCTGTAACTTTGAGAGAAGAACATAGAGACTCTTGCTCTATCTTAAACTCAGAAATTATTTTCTCTATTTCTGAGCTTTCTACAATTTTATTTACTAGCAATAAAATTGCTAGATAATAATTTTCTACATTTCTAAAATCTATATATTCTAATCCAAGCAATCTTTCTTGGTTTACGTTATCATCTAATAATAGGCCTATATTTTGTGCATTATTATCTACTAAATTTTCAGCATCTCTTATAATAAATAAATTACAGACATCCTTATTTGAGCCTTTTGTATTACTAGACAAATTAATATTAGCTAAAGTTAAATGCTGCTCTATCTGCTTTAAGTATTTTTCCTCTTCTCTAGTAGGTTTAACATAATTTACTGAATATAATATTCCCGCACGATTAATAGTAGCTCCTATTGTTTTGAGCTTCTTTATAAAACTACCTTGCATGACTAAATAAAAATAATATTGCCTCAGATATTTAAGACGGCCTGATTTTTCTATAGCATCAATTATATGGTCTCGTGAGTTGCAAGCAAACTTATTCATTATGTTCCGCACGTGTGAACTAACGGTACGATAGGAAATATCTAACAATGAAGCAATCTTTTTCTCTCCTCGATTATGCAGAATACAAGAGATAATATCAATCTCTCTCATTGTTAGCTTAATACCAGCTAAGTCCTGAAGATGCTCTGTAAATATCTTTTCTTTGTCCTGCAACTTACTACATTCACTCATTTAAAACCAACCTTTTTGGAACATGATCTCAATACAACTTGTATAAAACTTAAACCACTTTAGCAAATTTATACATATACTTCTAGTATAAATTTTTAATATTTTATATCCTTGGGTTGATTTAGTCTTTTGCCCAAGAAAGATGGTTTAAATATAGATATTTAGGAAGAGAGAGAGAGAGAGAGAGAGAGAGAGAGAGAGAGGTCTATTATTTACAGACCTCTCTAATAGTTTGGACTAAAAGCCTAATTGTTTGACTATCAGACTTTTATAGCTTTCGATTAATTGATCGGTGCTTTCATTTTGACCCGAACATGTCGATAACTGCCCCTTGCAGGATTTTCTTAATAAAGACCCTGCTTGATAAAACTCATCACTATTTAACTGAGCCATATCTAGAACCAATCCTGGAATAAAAGAAATATCCAGAGCTTTATATTTTGTTTTATCTTTGATCTCAAAGTTAGCATTTATATTATAAAAAGTTTTATAGTAATCTTTTATCTCGCGAGCAAATCTTAATTGAGTGGAATATCCTTCAAAAGATGGCAAGTGATCACCAAAATTTACTACTATCGTCTTTCTTTTACGCTTCATTAGCTTATTAATTAAATCAACTTGATCTTGACTAGTTTGTGTAAGCCTGGAGATATAATTATTTAGTTTAGAACAAAGTTTATCATTCATCACCCTGCTGCAACCGATATTATCCGGGAAAAAGCTAGAATGTGGACCGTGATTTAACATAGTCGCCGCAAAAATATATTTTGGCTTCTCTGGGTTGCGATCCAAAGCATCTATAATCATATCACCAATCATTGTATCGGGTATGTTACCCCAACTATCCGGCTCAAATCCAAATTCATAAATATCACTAACCTGGTGAGCGCCTAGCTTAGTATAAGAATCAAGGGCCAAGGAAAAGTTCTTATCTACGGGATATACTACTTCTACTCTATAACCTTTCGAACGCAGCTGGGACATTATTGAATTATCAGTGTCTGGAACTAAAGCGATAAAAGGCATATAGCTCGGCCCAGAGAATGATTTATGCGGTATTCCCGTATTAATTTCATACTCACTAATCCAAGAGCTGCCTCCATAGGTATTAACATTTAATATACCGCTACTTTTTGTAGTTTTCAGATCTTGAAAAAATGCAAACTTCAAATTATCAGCAAAATCGTAATCTAATTTACTTGGATCAAAAACTGACTCATTCAAGATCACCACAATATCTGGCATTTCCTGCGTGTCATTGACAACTGTACTAGGCTTCTGGTTAATTTTATCTAGAATTAATTTTTCATCAACACTGCCTGCTTTTGGCGCAATGTATAAATCTTGTACAGTAAATAATATATCAGCAAATGGCCCATATAGGCGTCTTTGGTAGTTTTTTTCTTGAATCTTAATGGATTCAGTAGTCTGATTAAAATAAGATTTTTTATCTAAAGCAATATCAAATAACTTTAAACTGATTAGAATAGCCACACCAAGAGACAAGAGCCTCAATGCATAATAATTTTTGCCACCTAATTTCTTCTTATCTAGGAAAGTATCATATTTATTCCACATAAGGGTAAAATTGATAAGTAGCAATATAACAATTAAGTAGATTTCTTTTGTGGCATATTCATATATCAGCCTAAACAAACCATGGTTAACTAGCAGTTTTAGCATAAACATATCTGACGCAGCAAAGTCTTGCATCAAAAATTGCCATTTAATTAATTTGATATAATCAAACGATACCGCAAACAAAAGAGTGATAAAACCTGAAAGTAAAATTCTATTAGTAACTAAAATAATTACTAGATACATGCATAGAGCTATCACAACATTAACTAGCAACAAGCTAGTATTAAATTTGGTTGTCATGCCTAAAAAAGTAACAAGCAGAACAAACCAGGTTGTGAGGGAAAAGTACAATTCCTTTAGGGAAATTTTATAGCCAACAAATCTATCAAATATATTTAGAATTTTTTTCATTTTTATAAGCACCGAAATCAAATTTTATCCAACACAATATAGCAAAACTGCATATAATCAATATTATTAGCAAGAAAGTTCTTGCTTCTTCTTTCTAATTAGTGCATATTATCCGTGTTCGGGCGATTAGCTCAGCTGGTAGAGCATCTCGTTTACACCGAGACGGTCGGCAGTTCGAATCTGTCATCGCCCACCATTTCTTAGCCCGAACAAAATAAATCAGCCCCACATAAATTGACATTAAATACCTCCATGACATTAAAATCATATCGAGAAAAATTTGTATATTTTCTATCAAAAGTAATTGGTCTTTATTTCACAGATACGAAGCAACATGTTGATATAAAAAATCACTGGAATAGAAGCAAAACACCTATCATAATTAGCTTTATAATTGTTATAGGATCTTGTGCACCTGGAGCAAATGCTGATATTATACAAGCCTCCTCGGTTAACGAAATCAGGAAACATACTACCCAGTATAGCAATGAAGATACTTTAATTTTGTTGGATATAGACTATGTGTTGCTAGCCCCGCGTGACAGAATATTAAGGCCAGCCGGAGAAAAAAATAATTATCGTTCTAAGTTTTTCAAATCTCTTTTTATAGACTTTAAAGACAAATATATTACACTTGATAAGGCTAAAGTACCAATGTCCGAGTACTTAATTAGTCAAATCTTATATTCTACTAAAGTAGAGCTCGTCTACCCAGATATGCCCAGTCTTATTAACGATCTTAATTCCCAAAAGACAACAATTGTTGGATTTACAGCCAATAGCAGCGGAAAATATGGAATTGTTCAAAACGAAGCAAAACTTCATTCAGCGCGCCTCAAATCTCTTGGATATAATTTTATTAAAGATAACGGTGATTTATTCAAGGAAAATGTTCCAGAATGCATCTCTCGTATACTATTTACAAACAAAAAAGATAAAGGCAGTGTAATTGTAGATTTTCTAAAACAATTAAATAAAAATTATAAGAATATTGTCTTTGTAGATGATAGGATAAAAAATCTAATCTCAGTGCAAAATGCACTTCAGGGTTATGATATTAATTATCTAGGTATTCATTACACTGAACTCAAAGATAAAAATGAGATATTACACCAGGATATTGCAGATAAGCAATTTCAGGTATTAAGACAAGAGCATATATGGCTGAGTGATGACGAGGCTAGAGCTCGGCTAAATGCGAGTAGTATCACAGTATTACAGGGCAATCAATAGACTTAACTCAAGTATAAAATATTACCCCGCCCCTATCTAAATTTAGATTTTGTCTAAGGAGCGGAGATAATAGTTTAAAGCATCTCTTATTTTAGCCTACTAGTTAGTAGACCTGCGTTATTCTGTAGAGTCACTTTCCGTTGATGAAGGCACCTTCTCCTATGCGTCATTCTTTGCCTTAGTAGAGCTTCGAATCTGCTCAATAATATTTTTAAATTTTTCTACGGGAATCAACCCAGATGCAAGATTACCATTAATTACATATGATGGCGCACCCTTTATTCCCAAGCCCTTAGCAAGATCAAAATTCTTGCTTATTTGCTGGCGAACTGAATTACTATTTATTTCATTTTCTACTAAGCTATAATCAATATTATATTTAGATAGCAACTCTTTCATTCCAGCTTCATTAATTAATTGCATTTTCATCATATCATTATGAACAGCTGCAAATTGATCTTGAGAAACTTTCTGAACGGCCAAAGCTACCTGCGCTGCATAGGCGGAAGTTTTGCCCAAAATTGGCATAGGTCTAAGAATTAACTTTACTCCTGGATCTAATGATAGAACTTCATTGTTATAGTCATGCGCTTTTTTACAATAAGAACAATTATAATCATAAAAAACAACTATAGAAATATCTCCATCTTTATTTCCTAATACTGGTGGGGACTCAGCATTCTCAACATCATCCTTATTATCCATTAAATAGCTATTTGCCTTCCCTGCATCTTCTTTTTCCTTCTGTAGCTGCATACCTTCGAGAGAAGCAATGATAGTTTCTGGATTATTTATCAAATATTCTTTAATGGCAGCATTTAACTCTTCTTTAGATAACACAGAATTAACAGATTTTGCTTGAGACTCATCCGATATATTTTGATTATTACTTGTGGGAACATCACTACTTATGACCTGTGGTTGACGCGTTGTTTTGTATACAAATAGTGCTACCACTAAAATCAACGCCAAGCCTAAAATGATATTAAATAATTTTTTTGCCATAATTTTTCTTCTTACTTTTAATTATTAATCCTATATTTCATACAAGGAAAAAACATGATTTGCAAAATAAAACCCTGTTTATTAAATAATCTAATTCAACTAACGACCAGAATATCACCCATTACTAATTCTTTTATTGATATCCCATGGCAACTCTATTTAAATAGTCTTGACTTATGTAGTTTTATATCTTATTTTGTGGAGTATAAAATTTCTATATTTTATGGCGAGTGTAGCTCAGTTGGTTAGAGCACCAGATTGTGATTCTGGGGGTCGCCGGTTCGAGACCGGTCATTCGCCCCATTTTTTTATTACTTATTCCCCATTAAACCAAGCACTTGTAGCTCAGCTGGATAGAGCATTGCCCTCCGAAGGCAAAGGCCATTGGTTCAAATCCAATCAAGTGCACCATCCATTATTAACTCACCTTCATTTTACGCATAAATAAGATTTTCTAATCACGCTATTTAACAATTAGTAAAATAATTAACTAATTATTAGTCTTTGGCGTTCATACTTATAATTAACAGGTATAATAAAACTTGTTCGTAAATTATAAAATAGAGGAAATTATGAGTAGAAATAATTTAAATATAATATTGAATATTGGAAAATCTATGCTAACAGGCATCCCTCATGTTATAGCAGTTGGTTCATCTAAAGCCTACCATTCTATGGTTAGTGCCACATCTCAATGCATGACATCTTCAGTAAAAGAATCTGATCTAACTGAGGCTCAAAAAGCAATGCTTGAAAATGCCATCAATCAAGGCGCCGATGCAGCAAGTAAAGTTAAGATAGAAAAGCATGTCAGAAATGAACTAGAAGAAATGATAAAGAATAATGATATCTCTAAAAACAATGAACGTGAAGATAATAGAGAAATATCTCCTATTATTGAATTAACTCCCGCTGCAAATGAGGCTGAATCTCATTCTGAACAAGAACCCGTAGAAGCAATGTTACAAGGAGCACAAATGCCAGTAGAAGAAGCAGCCTAACTACTATATACTTCTCTTGCTATTTCAAGCAAAGCCCTAAGATCAAGAGAAGTATATTCCTAAATTTTTAGTACAATTAGGCTTAAGAAGACAACAAATAAATATAAAATAGAAAACCAAAATAATTTCTTTGCAGGAGCTGTGCCTCCGTTTTTAAATAACAAAATCACGTAATATAAAAATGCTATACTCATTATTGTCGAGACAAATAAATACATAATATTCGCTATATTTAAGAAATAAGGCATAGATACAGTAATTGCCATCAATACACTATATATAACGATTTGTTTCTTTGTGTATAATTCACCCTTAACTACTGGCATCATAGGCACATTACAATCCTTATAATCTTGCAAGCGAAATAATGCTAGAGCCCAAGAATGAGGAGGAGTCCACATGAATATGATAGCAAATAAACTAAATGATTGTAGAGAAATATCGTTTGTTACCGAGGCCCAACCTATCATTGGTGGCAAAGCTCCAGACACTCCTCCAATAACAACATTATTAATAGAAGAACGCTTTAACCACATTGTATAAATAAAAACGTAATATAAAATGGTGAATGCCAGCAGCGCAGCCGATACTATATTGACACATAAAGCCATTAACAACACGGAAAGCACTCCGGTAATCACCCCAAAAGACAAAGCCTCATCTGGTTCAACTCTACCCGTTATAATGGGCCTCTGTTGCGTACGCTTCATAATTGCATCAATATCTCGGTCATACCACATATTAATAGCTGCAGAAGCGCCCGCTGCAATTGTAACAAATAAAATTGAGGCAAACCCAATGATTGGATGAATTTCACCAGGAGCAATCCATAATCCACAAAATGCTGTAAACACCACAAGAGACATTACTCTGGGTTTCATTAGCATAATATAATCTTTAACAGTTGACCCTTCCTTAGAATCATCCTGAACTTTTGTATTGATGCCGCTATATATTTTTGTCATTACTTTATTATTGGTTGCTCCTCATATGTATGGTACGGCGGAGGTGAATCCAATGACCATTCAAGAGTATCAGCACCTTCTCCCCATGGATTATTAGGGCATTTTTTACCAAATTTCAAAGTATAGAATATAATATATACAAAAAATAAAGCTGCCGCAAAAGATACCAAAGATCCTATTGAAGAGACAAAATTCCAACCAGCAAAAGCATCTGGGTAATCTGGTATTCTTCTTGGCATTCCAGCAAGACCAAGGAAATGTTGAGGGAAGAAGGTTAGGTTAACACCAATAAAAGTCATCCAAAAATGCAGCTGCCCCATCCATTCTGGATATTGCTTTCCTGACATTTTACCGAACCAATAATAGAACCCTGCAAAAGCTGTAAACAAAGCACCCAGGGACATAGTATAGTGAAAATGCGCAACTACATAGTAGGTATCATGCAATACGCGGTCTAAAGCAGAGTTTGAGAGGATGATACCTGTAACGCCGCCGATGGTAAATAATATGATAAAGCCAATTGAAAACATCATTGGAGTTTTTAAACTAATCGATCCACCCCACATTGTGGCAATCCAACTGAATATTTTAATACCCGTAGGCACTGCAATAACCATAGTTCCTGCAGTAAAATATAGTAAGGCATTATAAGAAAGACCAATAGTGAACATATGATGAGCCCACACCGCAAAACCTATAAATGCAATAATTGCCATGGCACATACCATTGCCGTATAGCCGAAAATTGGCTTACGAGAAAAAGTAGAGATCACTTGAGAGACAATACCAAACCCAGGCAAAATAATTATATATACTTCAGGGTGCCCAAAAAACCAAAATAAATGCTGGAACAATATTGGATCGCCGCCACCATCCGGTGAGAAAAAATGAGTCCCAAAATTACGATCTGCTAGCAACATAGTGATAGCACCAGCCAATACTGGCAATGCCATGACCAACATGAAAGCTGTAATTAAAATAGACCATACAAAAAGTGGCATTTTAAATAAACCCATGCCTGGTGCGCGCATGTTAAAAATCGTAACTATCATATTAATTGATCCAAGAATCGATGATATACCAGCTATATGTAAGCTAAAAATAGCCATATCAACAGAAGCTCCCGGATGCCCAACAATACCACTTAAAGGAGGGTAAATTGTCCAACCAGTTCCAGCTCCACCATCAATCATACTAGACAAAAGTAATAACAGGAATGATGGAATTAAAAGCCAGAAACTAATATTATTCATCCTAGGAAATGCCATGTCCGGAGCGCCGATAAGTAAAGGCACAAACCAATTTCCAAACCCACCAAAAAGCGCTGGCATGATCATAAAGAATACCATGATTAGAGCGTGCGCAGTGATTAATACATTAAAAAATTGATGGTCTCCTCCTAGAAACGTAGATCCAGGATATGCAAGTTGCATACGAAACAATACCGAAAATAAACCGCCTATTAAACCAGCTATAACGGCAAAGATAATATACATGGATCCAATATCTTTATGATTAGTTGAAAGCATCCATCTTTTCCAGCCTGTCGGGGCGTCATGTGCGTGATCTGTCATAATTTTTTCCATTATTTGTTTGTAGTATTATGATAAGCAAAATTTATGGACTGGCTTGCAAATTTCTTTTTTGCACCAGCTAGCCAAGTTTCAAAATCTTTCTTGCTTACAACTTCAATAGCTATTGGCATAAAGCCATGATTTACGCCACACAACTCCGAGCATTGGCCATAATATACGCCTTTTTTATCTATCCTTGTCCAAGCTTCATTCGTTCTACCAGGAACAGCATCTGTTTTTATACCCAAAGCAGGTACTGCAAAACTATGGATCACATCAGCTGCGGTAATTAGAAATTTTATAGTTGCGCCTTCTGGCACTACAATTCTATTATCAACTTCCAGCAGCCTTAGTTGACCAGGCTTTAAATCATCAGTCTGAATCATATAGCTATCAAATTCTATATTTTCATGATCTGGGTAACTATATGTCCAATACCATTGTGAACCCACAACTTTAATAGTCATGTCAGCTTGAGGGGTATGTTCTGCCATTTTTAATATTCGAAAGGAAGGTATTGCAATTATTACAAGTATAATAATTGGTATTACGGTCCAGATAACTTCAATTGCAGTATTATGAGTGAATTTAGATGGGATTGGATTCGATTTAGCATTAAATCTAATCAAGACATAAGCTATTAGAAAAATTACAAACAAGACAATCGCTGCTGATAAGATCAACAAAAAATTATGAAATTGGTGTATTTCAGCCATAACCGGGCTTGCCGCCTCCTGAAAATCCAGCTGCCATGGAACAGGCTGGTCTGCAAATGCGCTAGTTGCTCCAAAAAACATTAGTAGTATTACAAAAAATCTAGTCATAAATCCAATAAAAAAATTAAGCCCAATAATTTGGTACAAACACACTCGAAAGTTTTTAAAATACTACATCCATTTGAGAAAAAATTAAAGGAATAAAACCATATACCTACAGTTTTTTTTAATCTATGTAGCTATTAATTAGCCAATTCTGCTTATGTTAGCATGGTCGTAAATGGGCTTAGTACTTAAAATCAAAATCCTTGCCTGCTTCAATATATTCACGAATGCGCTTCATTAAATCTTGATAATATTGTATATTATGCCAAGTCATGAGCATCGCTCCAATCATCTCACCAACTTTCACTGTGTGATGCAGATAGGCCTTTGAATAATTTTTACAAGCAGGGCATGGGCAATCTGCCTCCAATGGCCCTGAATCATCTGCAAATTTACTATTACGTATATTAATCGGCCCTTCTTTGGTAAATGCCTGGCCGTTCCTGCCAGACCTCGTTGGAATAACACAATCAAACATGTCAACTCCACGTTCAACTGCGCCAATAATATCATCTGGCTTACCTACTCCCATTAAATATCTTGGCTTCGACTCTGGCAACAAACCTGGCGCATAGTTCAGAACTTTAAACATCTCGCTCTGCCCTTCACCAACGGCTAACCCACCAATAGCATAGCCATCAAAATCCATTGCTATTAAATCTTTAGCTGATTGAGCCCTGAGATCTTCGTAAACTCCGCCCTGAATTATACCAAACTGAGCATATCCTTTACGTTTAATAAATGCATCTTTAGACCTCTGCCCCCAGCGAGAAGTAAGCTCCATAGAAAATTTAGCCTCTTCAAAAGTAGCCGGATATGGCGTGCATTCATCAAAAGCCATAGTTATAGTACTATCTAATTTATGCTGAATCTCCGTTGAAGATTCAGGCGTCAACATATGTTTACTACCATCAATATGAGACCTGAACTCCACGCCCTTTTCAGATATCTTACGCAAATCTGACAAAGACATAACCTGAAAACCACCGGAATCAGTTAGAACTGGACCACTCCAATTCATAAATTTTCTAAGACCGCCTAGCTTTTCTATACGATCTGCTCCGGGCTTTAGCATTAAATGATAAGTATTACCCAGGACCACATCACTATTAGTCTGCTGGACCGATTCAGGCATCATACCTTTAACTGTTCCCCTAGTGCCTACTGGCATAAAGGCAGGAGTCTTTATTTTTCCATGAGCAGTATCAATTGTCCCAGTTCGAGCTTTCTTGTGAGTAGCAGTGATATTAAATTTAAATTCCATCGTTTTTCTCAATTCTTTTAATCATCATAGCATCACCATAACTAAAGAAACGCATTTTGTTATCTATAGCATATTTATAAAGTGAATGCATCTCCGCGTAACCTGCAAAAGCGCATATTAACATAAATAGGGTTGATTTTGGCAGGTGAAAGTTTGTAATTAACACATCTGCAATTTGAAATTTATAGCCTGGCGTTATGAATATATCGGTATCTCTAAATCCAGAATGCAAAACTCCATCCTCAGAACAGGATTCCAAAGTGCGCATGGCCGTTGTACCCACAACAATCACGCGCCTTCCCTCTTTTTTTGCTAAATTAACTGCAAGCGCAGTATCTTCAGGAACGGAGCACCATTCTGAATGCATTTTATGCTCACTAATATCTTCAGTCTTGACTGGTAAAAAAGTACCGGCTCCCACATGCAGAGTAACGAACCTCTTTTCAACGCCTTTGGCTTCTATTTGATCTAATAACTCTGGGCTAAAATGCAGTCCTGCAGTAGCCGCAGCAACCGAACCTTTCTCTTTGCTATATACTGTCTGATATCTCTCTAAATCATCGCTGTTTTTTTCAGGGCGCTTGATATATTGTGGCAGAGGAACATCGCCATATCTATCCAAAAAATCAAAAATACTAATCCGATCTGTTTTAAACTCGAGCTCTATTTCTCCGTTTTCTAATTTTTTCTTAACAATAATCTTATGGTTATCAAAAGCAAATTCATCTCCTTCTTTTAGCTTTTTTGCTGGTTTTGCAAAACCAAGCCAGCAATTTTCACTAGATGAAGGTTTGTTCAAATTTACATTAATCCTACGCTCGCCATTAACTAATGTAAGCTGCGCATTCACTACTCTGCTATCGTTGAATACTAATACATCACCTTTTTGCAGGTAATCTAAGAAGTTATAAAATTTTACTATCTTATTACCCGTGTCAGAAGGCACTAGTAAACTTGAATGATCGCGTTTAGATGCAGGAGATTGAGCAATTAATTCAGGGGGAAGATGAAAATCAAAGTCAGAAAGTTTCATGATATTATATTGGGATGTTAAATATATCTTATTACGCGTTCGCAATAACCACTTAAGTTAATAAGTTACTATATAACGAACGCGCATCTATACTTTTATTTGATCGAATTAATTAGCTCTTTGACGCTATCAACAGATTTTTTAAACGCAGTTTTTTCATCGGAATTGAGCTCTATCTCAACAATTTTTTCAACACCATTAGCGCCAATAACTACAGGTACTCCAACATAAATGCCAGTTTCTCCATATTCTCCATTTAAATAAGCCGCACATGGCATTATTTTACGTTTATCTTGCAAATAGCTTTTTGCCATATCTATTGCAGACGTTGCTGGAGCGTAAAATGCTGAACCAGTTTCAAGTAGTGAAACTATCTCTCCACCGCCACTTCTAGTACGCTGCACGATAGCATCAATTTTTTCTTGAGTACTCCATCCCATTTTAATCATATCCGGCACTGGAATCCCGCTGATTGTAGAGTAGCGCGTTAAAGGAACCATGGTATCTCCATGCCCTCCAAGAACAAAACTATTTACATTTTCAACAGAAACCTTGAATTCTTCTGCCAAGAAACAATTAAAGCGAGCTGAATCAAGCACTCCTGCCATGCCAACTACTTTTTCAGGAGGCAGGCCACTTGCTTGTTGCAACACATAAACCATTGCATCAAGAGGGTTTGTAATAACAATAACAAATGCATCTGGAGCGTGTTCCTTAATTCCAGCAGCAACTGTCTTCATTACTCCTGCATTAATAGCAGTTAGGTCATCACGACTCATTCCTGGCTTTCTGGCGACTCCAGCAGTAACGATAACTACATCAGCACCATTAATGTCTTTATAATCATTAGTGCCCGTAATTGAAACATTAGAGTTTTCGATAGTAGATGCTTGCGCAATATCAAGAGCCTTACCTTTTGCTCTGCCAGCTGTTAAGTCAAATAATACTATGTCTCCTAACGCTTCTTTAGCTGCTAGATGAGCCAAAGTTCCACCAATATTACCACCACCAATTAAAGCTATTTTTGTTCTTTTTTGCATAATGACTCTCTTATTCTTTTTATGAATTCATTGAATTAAAAAATTCAGCATTTGTCTTTGTTTCTTTAAACTTACTCAATAAAAACTCCATTGAATCAATAGTTCCCATTGGATTAATTATACGACGTAATACCCACATCTTAGACAAAGTAGCGCGATCAACCAATAATTCTTCTTTTCTAGTTCCAGATTTAGTAATATCAATTGCTGGATAAATTCTTTTATCTGCAATTTTACGGTCAAGAACAATTTCACAATTACCAGTTCCCTTGAATTCTTCAAAAATAACTTCGTCCATTCTAGATCCGGTTTCAATTAAAGCAGTTGCTATAATTGTCAAAGATCCACCATTTTCAATGTTACGGGCAGCACCAAAAAATCTCTTTGGTCTTTGCAAAGCATTGGCATCAACACCACCTGTTAAAACTTTCCCAGATGATGGGACTACTGTATTATAAGCTCTAGCTAATCTAGTGATAGAATCTAGCACTATCACTACGTCTTTTTTGTGCTCAACTAAACGCTTCGCTTTTTCAATAACCATTTCTGCCAATTGCACGTGACGCGCAGCTGGTTCATCAAATGTTGAGCTCACTACTTCACCCTTTATGGACCTCTTCATATCTGTTACTTCTTCTGGCCTTTCGTCGATAAATACTCCCATTAGGTATACTTCTGGGTTATTCTCTATAATTGCCTTAGCAATATTTTGTAGTAATACCGTTTTACCAGTTTTTGGAGGCGCAACGATAAGAGCTCTTTGCCCCTTACCAATAGGAGCTACTAACTCAATGGTTCTAGGACTAAATTCTTTATTTTCGGTTTCCATCTCAAGGGATAATTTTTCCTCTGGATATAGCGGAGTTAAATTATCGAAATGTACTCTGTGGTATGCACGATCATGATTTTCAAAATTAACTTCACTTACTTTCAATAAAGCAAAATATTTTTCACTAGATTTTGGGGAACGAACCTGACCTGAAACCGTATCTCCTTTTTTTAGTGCAAAACGACGAATTTGACTTGGTGATACATATATATCATCTGGCCCTGCTAAATAGTTTGCATCTGGAGATCTTAAAAACCCAAAGCCATCTGGAAGCACCTCTAATACACCCTCACCTGAAATATGACCACCCTGGTCACCAATTTTCTTTAATATAGAAAAGATTAATTCTTGCTTTATCAGAGAACTAACATTTTCAATACCAAGAGATTCTGCCTGCGCTTGAAGCTCCTCTGGGGATTTTTTCTTTAGTTCCCTGAGTGTTATTTTTATTCCTGCGCTTTCCTGGCTTGTTGCCTGAACTGGCTCTTCAGCTGGAGTAGAATGTTTTTTTGTGCGTTTAATTTGCGTAGGATTGTCGGACTTTTTGTGGATTTCTTTGCGTTGTGTAGTCATTATTGATTATTTTGAGAAAATTGAAATATTTTTGCGTTGTTAAAAATGTATTAAATTTAAAGCTTGATTTAGTACAAGCATCAGCAGAACTGCTGCATAGCGCTAGATATTGTTTAGTATGTTCTTAATATGTATAATAATTTTGGGAAAGTGCCAAAGATACTAAAAATAATTTTTTTAGCCCTCAGCTCAATTAATATAATAACTATAATTATTTATATTGTCAACTTCTAACGACCACGAAACTCTTAAAATAATGTAAAATGACAAAAACACATAAATGGGTTTGACTTTTTTATCAAGTATTCATATAATGCCAAATCATACTAATTCACATTTGTAGTTTAGATGTGGGTTACTATCAAATATTAAACTTATAATTTAGGTGTAATTAAGTGACGAAAATTGTTAAATCAAAATACAAAGCTAGTAGAAGACTCGGAACAAGTATATGGGGCGATGGCAAAGATCCAGTGCACACTAGAAATTTCCGCCCAGGCCAACATGGACCAACAGGAAGAGTAAAAACTTCTGATTATGGTGATCACCTACATGCTAAGCAAATTGTAAAAGCACATTATGGTAGAGTAACTGAAAAGCAATTTAGAAATACTTTTGCACTTGCCAATAAAATGAAAGGAAATACTGCTGAAAATTTCGCAGGACTACTTGAAAAAAGACTAGATATCATTGTTTATAGAATGAATTTGGCTCCAACTATTTTTGCTGCAAGACAATTAGTTTCTCATGGAAATGTTAAAGTTAATGGGAAAAAAGTGAATATTCCAAGCCAGAGACTATCTGAAGGAGATACAGTTGAATTGAAAGATTCTGCTAAGCAAATAGCTGTATATATGGAAGCGGCTCAGAAACAAGATAAAGCTGTTCCAGAATATTTATCAATGGATCCAGCTGCTATGTCAGGAGTATTCATCAGAACTCCAATGATTTCTGATATACCTTATCCATTCCAAGCTAACTTTGGTAAAATTATCGAGTATTACTCTCACTAATAATACCACTCTGATTACATCTGCCTTGTGTAGCGTAATTCAGAATTTAGTATATACAAAAATAGGGGCTATTAATTTAGCTCCTATTTTTTTTTACTTACATTACCAGAGTCAATACATTCCATGCTATCATTGAATAAACTCCCAAGAGCGTCAAGTTATAGAGCTCTGAATGCCAAGACGATAGCTAGCCATACTCACCTGCATATATTAAAGACAGAATAATACCAACTGCCACCCAGATTTGGTTGCTATATAAATATAAGAACATTTGACTTTATTCTGCAAAAGGAGTATTTTTTCTAGTAATAAATTATATATAAAGATAGTAATATGAGCAAAAAGCAAAAATATCCACTAATGCAAAAAGCAACTGCCGTATGGTTAGTAGATAACACCACTTTAACATTCGAACAAATAGCCAACTTTTGTGGCCTTCATAAGCTTGAAGTTCAAGGAATAGCAGATGGTGATGTTGCAACTGGTATTATGGGAGTTAGCCCTATAACTTCTGGCCAACTAGAGAAAGAAGAACTTGAGCGCTGCACTCTTGATCCAAAAACCCAGCTAACTTTAAAAGTTAGCGCAGCCTATGAATCTACAACTAAAAACAAAAAAAGAGCTAATTACACACCCATAGCTCGACGCCAGGATAAACCAGATGCAATTTATTGGTTGTTGAAAAATTTCCCAAATATTGCTGACACAACTATAATCAAATTGATCGGTACAACAAAAACTACTATTGCAGCTATTAGGGATCGTTCACACTGGAACATGACTAATATACGTCAACGCGACCCTGTGTTGCTAGGAATTTGTAGCCAAATAGATCTTGACCGAGCTATAGAAAAAATTCGTCTTCAGGATGCTGATAATACTACAGACGAAACTAAATAACCATCTCCTCTTTACGCATGTCAGGTTTAATTAAATTTAAACCTGACACAATCTATAGGGCGTTATAATCCCCACGCATCTTTAAGCAACAATAGAAATTTTATACTATAGTAAAATAAGTCTAACGAGCCTACGCAACTTCTACTTAAAAAAAGATAGACAATATTCCAAGTGAAAAATTTGTATATATCGATGAAAGAGACATAGAGAAACTAAACTACCAGACACGACCTACAGTAATAGCAGCAACACATAAATATCTTATAGAGCTGCAACGCTCTAATACAAGGATAAACGCTTCTGGGGCGCTCTATCTGCATTTAATTGGCATTACTATCCTGTTTTACAAGATCTATTCCAGTAACGTTATTTATACGAGCTTGATCAAGCAAAATATTGGCAATAGAAGCTCTTGTGAAATCTAAGTATTCTAGTTTAGTGCTACTTAAATCTGTATTTAAAAATTTAGCTCCAGATAACTTTGAATTAATAATTTCTGTACCAAATAAAGATGTTTTGGTAAAATCAGCATTACGCAAATCAGAATCAATAAATTTACAATTTCTAAGAACTGCATCGTTAAATTTGGTACCAACTAATATCGACTCTTGAAAATTAGTCTCACTAATATTGATTTTGGACAAATCTAAATATGACATATTCAAATTAGATAAATTTTTTGTTGCAAATAGATCTTCCATATTGGCAATATTAGTACTACTGACAACCCGTGAAAAACCCTTATTGTTGAAGATAATATTACGAACAAATGGAGAATTAATGATAACTATAGCTATGCCATCCACACTCCTTACTTGTGAGTTTTTTATAGGTGAGTTATTAAATAGAGCGCTTTGAAAATCACAATTAATTATTGCTATTTTATTTAATTGCGAAGATGAAAAGCTAACTCTTTGAATTTTGGAGTTTCTAAAAATAGACTCAAGTAAATTGGTTTTGTAAAAACTACTATCTTCAAAATTATAATTATCAAACTGAGCCCCTCTTAAATCAACATCCGCGAATGATAATTTAACGCCATTTCCATTTTCAAAAATAGAATTTTCAATCACCGAATTTGACACCTTCATATCATTGATAGCAGCACCTTGAAAACCGTTATTTTTTCCTTTGATATTTTCTAGAACTAATTTAGAAATTTTAGATCCTAAAAATTTTGTATCTTCCAATACACTATCCTGCATGGACGTGTTCATGAAATTAGAATTTACCATTGAAGTATTTTTTAACAAACAGCCTTTATTAAAACTAACATTATTTAATATAGAATTCTTCATAGATACATGAGAAAAATCCGCTTCTTCAAAGCTAACATCAACTAAACCAACTTGATTCATAATTCCTTGCGCAAAATCGGTTTTAATAAACTTTACATCTTGAATTTTTGTTCCGCTCAAGTCAGACGATTCAAAACTACATCCATGAACTGTGCTCTTCGATATATTAGCATCTCTAATATCAACTCCAAAAAACCCTGTATTTTTAATGTTCGATCCTGATAGATTAATAGAAACTAAATTAGCTCTCTGAAAGTCCACATCATCTATGGTCATATTTTCCATATGAGCATTTTTTAAGTTGATGCTATCTAGCTTTGAATTTTTTATTTTCACTTCTTTAAAATAAGATTCTTCAAAGTTAGCATTTGATAAATTGGAATCTACAAAAGATGTATTACTAAAAATAGAACCTTGAAAGTAAACGCCATGAGCGTCTAAGGAATTAAAGTTCACCCCTGAAAAATCACTATCTATCATTGCAGCACCAGCAACCATGATATTTTTTAAATTTGCATTTGAAAAATTAACTCTGTCTATCTCAGCCTCACTTAAATCAACTCCAGATAAATCAACACCTGATAAGTTAACGTTGATTAGCTTTAAACCCTTGAGATTAGTGCCATAAATACCTTTTAAATCAATAGAACTTCCATTGCTTCTTTGCTCTACTATATATTGCTTAATTTGATCGCTTTGAGCTTCAGTTAATTTACCAGATAAAGCAACTTCTTTTTCTCCGCACCCGGCTAAACATAGAGCAACAATCAAGATCAATGACTGTATAGATAGTTTTATCATGCCTAAAATAACCTTTAACCCTCAATTTCCATAGAGTTTTCAACATCTTTGTTATTTGCTGCATGTATGCATAAAGTTTTAAGCTTTCTATGTAAAGCAGAACGTTCCATACCAACAAAAGTTGAAGTTTTAGATATATTACTATTAAAGCGATTCATTTGAGCGGTCAAATACTTTCTTTCAAAAACCTCGCGAGCCTCTCGAAGCGGCATTGACATCATGTCTAAATTAGTATCAGGCTTAGAAATTTTCACGCTATTATTAATAATATCCTGCGGTAGCATCTCTGATTTTATTTGATCTCCTCCTGCGCTTGGAGGGTTCATGATCAGCGTCCACTCAATGACATTACGTAATTGACGAACATTACCAGGCCAGTTATACGCCTGAAGAGCCGCAATTGCTTCATCAGAAAACTCTCTCTCTTTTAAGCCTGAGAATTTTGATAATTGATTAACAAAATATCTCACTAACAAAGCGATATCATCTTTTCTCTCATACAATAATGGAACGGAAAGCGGAACTACATTTAATCTGTAATATAAATCCTGTCTAAAGCACCCTTGTTCTATTTCTGCGGGTAAATCTTTTGTAGTAGAAGTTATCAAACGCACATTAAGAGGAATTTTTTTGTTATCAGCTTTTACTAATGTCTGATCTTTTAAAAATTTTAACAGCATATTTTGTGATGCATCAGGTAAATCTCCCACTTCATCAATATATAATGTACCATTATTAGCAGCCTCTAGCACACTGACTCTTTTATCATTTCTATCGCTGTCACCAAACAACTCTTGCTGTATCTTGTTAGCATTCATTGAAGTTGGACTAAATACTATGAAGGGTCCATTAGCTCTTTTAGATTTTTTGTGTATAACCCTAGATACCAGCTCTTTTCCGCTACCTATAGCACCATGAATCATTATTCTTCCAGAGGTTGGTGCAACTTTCTCTATTTCTGTTTTTAACCTTGCCGTAATAGAAGAATTGCCTATAAATTCAGTTTTATCTATTACTTTTGTCTTTAAATCAATATTTTCTCTGCGTAACTTTGCTGCTTCACATGCTCTTTTTAGAACAATCATTAATTTATCATGAGTAAATGGCTTTTCTAAATAATCATAAGCACCCATTTTAGTAGCACTAACTGCTGTTTCAATAGTTCCATGTCCACTAATAACTACGACTGGCATTAGCGGATATTGCTTTTTGACAATTTCTAAAATACCAAGGCCGTCTAGATCGCTTCCTTGCAACCAAATATCTAGAATAATAGCATTTGGAGTTTTCTCTTCTATTGCTTTGAAAGCTTGTTCGCTGCCAGCTGCTGATCTACTTCCAAAACCTTCTTCTTTTAAAATATGAGAAATTATATCCCTTATATCCGCTTCATCGTCAATAATAAGAACATCTAATGCCATACTGTTTACTCCATATAAACTTATATAATTTAACAACTTAAAGCCTGGGCTCTTTACCTGTATTGAAAAAATAGTTACTTCTCTTTACGATTAGTGAATAAAAAGTTTATAACTTCACTATATTTTAATTTGCCCCTCGTAAAAACAGCTTATATAAAAAATTTAGCCCCTCAATAACAAGAAAGCAACAGTTTTAATGATTAATAATTGCATATCACCACCTTTTTTATTGCAAAATAGTTAATAACGAATGAAGCTTAATGTTTATTTTAACTTTATCTTTAACTCAGACACGCTAAATATTAACTCTATTCTTCCGCCGCCATACACATTATTAGAAACCCTCATCTCTCCAAAGTGATCTAAAGATATACGATCCACTATTGCAAGCCCCAAACCAGTACCTTTTGATTTAGTAGTAACGTAAGCTTCTTTAGCTGATGATAATAATTTATCACTAAACCCAGGGCCATTATCCATTACAGCAATACTTAAACGGTCTCCATCTATATTTAGTTCAACCTTAATCCGCTTATTACTGCACGAATGATCAAAAGACTCCTCAGCATTGAGTAGGAGATTTACTATAGCGGCATTTATTTGAGCTATGTCACAGACAAAATCAAAACTCTTTTCATTGAAAGAAAACTGATAGTCAATAGTATCATTAATAAGCTTCCTTGATTCTATTAAATCATTTATCATAGAAACTATTTCACATAGTGTAAAACTAGGAGAAGGAAGCCTAGCAAACTCTACGAATTCAGACACAATATTCTTGATGTTATTAGAATGTTTCAAGATATTTTGGCTACATTTTACAAATGTCTCTTTATCAGACACTTCGTCTGCAAATTTTTTGATCAAAAGGTCGGCTGAGAGCTGGATTGGAGTTAATGGGTTTTTAATTTCATGCGCTACTCTACGGGCTACATCCGACCATGCAAGGGAACGTTGCGCCACTGCCAAATCTTTTTGCTGGCGATTTAGTTGGTTTACCATTCGATTAAACGCAGAAGATAAAACCTTTACTTCATCTTTTTTTAAACCTTCAAGTGGCACTTCTGCCGATAGATCACCATTTTTAACGCGCTCTGCTGCCTTTACCAATTCCCTAATAGGTGACACAATACTATTTGAAAATGACCTACCCCAAATAATGGCTACAACTAACAGAATTAAACTTAGCAAAATAAATACAACAGAGAATTTAACCTGCATCGAAAAAAGATTATCTCGAAGCCTAAAATACTCTCCAGCCGCTCCGTTAGTTTGATCTATATGATCAATAATCTTAGAATCAACTAGCCTACCAATTAATAGATAGGTGTCATTATAATCTCTCAGCTTAATTAATATACGAATCTTTGTTGGGTCAGAATTTATTTGAATAATCTCGCCTTGGTCAGCTCGTTCAATTAGCCTTGAAGGAATAGTCAAAAAAGATAAGGAAAAACTTAAATTGGTTTGAGCTAAGATATTGTTAGTATCTTTTTGGAACACTATAGCCTCATCAATTGAGCGCATTTCGGCTTGAGCATTTAGAACTTTCGAGAATAATTCAGCATTATGTATTAAATCATAATACATAGCACTTAAATCATCAGATACAGAGATAGCAGTTTCCTTAATTTGCAATACATGCTCTGCTATATAAGACTCACCAACGCTAACTGATTGATCTAATACCTTGGATATTTTTTTATCAAACCAGGCTTCAATTCCAAAGTTAAAAAAATACGTAGAAAACACAGCTACAACAATAGTTGGCAATGCAGCTCCTATACTAAAAGCAACTATTATACGTTTTCTTAATCTAGAAGCTCCACTATTTGGATTTTTACTAAATACAAATATCTCTGAAGCTTTGTTGTTTGCTAACAATATGCATAAAACTAGAAGAATAACTAAACTAGTAAGCAAAAAACTTAAAGTATATATAGGATCAGGCTTATTTAAGAAAAAATCTTCATAAACAAAAAACACCCCTATCCCCAAAATAACTATTAGAGCTAAAAATATTACATGAACTAAGCTGTTGTTTAATAAGCGCTTTGCAATCATTTTCAAATTGTTTTTTAACATAATAAACATTCATACCAGTTAGTTAGTCAATATTGAATTCCTGCATTTTTTTTCTTAAAGTATTGCGGTTAATTCCAAGAATGCGCGATGCCTTTACTTGAACACCATCAACATAGCTAAGTGTTTTTTTTATCAGAACTTTCTCTACTTCTTTTACAACCAAGTTATATAAACCAGATTCAGGGCAATCTCCGGCATGCATTTCAAAAAATTGATCTAATTGATCTTCAATAGAGGATGATAAAGTTTTATTGTTTTTATTATTAATCATAATCAAATCAGCGGTCCATAAAATTCATTAATCTTGTTTTTGACATCGGTAATACTACTTAGTTGATTAATACATGCACGAAACTCACCAGAATTAGGCATCCCGCTACTATACCAACCTAAATGCTTTCTAGCCATTTTGACACCCACATCGTCTCCATAATGTTCTATCATGGCATCATAATGCTCAAGCACAACATTTAACTGCGTTTCTATACTAGGATCAGGCAATATTTTTCCATGCATTAAAAAATGAGCCACTTGAGAAATCAACCAAGGCTTGCCATAACACCCTCTTCCTATCATTATGCCATCGGCTTTAGATTGCTTCAATGCTTCCATTGCGCTCTCTATACATACTATGTCACCGTTTGCAATCACTGGTATTTTTACGGCGTCTTTAACTTTAGAAATAGCTTGCCAATCAGACTTACCTTTATAAAACTGACATCTAGTGCGCCCATGAATAGTAATCATTTTTATACCGGCATCTTCTGCTATTTTAGCCAACCTATCAGCATTTTTAGAAGAATCATCCCAACCAAGACGCATTTTAAGGGTCACAGGTATGTTAACTGACTTCACTGTTTCGTATAAAATTTGAGAGGCCAATTTTTCATCGCGCATAAGGGCTGATCCAGCAAACCCTCCTACTACCTTTTTAGCGGGGCATCCAAAATTTAAATCAATAATTTTAGCACCCATATCTTCATTCATTTTTGCGGATTCTGCTATTACCGATGCTTCACAACCGGCCAGTTGAACGCAGGCTCTAGTTGCATCATTATCTTCACGATCAATAGCACATTTTTTTAAGGATTGGTGACTAAGAGCTATCATTGCACGGCTTGCAACCATTTCTGAAACCACTAAACCTGCGCCAAATTTTTTTACAAGCTTACGATAAGGCAGATCCGTCACACCAGACATTGGCGCTAATATTACTGGGTTTGATAATTTTATATCATCAATCTGAATGTGCATTTTGATTTTGCCTTATACTTAAATAATCCTTATGGAACAGGGATTATAACATAATTTTTCAAAAATGCAGCATGATAATCACTATTCTGTAAGTGATACTATTCTCAAGAAAAGATCTGCATAAATAAAGTAATACAGCAAGTTAAAAAGTTGTTTGTAGAACTTAGAAAATAGCTGAATACACCAAAGATTCCTAAGTTTAGTTCAATAATATATTATCTTTCCCCCTGCTATCACAATATAACACCAAAGATAGTTTGGTATAAATTATTACAAATACTAGTCCCATAATAGTAGAAAACCACTCACATATAACAAGCATCATTCCTGTAGTAGCAAATACACCACTTGTAGTTACTACTACATAAGCCCCAATTACTGATGGGCCAGTGAAGAATAATAAATACAGTGTCATCATTATAGTGATATGAACTAATACCATTGCAATAGACTTATATGATTGATAATTATTACTATAAATCATATAAAATGACTGAAATCTTGTTGGTATAGAGTTTTGAAATAAAAACCTTGGCACAACAAAGACGTATCGTAAAAATAAAACAGGGACTAATATTATTATCCACCCCAGATGCAAGCTAACCGGAAAAGGCAAGCCAAGAAATAACACCAACACACCAAAAACTATATAATTTGTTTTTGAGATTTTTATATTCCCCTCAAATTCTTTTTTCAATAATTTTAACTGATTAGAAGAAAAGGTATTTTGGTATATTTTATAAAGATTAGAAACAAACACAATAATGATTGCATACCTAAACACTGTATTCACAACGCACAACCCTAAGAATATCTTCGAATTCTTAATGTCTCCAGATGCTATTACCCTATCTATCAGGCCAGTACTATACAGTAAAAACAAGCTACTTTCTAGAAAACAATCCTTTTATAACATTTTTTATCTTGTTCCTACTTCCTTTATTATCGTTATTTCCAAAAATCAAGGATCTATTTTTTTCTCGTGCTTGTTTCAAAAACTCATCATTACCTTTATCCTTAATCAACTCAAATTCTACCTGAGATATTGGAGTAATCCACAGCAAATTAACTGTATCTTCTCTAAAGTCTGGAAACTCGACTTGAGGAAGATTACTATATTTTTTTGAGTTGATAAAGACCCCATAAGGAAATAAATTCTCCTGAGAAAAAACATCATAGCATTCTGTAGTATGACCGCATCCAATCCACGTAATGTTATCCCAAGGCATCCTCACAATTGCAGAACAAAACTCGGCTATTGCCATTTCATTTTTCCCTAATTCACTTGTTTCTATTGCGCACCCCAGTTCAAATCGTCGCAAATCTGTATATTGTTCAACAGTTGGCTGAGGAATCATTGATACGCCAATAGTTATAAAATAAGTAATATTATCAACTTCGAATTTTACCATCGACTTTGGAGGCCATTTTCCTCCATCTATAGAATAATATTTTGTATACTCACCAAAGTGATTTATAAGTAATTTTAACCTTTTATCTTTGAATGAAGTCCATGGATCTTTATCCCAAGAAAGCCAAAATTCTTGAGCTTTTCTCACCACATCAATTAACATATTTCTTTCAAACAAAGGAATAGCCAATGAATTTTCTTTTATACAATCCCTTGAATATGGTGGATAATCTTCACTGGCCCAAGGAGGGATAATACACAAAATTTCACCTTTTTCTAACAACGCAAGACCATCGCCTCCTTCAAACCAAATACACTCAAGCTCTTCTGGATTAATTTTTTGTTTACCTTCTGGGTGATTGCAAAACTCTCCTGGCAACATAGGAGCAGAACCAGATTCCATAATCGCCTTATCTATAGAATTAGATTTATTCTCTAGATGATTTCTTAACCAAGCTGTGGCCACAACTGGATTAGATTTTCCTAATTTAGATTTTTCAAGATTTATTAAGTACATCCAGGTGCTATTCTTACCCTCTTCTACAACGACGACTAAAGGACAAGATGGTGATTGCGATTCAAGTAAGATCTTAATATGATTTGTCATAAATATTTTGACTCTTCTATTTTTTCTATCATTATACGCGTTATTTTATATTTTTCCCCTAAGGCCAGTATACAAATACTACTAGTTTTTCTATAGATTAAAAGATTTAAAATAAAAATGGTAGATAATAAATAAGGGAAGTTCAAAAGGAAAAGCTTTTTAAAAGAAATATCAACATATACACAAATATCAAATAAGAAGGTAAAGGTAGTGACAGTAAGTTTTTGACCAACATTAAATAAAACTACTTGGCTAAATTAATAGCTAGTTTTTACTATCTAATGTTTGTGTAGTCTTTAAGGAGGTAATCCAGCCGCA